>JAODMS010000105.1 GCA_025464925.1 Arthrobacter sp.
GCAAAATATGGTGAACTAGGCGGGTATGGGCGCATCGGCCCGAGCAACCTTTTTCTGTAGGAGCACCGTGCCAAGCAAGGCCAAAACCGGCAAGAAACTCGTGATCGTAGAGTCTCCCGCCAAGAGCAAGACCATCGCCAAGTACCTCGGCGAGGGTTTCATCGTTGAGGCCTCCATCGGTCACATCCGCGACCTGCCGCAGCCCTCGGAGCTCCCCGCGGAACTGAAGAAAACGCCGCTGGGCAAGTTCGCCGTCGACATTGAAAACGACTTCAAGCCGTATTACGTGGTGTCCCCGGACAAGAAGAAAAAGGTCGCCGAACTCAAGGCCCAGCTCAAAGGTGCCGACGCTCTTTACCTCGCAACCGACGGGGACCGCGAGGGCGAGGCCATCGCGTGGCACCTGCTGGAAGTGCTCAAGCCCAAGGTGCCTGTCTACCGCATGACCTTTGGTGAAATCACCAAGGAAGCCATCCACCGCGCCATGGACAACCTGCGCGATGTGGACACGGACCTGGTCGACGCGCAGGAAACCCGCCGCGTCCTGGACCGTCTCTACGGCTACGAGATTTCCCCCGTGCTGTGGCGCAAGGTGGCCCGCGGGCTCTCCGCCGGCCGTGTGCAGTCCGTGGTGACCCGCATGGTCGTGGACCGTGAACGTGAGCGCATGGCTTTCAAGTCCGCCTCGTACTGGGACCTGACGGGCCAGTTCGGCGCCGATTCGGGCACCGGATCATTCAAAGCGAAGCTGGCGGCCGTTGACGGCGCCAAGGTCGCCAGCGGCCGTGACTTCAACGACAACGGCGAACTCACCTCGCGCAACTCGGTGCACCTCAACGAGGAACTCGCCACCTCCCTGGCGGCAGGGTTGCAGGATGCCGAGTTCCGTGTCCGCTCTGTCGACACCAAGCCGTACACCCGGCGTCCGGCAGCGCCGTTCACCACCTCCACCCTGCAGCAGGAGGCCGGCCGCAAGCTGCGGTTCTCCTCGAAGAGCACCATGCAGGTGGCCCAGCGGCTCTACGAAAACGGCTACATCACGTATATGCGTACGGACTCCTCCGCGCTGAGCAACGAGGCCGTCACGGCCGCCCGGCGCCAGGCGTCCGAGCTGTACGGCCCGGAGTACGTGCCCCAGTCTCCGAGGGTCTACAGCGGAAAGGCAGCCAACGCCCAGGAAGCCCATGAGGCCATCCGCCCCGCCGGTGATTCCTTCCGTACCCCGGCCCAGGTGGCCAAGCAGCTCAGCGGGGACGAATTCCGGCTCTACGAACTCATCTGGAAGCGCACCGTCGCCTCGCAGATGGCCGATGCCAAGGGTTCCACCGCGACCATCCGCCTCGGCGCTGAAACGGTAGACGGGGCGGGCGACCGTCGTGACGCCGAGTTCTCGGCCTCCGGCACGGTCATCACCTTCCCGGGCTTCCTGGCCGCCTATGAAGAAGGCAAGGACGAAAGCCGCGGAGATGACGAGTCCGAGGAAGCACGCCGGCTCCCGAACGTGGCCAAGGGCGATGCCCTGACCGCCTCGGAGATCGTCGCCGTCGGGCACGAGACGTCCCCGCCGCCGCGCTTTACCGAAGCCTCGCTCACCGCCGAGCTGGAGAAGAAGGGCATCGGACGCCCGTCCACGTACGCCTCGACGATCTCCACCATCCAGGACCGCGGCTACGTCCGAAAACAGGGCTCCGCGCTTGTCCCGAGCTGGATCGCGTTCTCCGTGATCCGGCTCCTCGAGCAGCACTTCAAAGACTATGTGGACTACGAGTTCACCGCCGACATGGAAGCCGACCTGGACAAGATCGCCAACGGCCAGGCGGTAGGCGCGACCTGGCTGAAGCACTTCTACTTCGGGCAAGACTCCGAGCCGGGCCTGCTGAGCATCGTGAACAACCTCGGTGAAATCGACGCCCGCGAGATCAACTCCGTGCCCATCGCGGAGGGCATCACGCTGCGCGTCGGCAAGTTCGGCCCGTATCTGGAGAGCTCCGTCGCCGTGGTGGATCCGGAGACCGGTGAGGTGGTTGAATCCGCCCGCGCCAACGTTCCCGAGGACCTGGCACCGGACGAGCTCACGGCCGCGAAGGCGATCGAGCTGATGGAGACCGCGGCCCCGGAAGAGCGCGTGCTCGGCACGGACCCGCACACCGGGCACTCCGTGGTGGCCAAGAACGGCCGTTACGGCGCCTACGTCACGGAGATCATCCCCGAGCCCACGGCCGAGCAACTGGCCAACGCCCCGGTGGAGTATTACAAGAACGGCAAGCCCAAGCCGCCGAAAAAGCCGGTCAAGGCCAAGCCGCGCACCGGGTCCCTGTTCGCCTCGATGGGCGTCGACACCGTCACCCTGGACGAGGCCCTGCAACTCATGAGCCTGCCCCGGGTCCTCGGCCAGGACGCCGACGGCAACCCGATCACGGTCCAGAACGGCCGGTTCGGCCCGTACCTGAAGAAGGGCACGGACTCCCGGTCCATCGGCTCGGAAGAGGAAATCTTCACCATCACGCTGGAACAGGCGCTGGAGATCTATTCCCAGCCCAAGCAGCGCGGTGCCCGCGCCGCGGTTCCCCCGCTCGCCGAGTTCGGTCCGGACCCGATCTCGGAGAAGAACATCGTGGTGAAGGAAGGCCGCTTCGGCCCGTACATCACCGACGGCGTCACCAATATCACCGTGCCGCGCACCACCGCGTTGGAGGAACTGACACGCGAACGCGCCGTCGAACTCCTTGCGGAGAAACGCGCCAAGGGCCCGGTCAAGCGCACGACGACGGCACGCAAGGCCCCGGCACGCAAGGCCGCCGCCAAGAAGTAGCTCTGCGACGCAGGTCCACCACGCTCGAAGTCGCCGGAAACGGGCGGTTTCGCCGGAAGTTTCGGCGAAACCGCAGCCGTCCGGTGTTTTTCGCGTTGCGGACGCGGCCGGGACGTGATCGAGTAGGAACATGACTGAACAGCCCGCTCCCAAGGACCCGCAGCCGCTGAACGACCTCGAAGAGAAGCTCGCCCAGGGTGAACAGCCGGACGCCAACCCGGTGGACGTCATTCTGGCCTTCCTCAACAACGAGGTCTACATAGTCAGCGCCGATTCCCTCGAAGGGGCCGACTCCCAGGTCGAGCCGCTCGTGCTCGGAAACTCCTCCGGACAGCCCGTCCTGGCCGTGTTCTCGCATCCGAGCCGCGTCGCCGAGCAGTACCTGGAGGCCGCTCCCAACGTGCTGGGCACCCAGGGCGCCGCGATCATCGGCAACCTCGGAAATGACCTGGGCATGGTCATCAACCCCGGCGCCGCCTTCGGCTTCGAAATCGACCCGGAGGGCGTCGCCAACATCCGGCGCGACTTCAAGCCCGCCGAAGAGTCGGACGGCGAGCCGACCGACAACCCCACCGACGAACCGGGGAACGCGCGCGCGTAGCCGGGCGGCAGGACGGTCGCCCGGCCTGACGCCAGGGCCTGCCAGCGCGGGCCCGTCAGCCGGGCCGCCGTTCCAGTTAGGTCAGCGGCTTCCCCGCGGGGAATAATGGCAGCATGCGTCTAGGCGTCCTCGACATCGGTTCCAACACCGTCCACCTCCTGCTGGTGGACGCCCATCCCGGGGCCCGACCGGTCCCCTTCGCCTCACACAAGCGCCCGTTGTCCCTCGTGCAGTTCCTCGACGGGGACGGCAACATCAACGACGCCGGCCAGCATGAACTGATCGAATTCGTGCTCGAGGCGTGGGAATTCGCCGCCAGGCACAAGGCGGATGACCTCCTGGCTTTCTGTACCTCGGCCATCCGCGAGGCCACCAACGGGCCCGCCGTGCTGGCCCGGGTGAAGCACGAAACCACCGTCACGCTCCAGGAGCTCACCGGCAGCGAGGAGGCGTCGATGACCTTCTTCGCTGTCCGCCGCTGGTATGGGTGGGGCGCCGGGCCCATCCTGGATTTGGACATCGGCGGCGGGTCCTTCGAGATGGCCTTCGGCCAGGACGAGCTCCCCGAGCTCGCGATGTCCGTTCCGCTCGGGGCGAGCCGGGTGACCCGCGACTGGCTGCACGAGGATCCGCCCTCGGCCAAAAGTGTGAAGGAGCTCCGCCGCTACATCCGCGCGACGCTCAAGCCCGCCGTGCGCAGCTTCGACAAGCTGGGCAGGGCCAATCTCGTGGCGGGCACCTCCAAGACCTTCCGTTCGCTGGCCCGGATCGCCGGTGCAGCTCCCAGCGCCGTCGGCCCCTACGTCAAGCGGGAGCTGTTCGCCGCTGACCTCGGGCTGTGGGCGCAACGGATCTCGGCCATGCGGATCGAGGACAGGCTTCACCTCCCGGGTGTCTCGGAGGCCCGTGCACCCCAGCTGCTGGCCGGCGCGCTGGTGGCGGAGGCCGCCCTGGAGCTGTTCGAATTCCCGAGCATGGAGATCTGCCCCTGGGCGCTGCGCGAGGGGCTCATCCTTCGCCGCCTGGACCAGCTGGTCTTCGAAGGGCCGCTGGATCCTGCACCGCACATCGGGCTGCCCCAGTCCCCGGAGACGGAAGCGCTGGCGTCCTAAGCAGCGCAAGCCCGGGTGGACACCGCGGACGGGCCGGCGCTCGGGAACAGGCTGCGCCACGTCCACTTAACGGCGAAGGCACCGGCGGTCCGCGGCGGGAAAATGGGGGAAACCCGCTGCAAAACACCGGTGCCGGGCAGACATCCGCATGCCTGCCGTATCACTCGCACCCTCAATGAGGTGCCTTCCACGCTAGCCGCCGAATTTGTGAACAAACTGCGCTGAAGATGTGAGCTAGCTGGGAATCGGGGCGGACTGCGAGAATGAAGGCATGAGCAACCGAATCGCATTCCTGGGCTGTGGGTCGATGAACGAGGCAATCCTCGGCGGCCTGATCGAGGGCGGCACCGACCCCGCCGATATTGTCGCCACCGTCCGTCGTGCCGAACGTGCAGCCGAGCTGGCCGCAAGGCATCACGGCATCACGGCCATCGCCGGCGAGGAAGAGCCGGAAAACAACAAGGAGGCAGCAACCCGCGCCGACATCGTGATCCTGGGCGTCAAACCGGTGGGCATTGCGGACCTGGCACGGGAGGTCAGCGGATCGCTCTCGCCGGACGCGATCGTCATCAGCGTTGCCGCCGCCGTGTCCATCCAGCAGTTGGAGGCGGCGCTTCCGGCGGGCCAGCCCGTGATTCGCACCATGCCCAACACTCCGGCAAGACTTGGCCGCGGCGTCGTCTCCGTTTCGCCGGGCACCAGCTGCTCCGCAGAACAGCTGCAGCAGGCAAAGGACCTCCTGTCCGCCGTCGGCATCGTCGTCGAGGTCCCCGAAGAGCAGGTGGACGCCCTGTCCGCGATCAGCGGCTCCGGCCCGGCGTACGCCTTTTACCTGGCTGAAGCGATGGCTGCCGCCGGCGTCGAACTGGGCCTGGATCCGGAGCTGTCGCTGCTGCTGGCACGCGAAACCGTCGCAGGGGCTGGCCTCATGCTGACGGAGCCGGGCGCCCATCCCACGGTGCTGCGCATAGCGGTCACGAGCCCGAACGGAACCACCGAACGCGCCATCGCCACTTTCGACGAGCGCGGCTTCCCGGCAATCATCGCCGACGGTGCCCGGGCTGCCGCTGCCCGTGCGGCGGAGATCACCAGGCAGCTCGCCTGACCTCCAGGCCGGACGGGCTGCCGGGCCTCCGCGGTGCGGTCCCGCCGTCGGGTGCGGTGCTACGGGCGGGCGGCGAACCGCTCCAGCAGGTCCACGTGGCCCGAAACAATGAGCATGTCCCGAGCGGAGACTTTCGTCTCCGGGCGCGCGTAGGTGAAGTCCTCGCCCGGGGATTTCACGCCGACGATCGTGACGCCGTACTTGGAGCGGACCTTGGATTCGTCGAGGGTGAAGCCCACGGTTTCCCGCGGCGGGTACATCTTCACTATCGCGAAGTCGTCGTCGAACTCGATGAAGTCCAGCATCCGGCCGGAGATCAGGTGCGCGGCCCGGACCCCTGCGTCAGCCTCCGGGTAGATAATGTGGTGGGCGCCGATCCGGGACAGGATCTTGCCGTGCGAGGGCGTGATGGCTTTGACCCAGAGGTGCTCCATCCCGAGGTCCACCAGGTTCACGGTGATCAGCACAGAGGACTCGATCGACGTTCCCACGCCCACGACGGCGGAGCTGAACTCCTGCGCGCCGAGCTGGCGGAGGGCATCGATGTCGGTGGCGTCGGCCTCCACGACGTGGGTCAGGACGCTGGCCCATTTCTGCACGAGGTGCCGGTCGCGTTCGATCGCAAGGACCTCGCGGCCCTGCTTGACGAGCTGCTCTGCGGTGGAGGAACCGAAGCGGCCCAGCCCGATCACCAGCACGGGTGCGTTGTGGGCGGGGCGGTTGACGGCGCCTGAGGAACTAGCCAATGATTGGTCTCTCTTCCGGGTAGTGGTACAGCTGGCTGCGCTGGCGCAGGGCCAGGGCGGCGGCAAGCGTCACGGTCCCGACGCGCCCCATGAACATCAGGGCGGCGAGGACGTAGACGCCCGAGGGTGGCAATTCGGCGCTGAGGTTCGTGCTCAAGCCCACCGTGGCGAAGGCGGAAATGGTTTCAAAGAGGACCCGGTCCAGGGACGCCCCGCTGATCTGCAGGAGCAGGAAGGCCGAGACGGAGACCAGGGTGGCCCCGGCGACGATGACCGAGATGGCCACCCGCATGGTCCCCTCCGGGATCGTGCGGCCGTAGATCTTCACATCTGAGTCGCCGCGTGCCTCGGCGGCGATCGCCAGGAACATCACGGCGATGGTGGTCACCTTGATGCCGCCGGCCGTGGAAGCCGAGCCGCCGCCGGCAAACATGAGCGCGTCGGTCAGCAGCATGGTGGTGGAAGCCATCTGGTTCTGGTCCACCAGGTTGAAGCCGCCCGAGCGGGTCATCACGGAGGCGAACAGCGATTGGATGATCTTGTCCTCCACGCTCATGCCGCCGATGGTCCGCGCGTTTTCCCACTCCATCAGCCCCCAGAGCACCGTTCCGGCGACGAGCAGGATGAGCGACACCTGGATGGTCAGCTTGGTGTGCAGGTTCCATTTCTTCCAGTTCAGCCCGTTCTGCTGCAGCACCATGACCACAGGGAAGCCGAGGCTGCCGAGGAAGACGCCGGCCATCAGCGGGATGAGGATCCATAGATCAGTCTCATACGGGACGATCCCGTCCGAGTGCGGCGTGAAGCCGGCGTTGTTGAACGCCGAAATGGAGTAAAACACGCCGTGCCAGACCGACTGGCCGAAACTTTCGCCCAGTACAAGGAACCGCGGAATCAGCGCCAGGGCGAGCACCGCCTCGATCACCACGGAGGTGACGATGACGATCCGCAGCAGGGTACCGACCTCACCCAGCCGGCCGGCGTTCATGGCCTCCTGGGCGATCAGCTTGCCGCGGACTCCGAGTCTCTTGCTGACCATGAGCGCCAGCAGCGACGCCAGCGTCAGGGTGC
>JAODMS010000108.1 GCA_025464925.1 Arthrobacter sp.
TGGACGTCATCAATTCCGTTACATCCGTACTGCGGGTAGAAGGAGTCTAAGTGGCTCACCAATGGCGCGGTGTCATCCGCGAATACGCTGAACGTCTGCCTGTCACGGAGGCCACGAAGGTGATCACGCTCGGCGAGGGCGGCACCCCGCTGGTGTACGCCCGGCACCTCTCCGAGCTGACCGGCAGCGCCGTCTACCTCAAGGTCGAAGGCATGAACCCCACCGGGTCCTTCAAGGACCGCGGCATGACCATGGCCATGACGGCCGCGGTTGCGGCCGGCGCCAAGGCCGTGGTGTGCGCGTCCACCGGCAATACCTCCGCCTCCGCCGCGGCCTACGCGACGGCGGCGGGTCTCCAGTGCGCGGTGCTCGTACCGGAGGGCAAGATCTCTCTGGGCAAGCTGAGCCAGGCCATTGCGCACGGCGCCACGCTGCTGCAGGTCGACGGCAACTTCGACGACTGCCTCGACATCGCCCGCAAACTGGGGGAGTCCTACCCGGTGTTCCTGGTCAACTCCGTCAATCCGGCCAGGATCGAAGGCCAGAAGACCGGCGCCTTCGAGATTGTCGACCGGCTCGGCGACGCTCCTGACTTCCATGTGCTTCCGGTAGGGAATGCCGGCAACATCAGCGCGTACTGGAAGGGCTATAAGGAGTACTCGGCACCGTTCGAGTCCGCCACCGCCGGCACGTTGCCCGCCGTCGCCACCAAGACTCCGGTCATGTGGGGCTTCCAGGCCGCGGGTGCGGCGCCGTTCGTCGCCGGGCATCCGATCACCGAACCCGACACCATCGCGACGGCCATCCGGATCGGCAACCCTGCCTCCTGGGAGACCGCCGTCGCCGCCCGGGATGAGTCCGGGGGCGTGATCGAAGCCGTCACGGACGAGGAAATCCTCTCGGCGCATCGCTGGCTGTCCGCCCGCGAGGGCGTCTTCGTGGAACCGGGTTCCGCTGCAGGCGTCGCCGGCCTGATCAAGAAGCACGCGGCAGGGGAAGTTCCGGCCGGAAAAACGATCGTCATCACGGTGACCGGCCACGGGCTCAAGGATCCGCAGTGGGCCCTCCGTACCGAGGACGGCAGCGACGTGCAGCCGGTCAAGGTCTCCAACGACGTCGTCACGGTTGCTGCCGCACTGGGACTGGAAGAAAAGTAGCCTTGGAAACCACGCTTCGACTCCCGGCCGATTCCGCTGCCGATGTGCCGTCGGTGTCGGCCGGGCAGTTGGTGACCGTGCGGGTTCCGGCCACCAGCGCCAACCTGGGGCCCGGCTATGACAGCCTGGGGCTGGCCCTCTCGCTGCATGACACCCTGACGGTGGAGACCCTGGACAACGGTGAGCTCCAGTTCGAGCTCACCGGCGAAGGCGCGGAATCGCTGCCGCGCGACGCGAGCCACCTCGTGATGAGAGCCATTACTAATGCCCTGGAGCGGCTTGGCTTCCGACACCAGGGCCTGCGGATCACGGCAGAGAACATCATCCCGCATGGACGCGGTCTTGGATCCTCGGCCTCGGCAGTGGTCGCGGCCGTCACCGCCGCGAATGCCCTGGTTCCGGAAGCATCCCGGTGCGGCAAGGACTGGATCCTGCAGCTCACCAGCGAAATGGAAGGTCACCCGGACAACGTTGCACCCGCCATATTCGGCGGGCTGGCGCTGTCATGGCAGGACAGTGACCGGTACAGCAGCACAGGTGCAACGGTGGCGGAGTCGGTCATTCCCGTTGTAGCCGTGCCGGATTTCGAGCTTTCCACCGAAACGGCACGCGCCCTGCTCCCCGTTTCCGTGGGCCACCATGCGGCGGCGATGAATTCGGGCCGGGCGGCCCTGCTGATCCATGCGCTGACGGCAAACCCGGAATTCCTGCTTCCGGGCACCGAAGACTACCTGCACCAGAGCTACCGGGCCCAGGCCATGCCGCCCAGCGCGGACCTGATTGCCGCGCTGCGGCGCGCCGGGTACGCCGCCGTCGTTTCAGGTGCCGGACCGACAGTGCTGGTCCTTGCGCACGGGGACGCGGAAGCCGAAACGATCGTTGGCTTCATTGGCTCCCACGCCGCCGGCGACACGCCGGAGGCGGGCTGGTGTGTGATGAAGCTGGCAGTGGACGTTGAAGGTGCTAAAGTGGAAGTGCACCGGCAGTAATCACGCAACTGTTTCTAAGACCGCGATGTTGGCCAAGTTGCCTCTCTCATCTTTCACTGCGCAATATTTTCCGGTGCCACCTCCTTTCGGCCTGACTCAGGAATCAGCAGAATTTTCTGCACCCCTGATATGTCAGCCCGGCGTTCCTTCTGTTCGGAGCGTGCGTGGTGAAGCACTATCCGGCCCTGCTGGCCGCAATCCATCCGGCAAGGCCGAAATCCCGGCTGCAGATCTGAACTGCAGCCCAGATCAAATCATCGCGTCCAGCTCCCAGTCTGGACGCCGTCGAGGGGGAAGGATCCTTCGTGACCGAAACCACTGAGCTGTCTTCAGCTGTGGACACAATATCTTCTGCTGCCGGATCGTCAACGGCCGCACCCGCCAAGAGCAGTGGCCTCGCAGGCCTGAAGCTCGCCCAGCTGCAGGCGCTTGCCAGCCAG
>JAODMS010000115.1 GCA_025464925.1 Arthrobacter sp.
GTGAACGCGATGTCTGCGAGGGCCCACTCGTCCGGCGGGCCCTCGAACTCCTCCCACGGATAGTCCTCGCCGGGGGAGAGGAGTTCGGCGACGGTGGTGACGTTCCTGGACAGCCATTCCTTCCAGAGGATCCGTTCGATCCGGTAGCGGTGCAGCTGCGCGGCGACGGCCTCCAGCACCCCGAAGTGCTCGGCGAGTTCCTTCAGCGACGTCGAGGCCACCACCGACCAGGCCCGTGTGGTGTCCCGGGCGATCATGTTCCACGCGGCCAGGGTCTCGAGCGCCTCACTGACAGCTGTCCGGGACAGCCGGGTCAGCTTCACGATCCCGGCCGTCGACAGGGGAGCGGGGGAGTGCTCCAGCGCCTCGTAGACGAACGCGGCCGGCAGTCCCAGTTCCCGGAACACCGGCCGGAGGGCGCGGATCTTCCCCTTCCGCCAGGACAGATCTTCAGCGGCCGCCTTCACCCCTTCCGGCACCGTCAGCATATAAAGATCTCCCTTGGTGCCCCGGCCCTGCTCGACCAGGGTCACCAGCGGATCCTGCTCTGACCGCAGGGCTCTCAGGTGCGACCCGACGGTCGTATGGTCCAACCCTGTCGCTACCGCAATGGACCTATCCCCGAATTCGATGAAACGGGACGCCGTCATGTGCGCCGCCTCCCCCAGCGCCCGAAGCACCATTCTCCTGGCCAGCCCGGTCCGTGAATCGGTATAGACGTGCTCCCTGAGCCGGAGGGCATTTCGCCAGGTGCGGATGAACCGATGCTCGACGCCCGGATCCGACGAATCCAGATTCCGCCGGATAGCCGGGGGCTGTGTATCTGGCCCGCTTGTGGGGGATATACGGTCAGTGTTCTTCACCGCCCCGGATCCGGGGTTCTTGCGCAGATATCCGACCGCTTTCATCCAGTCACGTCTGAGCGCCGGGCTCCGGTGGCGGGAGGCGTAACGGGCGTAGAAGGACGCCAGCCCGGGCCAGGTCCCTTGCAGGATCCGGCGCTCCACATCGGTGATCTCCATGCCGGCCGCGGCCGCCCCGGTGATGATCGCCTGGCGTGCCTCCGAATCGGAGGCGTACCTGGTGGCGTCGTAGAGCCCGGTAAGAGCCATCTGCTGCATCACCCGGGACATCCGCCCGGTCAGGTGAAGGCGCGGCTGCGCCGCGCCGGCCGCCGGGGTGAAGGGCTGTTCGAGACGCAGGGCCCGGACGGCGGCGATCTCCCCCGCCAGATCAGCGTTCATGGCCGCCCACACTCCGGCGCCGTTCGGACGCCGGACAACGTCATAGGCCATGTTCAGGCTCATGGCCAGTCTCTGGTAACCCCCGTGCTTGTGCGGAGACCCGGGTGTGCGCATGCAGCCGTGCAGGACATTCTGGTGCGGGGTCTTGTCCAGGCTCCGGTGCCGGGTGCCCAGCGCCTCGACCAGATCACGCGCTTCAGAGAAGCTGACCCGCTTCTCCAGCGGGACATACACGTGGCGGCCGCCATTGGGGGAATAGTCCTCGATCCACCGGGCCCCGCAGGAATGCAACCAGATCTGGACGGCCCTGACGTCGGCCTCGACCCGGTCGGCACCGGCAACGGAGGAGTCAAAGTCCAAAAAAATCGCGGCGCAGCTGCCGTCCTTGCCGAAGATCCGGACCGCAGCCGGAAAAGCAGGAAGAGCCTCAGTCAGAACACGCTCATACTTCTGCGGATACGACTTGCCACCGTCGCGGGAAAGGCGGACCCGGGGCTGTCCAGCAAGCAGATGAGCCAGTGCAGCCCACGCCTCGGCGGGACTGTCGGATGCATGCGGCACGCCCGGACTCTGTAAGTCTGTGCATGCGCGCACCTCGTGGGGTACGATAGTGCTATTCCTTTCAAGGGATAGGAAAAGGCCCGGACCGTAAGGCCCGAGTTGATTCTCAAAAGACTCTCTACCTGGTCGCCGGCAAGCAAAAAAGGTAGTGCGTCAAGTGCTTAGAAGGCCCGCCTCGTGCGGGCCTTCGTCATTTAAGAGGCAATGCGGCCAATGGGCAGCTCCTCTTGGCACTGGTGGTGGTCATGGCGATTCAGGTCGACCTGAAGCTGCTTTGCGACAACGGAAGCCACGTAGTCCGTGATGGTGACGCCTTCCGCTTCAGCTACCTGCGCGACCTGATCGGCCATCTCGGCAGGCACTCGAAAGCCGATGTACTTGCGCAGGCCCTTGCTCGGGCGTCCGCCTCCCCGATGTGCAACAGCAGTCATTTTTCATGTCCTTTGAATCTCGTACAGACCGATTGCATCTGCAGTGGCTTCAGTGCTGTAAGTCGCTCTTAGCCTTCGACAAGTTTTGTTTAGGCTACTTTGAACCTAGCATCTAACGAATCCCATCGAACGGATTTGGTTACTGTAACTACCCGGCGTGTCGCTTTCGCTACATCGGCTTGCATTTTTCGATCGGACGGCGAGCGTGATTCCTCATCCAGAGCTCCGGCCATGGCTGGCGAAACCCGTCTGAGTCAGCCCTTCCCGGGCCGGTCTTCGAGCGCCGGTTGTGGACCCTAGGCCAGCTTGGTCCCTAGTTATTCCGCCTTGTTCGCTAATGGCCGGCGGTTCTCGGCTCTGGAGTGCCCGAACTACCACGACGACGCTGCCGGCAGGAGCTTTGGGCGTCCTATACAGGGTTGTTCGAATCGCCTAGGGAATCGGGGTCCTGTTCTTCACACAGCCAAGACCGTACTCGCCGTATCCAGCGTTTCGTCGTTGTCCCTTACGCATTGTCCTTCAGATGCCGGGTTCTCGTGCTGCCGGCACTGAAACCTCGCCTGGCGCACTGGCCACACCCCTCGATCCCGAGGAAGCCCGCACTCCAACGGTTTAGGCATGCGGCGTAGTCGGCGCCAAGGAACGACGTTAACCGCTTTTCCGCTTAGGGGAAGAACGTGAAGATGCCCAATAGAGCACTAGGACGGTAAGGATCGAGCCGACCGGAATCAGGGGAGACGCATCAGTAGCTGGCGGCACCAATGCGCCGGGCCGGCAAGCAAAAGCACGTCCCGGCCCAGAGACCACCTCATAATTTGGTTCTGGGGAACTTCTAAACGCCGGGCCCAAACCCTCCGGGGTTTTCAGCCGTTAATTGTCTGCGTCCGGCGTCTTCTCACGTCCGCCCTCCGCGGGTTCCTGGGTATGCGCTCGGGCATCGGAGGGGGAGGGGTGCGGATCCCCCTCCGCGGGTTCCTCGGTATGGCGGCGATCGGTTTCCTTGGGCGTCTCACTCATGTCAGATCCTTCTCGTTCAGGGTTGATTATCAACGCTTTATTATCGTGACGCAGAGTTTGGTCGCTGGCCAGAGCGGACCTGCCTCTCCGCCACGAATGACCCCCCGGTACGTGCGGTGATCCTCGGTTAACGCTGCGCGGAACTTCTCGCGGCCGCGCGCGAGAAAGTCCGCGCTCATGGCGGTGAGCTCACGGGTGGAAGGGCGCCTTACGTTGCGTTTACACTGACTGCTATTTTGGATAGCAGCGCCCGCTGCGAATGTGCCGCTCACTGGCGGGCGGTAGCTATCTGAATCAGGAGGATAGATTTCGTGAACGACATCCCTGAGCACAGCGAACTTCCCTTGCCCGATTATGATCACCTCCCCACGGGAACCCTGCCCTCGCGCATTTCAGCACTCTCCGTAGCAGAGCTTACGGAGGTGCTCGCTTACGAGGGTGCACACGCGAACAGGGTTCCCGTCCTCCAGATCCTGGAAAACCGGCTGACGGCTCTGCAGAACGGCGCCGAACCAAGTGGACCAGCGGTCCCGAGCACACCGGAATTGAGTCAGACGCAGCACAGGTCTCGAGTGACACCGGCGACGTCCGGGCCGCCAATAAATCCCCCGTCCCATGGCGATCCGACCAACCCGGTGCAACCACGCTAACCGGTTGGGGCTCCTGCTGAAGCTCTCAATGCCAGGAACTGAAGTCTGCGAGGCCCTGACCGCACTCGCCCGACGCGCATCATCGTCCTCTGTGCCATGCTCCGCGATCACACCGTCTTTCGAGAGCCGGCGTCCGTCATCCGCACCCAAAGCTGCTTCCCAATGCGGCGGTTTGTGCAGCATTCAATACATCGCAGTGGCGGGGCGAGTGACGACGGCTCAAGGGCCGCCGCCTCGACCGGTGAACCTATCGTTCGGTTCCCGGCTGCCTATAGGGTTCAGGGGTGTGTGATTCAGCCGTCCACCGGGCATCAGCCCTCCGCCGCTGGTCTCCGTGAGGGCTACAGCAAAGGCCGACAATGCCCGCTTGCCGTAGTAAGCCGGCTTATGATGTAGTTGCTTTCGGCGGTATGCAGAGCCCGTCCGCAGCTCTTCCCTGGGTTTGAAAAGTTGCGGTTCGGTGCGGGAAAAAACGATGGGGTGCATATGTCTGGGCATCAGAACAAGCTGTACGACGTTGTCATTGTCGGTGGCGGCGCAGCTGGGCTGAGCGCGGCCGTTAGTCTCGCCACAGCCCTTCGCTCCGTTCTGGTCGTCGACGCCGGTACACCGCGGAACGCGCGGTCTTCGGCAGTCCACGGCTTCCTCTCCCGGGAGGGAATGCAGCCCCTGGAACTGCTCGCGGCCGGGCGAGAGGAACTCCGCACCCGTGGCGGTGAAGTCCTGGAAGGAAGGGCGGCCGCTGCCAGCGGCGGGCCCGGGGAATTCAGCGTCCTACTGCAGGACGGGCGGACGGTGGCTTCACGTCGGCTGCTGATCGCCTCGGGTTTCGATGACGAGCTTCCCGGAGTTCCCGGTCTCAAGGAGCGGTGGGGCAGGGACGTTGTCCATTGCCCGTACTGCCATGGCTGGGAACTTCGCCACCGGGCCATAGGCATACTGGCCACTGAACCGACAGCCCCACAGGAAGCGCTGTTGTTCCGGCAGTGGAGCAACAACATCACCCTGTTCCAGCACGTTGCGCCCAGGCCCAGCTCCGCCGAGCACGAACAACTCGAAGCGCGGTCCGTCGCAATAATCGAAGGGAAAGTGAAATCTCTCGAAATCGTGGATGACGCCCTGACTGGAGTAGTCCTGGAGTCGGGGAGGGTTGTTCCTTGTGAGGCCCTCGTCGTCAGCCCCCGGCCAGTCACACATTCCTCCCTGCTACAGTCCCTGGGGCTGCAAGAAAGGGATCCCGACCCGGCAACTGGGCCGTATCTGGAGACCGACGAAGGTGGGCGGACGGCCATACCCGGGATATGGGCCGCGGGAAACGTCACCGATTCGGCTGCCGAGGTGATCACAGCGGCCTCCTCGGGGGTGAAAGCGGCCAGCGCAATCAACGCCGACCTCGTGGCCGAGGACACCCGAGCGGCTGTTAGGGCTGCCAACCGCAGTCCGGCAACCTAATCGCTTTGGAAGCCGGGCATCCCGGTGATCCCGGAGCGGCAAGCACAATGAATGACGCGGTCCTGCACATGCGGGCGCGGGTCCTTCTACGAGGCGCAGTCCGGGTCTTCGTCGTGATGGCCGGTCACGGCTGCACCGTTTCCAAGCGGAACCGGGTAGGCAGACCTAGTGGCTGGTGGTCCCACGGCGGGATACAAGCAGGGGTTCGATCCAACGGTCGGCAGCAAGGCCCGTAGCAAGCGAGTACACGGCTTTGTGGGTCAGGTCCACGAACTGTTCCTTAGCCGGCCAACTCGTCGGCGGCGCGCCGACACCGGTGGCGTTTTCCAAGGTCTGGTCGAAGGCGAGCCGGACGACGGTGTGCTTGGTATTGGCCAGCGGACCCCGGATGCCTGTTACCGCCCATATCCCCCGGAGCGACCCAAGGACGGCGCCGGTGCCCCAGTGCATCAGATGGTTCCAGACAAAGGACTGCCGTGAGTCATCCGGCTCTCGCCCCAACAAAGTGAGCAACGTACGAGCCGGCACATAGGAGTTGGCCCGTCCGGTCAGCGATTGTTCGGCTTTTTCCCCTACTGTCATTACAGCCACTCCAGCCAGGCCGCAGAGTGCCCCTCTTGCCGCGGCCGCTAACAGCACCTGTCCCCGCGATCCGGGCATCTGCTCCTCCAATGGTTCCGCACATGACAGAACGTAGAATACCCCTGTTTTCGGCCGGACGGGATGATTTCCGTCCCTGGGGGACCTTTTTAGATTCCTACCTCATGTCAGCCCTCAACAGCGCTTCGCCAAGAACTTCGTTCACCTGATCGGTGACAGAATCTCGGGCAAAAGCGCTGGCCCTGGACCACGAGGGAGAGTGGAACTAAGGCTGTCTCGGCCCCTATCGGGGCCGGAACCAAAACTCACAGAGTTCCGAAGTCACAGAGTTGGGACGCATACGCGGGCCGGCCGGTCGGAGTTCACGGCGGCCGCCGCGCTTGCCAGGAACGACCACACCCGTGAAGTCCCGAAGAAAGAGCCACAAACATCTGACATTCGCACGCCGGGGTGCCCTGTTCCTCCCTGGCGACGTCGGACAAATCTTCAACTCCTATCTCGTTCGTGGTCCCGGCCCAGGCAATGATGGCAGCGTCGCGGGTTGAGGCGAGGATGAACAACCCATCAGCTCTGCCGACGGACCTCGATCTGGCCGTTGTTGATCCGTGTTTCATATGCGGGCTGCGGGCTGCTGGCTGGCCCTCGGACAATGCTGCCGTCCTCCAGGCGAAAGGTGCTTCCATGCCAGGGGCAGGTAACACAACCGTCAGCAACTTCCCCTTTGTCCAGCGGGCCGCCCATGTGGCTGCACACGCTATCCAGGGCGTGCATCTCCGCGCCTGCGCGGTGCAGGAGCACGGAGACTCCGGCGACGTCCACCTTGAGATGCTCGCCGTCGGACAGTTCGCTGTCGCTGAGCACAGGCGTCCACTCCGAAGGGCCGTTCCTGTCCGCTGTTTTGTTGACGTTCACCGCGCTGGCGTAGGTAAGATGTCCGCCCAGGAAACCGCCGAACATCAGGATGCCGAACCCGGTCAGGCCCAGTGTTTTCCCGAGACGGCGGTGTCCGGCCGCACGGGCCACGGCAGATGAGGTGTAGAGGCAGAGAGCTGTGCTGTTTGCGGCGGCGTGGACCAGCCCTGTTCTTCTTGCCTTCCCCTGGGTATCCGACCAGTCGTTGAATCCGGCTGCGGCAGTGGGAACAGCAGTGGCGATGCCCACTGAAACTAGGATGTCCGCCGCGGGCCGGGAAGCGCTGCCCCCCAGTGTGTCAAGAAGCGCTGCCATGCTCCAGGCCCCGATGGGAAAATCCGTCAGTATGGGATGAAGCGGATGGCCTATGACAGTGCCGCTAAGGAGGTTTCGGACCGGGCGTGCCTGCACTGCCCGCCCCACGGCCTTGGCCAGGGATGAAGCCACCCCATCCAATCGGTCGAAGCGTTCTATGGCGGCGACTGCGGAATTTAGCGGGTTCACGGCAGCTCCTCTATCTCGTCAGCTCTTGAATGTGGGATGTTTCAGTAATATGTCGCTGGGGCTCCACCGAATCGAAGCGGGGACGGGCCAGTGGACAATAGCTTTCACCGAAGCGACGGCCGTGACAAGGTGTCCCAGCGCGATTTCCCCCCGCGGAGGGCTTCATCGCCCGCTGGGAACCCCCCAGGCGTGGATGAGGTGTTTGCAGACAGCGAGTCAATGCTCTGCGAGGGGGCGGCAAGATTACCCGGCGGAACGTCCGCCGATGCGCCGACCGCTGGGTCTCGAACGGTCAGCGTGTAGCTGACGCGGGATTGTGAGTGCTTGGTCAGAGATTTCTGCCCATTGGCTTGGTAAGCAGGCACAGCCAGAAGTATCTTCGCAATGAGCCGACAGGGCGCGGCTATCCGCCGGAACCCACATACTTACAGACTTCCGGAGTCAGGAAGTGACAGAGTCTGTGAACGGGCGGTCAACATAAAAAGGCTAAAGCTATCCAATCTCGAATAGGTGGAACTTTCCCCACCAGGTTCCCCATCGGCCGGACTGGTCCCCCGTGCCCTGAGGGGGCCGGGCGTAACGCCGCCGGGGTTTTTGCACGTGCTCGTGCAGTAACCCCAGCGGTTCTTGGTCCCGTTGCTGCGCACACCCCAGAACTGAATGGCAGTATGAGTTGGCGTGCCAGCGGGCAGGAACAGCGTGTGAGCGGCATAGTCCTGATCAGGGGTTGGAGTCCCAGGAAACACCGGATCTTGCAAGGAAGCCACGCGAAGTGAATACGATGCTGCCGCTCGTTTTGGAGTCCGAGGGGAAGCCGACCGCCGGCACCTGTCCGCCGCCTTCGCTGGCAGGAAGGGTGAACAGGGTAAAACTGCCGCTTCCACCCGCAAGCAGGCTGGCTTTGTCGACATAGATGTGCGAACGGGCAAAGGTGAATCCCACAAACATGTTGGCCTGCACGGCGACCCAGACACCCTTGATACCGACAGTAGGGTGGTCGGCCCAGGCGAAGTCCACAGCACCGATGGTCACCTTACGCAGGTCCCAGGCGCCGCCGGGATCATCACTCTGGAAGATGCCGATCAAGATTCCGGACGACGAGACTTGGGCGTCATCGCCGGCAGTCTTGATCCACCGGCCAATGCGGATATCGAAGAGGACTCTGGGGGCGAACGGTCCACCTCCACCTCCTACCGCGGACCAGAAGCGGCTCAGCGAGACAGTGCGCAGCACTCCGCCGACCGTGTTCTGGATCCGCATGACGTTGTTGTGCACGACCACGAGGTGGTTCGGCCCGGCAGCGCCCCCTACGTCAGGCGGAATAATGCCCGGGTAGTCGGCAGCGGAGAATGAAGCCTCCTGAATCGGCGCGGCTGCATGGTTGCCCCCGGTTGGCCGAATCGTTCCGGATGGGCATCCGCCGGTTGCGCAAAGTGAAGGCCACGAGGAGGAAGTCTGGCGTCGTGGGAATTGTCCCGCAGGATATGGGCGCATCGCTCGCGTTTTATCGGGACCTCGGGCGGGATCTTCCGGATTGCCCGGACGAGGCGCCGCATGTCGACGTCGGTCTCGGGGCGGGCGCACGGCTCGCGTGGACACGATTGCGACTATCAAGAGCTTCGATCCCTCGTATGAGATCGCGTGCGGTGGCCACCGGATGGCGCTTGCCTTCACCCGGGACCCGCCCCAAGCTGTCAATGACACCTACGCGCGCATGATTCAGGCAGGGCATCGGGGCCACGTGGAACCCAGGAGGCCATCCGGGTCAGCGGCTGAGCCGGCACGGACGGGCAGTGCCAGGTGCCCGCATCAGGCCGGCTCTGTGCTTCCCCGAACGATCAGATCGCAGTTGAAGTTGACCCGATGAGGCGGCAGCTCCGGCGAGTGGATTCTTTCCAGCAGTAGCTTGGCCCCAACCCGGGCCATTTCGCGGCTCGGCTGGCGGACTGTCGTCAGGCTAAAGGAGTCCCATGCAGCCATGTCGACATCGTCATATCCGATGATCCAACAATCCTGAGTCAGGACGCGGTTGGCGCGCAGGGCGTCCAGGGCGCCGAAGGCCATGTGGTCGTTGGCGCAGAATACCGCCTGCGGACGGTCGGCGCGGCCGAGCAACTGGTTCATGATCTGCGCGCTCATGTCGTGCGAAAAACCGCCGTTGAAGCGGAGGTGCTCCGGTACCGCGTGGCCCTGCTCGGCCATTCTGCCAAGGAAGCCGCGTCCACGGTCGCGGGACGTGCTTGCGTTTTCGGTGCCGCCGATGAAAGCCACCCGGGTTTTACCGTTCGCCAGCAGGTAATCCGCGACAGCGGAGCCGCCGTCGACATTACTGCTGGTGACTTGATCACAGTCAAGCCCATCAACCACGCGGTTGATCAGGACAACGGGGCTGTTCTTTTCGACAGCCGCCTGAAGCTCCAGCGAGTCTTCCGTCGCTGTCGTGAAGATGACGCCATCAACGGCGTGTTCCCCGATGGCCTTCAGCGCGTCGTCGTGGCTGCCGCCACCGGTGTTCCAGATGACGACCCGAAATCCGGCCACATCGAGTTCACGGGTCAGTTCATCAAGAACCTCAGCGTAGAAGGGATTGGTTAAGTCGGCCACGACTACACCGATGGTGTTGGTTCTCCTGGTTTTCATCGCCTGGGCGCCGGCGTGCGGCACATATCCCAAGGTTTTCATGGCGGCCTGTACACGTGCCTTCGTCGCAGGGGCCAGCTTGGGGGAGGAGGACATGACACGGGAGACAGTGGCCTGCGAGACGCCGGCCAGTTCTGCCACATCGCGGCTGGTGACCATCTCGGTATCCTCCTTTGGCTCCTATGCGGTACACGAACGTCTTCGTAAGTTCAGACTAGTCAAACTTCAGGCCCCCTGACCGCGGGTGCCTTACGGCACCGGACCTAGCCCCGGCGGCTGATGCTTACGCCTGAAGTGTATACGTATACATTTGGCGCCACAAGGCCTTGTTCCTCTCTTTGCGTAGCTATACGCTCGGGGATTATGCACACCAGCTGGTCTGGGCGCGGGCGCTGCGGGAGTCGCCGATCAATAAAGATGGAAGGTAACTCTGATGACGGTTACAAATGCAGCCGGCTCGGCCGGGAACTCCACGATGCTGACGGAGCCGCTCCTTCAGCATCACCGAGCGGGCCCTGGTCCGAACACACCTTGGGCAGCTAGGGGACCGGAGTGCTGAATTTCCGCCTGGACGGCAAAAAAGCACTGGTCACCGGGGCGGCCCGCGGACTGGGCAAGGCCATCGCTGACGGCCTTGTCGAGTCCGGTGCCACCGTCTATGGCACCAGCCGCGATTCCGCTAGCGCCAGGCTGATCAGCGAACGTTACGGTACGCCGGCCCTTCTTCTCGATGTGACCGACACCGAGGGTACCCGCCGGTTCATTGACTCGTTGATGCAGGAGAGCGGAGGAATCGACTTGCTCGTCAACAACGCCGGCGTCAACGTACCAAAACCGGCCCTGCAGGTGACGAACGACGACTGGGACACCGTCTTTGACACCAACCTCAAGGGCACATTCTTCCTGACCACGGCCCTGGCCCGGCACTGGACAGAGAATGGACTCCCCGGTGCCGTAGTAAACGTCGCATCGCAGGCAGGAATTGTCGGGATCGAAGAACGGGCAGCGTACGGCACCAGCAAGGCCGGCCTGATTCATCTCACCAAAATCCTCGCCCTGGAGTGGGCCTCCGCTGGAATCCGCGTGAACGCGGTTGCGCCGACTTTTGTCCGCACCGAGTTGACGGCATCAACCCTCAGCAGACCCGAATGGGCAGCCGAGTTGCTGTCCAGGATCCCCATCGGCCGTTTCGGCGAACCTGAAGACATCGCAGGGGCGATTACATTCCTACTTAGCGACGCCGCCTCACTCATAACCGGCCACACGCTGGCGGTTGACGGCGGATACACGATTCGCTGAGATGTTATCCCTCAGGTCCTCGCCCAGTACTCCGGCGGAGTCCCCGGTGTCGTGTAGAGCCGCCTGCACCCTCCTGTAGCGGCTGGCGCCCTCTGACGACCGCGCGTCCTGCCTCCGGCGGGCCATCCGGCTTTTTCCGGACTCGTCGGGCCCGGGCCTGCCACCGATTCTCCCTGGGGGCTTCTGGGTTACCGGTATGGCGCAAGGCGCACACCTGCTTCGAAACGTCCCGTCTGCGATATCGGGCGCGATGCCGTCCCTGGCTGCGAGAGCCGGTGCAGAGATGGCGTCGGCGCTAGATTCGACAACGTTCCCCGGGCTGAGGCAACGCGGCGCTTTACTAACATCCTGGGAGAACCCGCCGCTTGGTATGGCGGGACAGTCCCCGGCGGACCCTGGGCGTCGCGGGCCGCCCGCCTCGGGCTGCCGACAAAAGATCAGCGGAGCCCGCTGGTACAGGCTCCGCTGACCGGGCGGTGAGGGCGACTCTTTCAGACTTTCGTCCTGGTGGGGGTCTGCGTCCTGCCGATGTCCGCCAGATCAAGGTCTTTGGTTTCCCTTGCGAAGGATACCGAGACCATGGCAACGATCGTCGAAGCGATGATGATGAGGACCACAGGCCAGGTGCCACCGCTCCAGAGAACCAGGGCGCTTGCCAGAGCCGGCATGAAACCGGCGAGCAGGATGGATGCCATCTGGTAACCGATGGAAATGCCGGAGTACCTTACCGCGGTGGGGAACAACTCGCAGTAGAGGGCTGGGAGCGGGGCGTAGACCAGCGCGTGGCCCAGGGCCAGGAACAGCGCGACACCGAGGATGATGGCCAGCTGCTGGCCCGTGCCGATCAGGGCGAAAATCGGCCACGCGGTCAGCACGATGGCGGTTCCACCGAGCAGGAAGGTCCGCTTCCGGCCGATGCGGTCCGAGAGGCGGCCGAAGACCGGAATCATGATGATGTTCAGGGCAGAACCGATCATGACAGCTGTCAGCCCGTAATGTTGCGGCACCTTCAGCGTGGTCGTGACGTAGGACAGGACAAAGACAGTGAACAGGTAGTAGTTTCCGGCCTCGGCGAACCGGGCGAAGATGGCAATCAGAAGGGGCTTGCGGTGGTGGGCGAGCAGTTCGGTGATGGGCGCTTTACGGTGTTGGGCCTCCTTGGCCATCTTTTCCTTCTCGGCCAGGAACTCCGGGCTCTCCGACGCGTTTAGGCGGATGTAGAGGCCGACGGCGGCCAGCACGATGCTCAGCAGGAACGGTATACGCCAACCCCAGGTTGTGAAGGCGTCGCCTGTCAAAGCCCCCGCCAGCGCCACGGCTGCGGTGCCCAGAAGCAGTCCGCAGGACACGCCGATCTGCGGCCAGGAACCGTAGAAGCCGCGTTTTCCCTTGGGTGCGTTTTCGACCGCGATGATGGCCGCGCCGCCCCATTCCCCGCCCACGGCGAAGCCCTGGGCCAGGCGGAGCACGCAGAGCAGGATCGGGGCCAGAACTCCGACGGCCTCATAGGTGGGGAGCATGCCGATCAGCGCTGTGGAGGCGGTCATGATGGCGAACGTCAGGATGAGGGTCGACTTCCGTCCTATCCGGTCACCGAGGTGGCCGGCGACGAAGGCGCCCAGGGGACGTGCGATGAATCCGACGCCGAACGTAGCCAGGGCCGCAATCTGGGAGATGCTCGGATCCATCGTGGGGAAGAACAGCGGCCCGAAGACCAGCGCCGCAGCGGTGGCATACACGGTGTATTCGTACCATTCAACGACCGCGCCAATGGTGCCCGAGAACAGCGTCCGTCGCCGGACCTGGTCCGTTGTCATGGACTTCATGGCTGACATGGCAAAGCCTCGATTCTCAAGGAGGAGGATGTTCGGGGGTCCACGTCAGTTCCCGAAGGTGTGGTCGGACCAGGGCAGCTCGGTGCCGCGGTATTTCGCCGCCCGGACGTCGCCGGAGCGTGCGTGGCCCTCGAAGCGTTCGACTCTGGAGGCGCGGCCGCAGAGTTCGCCGAAGAAGGCGCTGGATTCGGTGTTGGTCACTTCCTGGTAGGTGACGGTGCGCAGGTACTTTCCGACCCAGAGTCCGCCGGTGTAGCGGGCTGCGCCGCGGGTGGGCAGCACATGGTTGGTGCCGATGACCTTGTCGCCGTAGGACACGCAGGTACCTTCGCCCAGGAACAGCGCCCCGTAGTCGTGCATCTTTTCCA
Organism: Arthrobacter sp.; assembly: GCA_025464925.1. Next base: position 13,514 of record JAODMS010000115.1, read on the forward strand.
GGGCCTCGCGGGGGTTCTGGGTGAGGATCTGCACGTGCTCGTAGGCATACTCGTCGGACAGAGCGTAGGCGTCGTCGAGAGTTTCAACCACGTGGACCGCGCCCCAGTCGCGCCAGGCGGCCCCGGCGTAGTCGCGGGTGGGCATGTCCACGAGGATCGTGTCGATGTGCTCGATGACCTTGCGGCCGAGCTCTTCGCTGGTGGTGACCAGGACGGCGGGCGAATCGGGCCCGTGCTCTGCCTGGGAGAGGAGGTCGACGGCGACGATGAACGGGTCAGCGTGTTCATCGGCCACGATGAGGACTTCGGTGGGGCCGGCGAAGAGGTCGATGCCGACCTCGCCGAAGAGCTGGCGCTTGGCTTCAGCGACGAAGGCGTTGCCGGGACCTGCCAGCATGTTGACCGGCTTGATGGTCTCGGTGCCGATGGCCATTGCGGCTACCGCCTGGATGCCGCCGAGCAAGTAGATCTCGTCGGCCCCGGCCAGATACATGGCCGCGACGGTGGCATCCGGGACCTCGCCCTGGATGAGGGGGGTGCAGGCTGCAACGCGCTCAACGCCCGCGACCTTGGCGGTAATGATGGTCATGTGGGCGCTGGCCAGGAGCGGGTATTTCCCGCCGGGGATGTAGGCTCCGGCGGCCTGGATCGGAACGTTCTTCTGCCCCAGGAATACGCCGGGGAGGGTTTCGATTTCGAAGTCGGTCAGCGATTCCATCTGCTTCTGCGCCATGACCCGGACCTGTTCCTGGACGAACTTGATGTCCTCGATGGTCTGTTCCGGAACCCGGGCGATAATCTCCTCCAGCTGCTCCTGAGTGAGCCGGAAGGAGTCAGGTGCGTACTTGTCGAACTTCTGGGAGTACTCCCGGACGGCTGCGTCACCGCGTTCGCGGATGTCGGAAATGACACCTTCCACGGTCGCCCGTACCTCCGGGGTGCTACCCCGGGCCACGCTGTTCAGGGCCGGCTCCTTCAGCATCGTGGAGTTCACGGCCGAGCTGGCTGCATTTGTAACCGTCATCAGAATTACCTTTCCATCTTCATTGATGGGCGGCCCCCGGAGTGGCCGACCCAGACCGGATGGTCTGCACAGTCACCGAGTGTATACGTATACATTCCCCGGAAACAAGGCTTGTGGCAAAAAATGTATACGTATACAATTCCTGCGCGGCGGAAGCCTTATCCGGGAAGAGGCCCGCTCCAGCGGGCAGAGGAGGGCGCGGTGAGCTCGGCCGGGGGCCGGCAGGGGTGGTTCGCGACTCCATCACACCACTGGGACCGGTCCGGTCATGGACTTACCTGGTCCATGGTCGACGGGCCGGATGCCCATGCAGCCGCCCGGGAATGCCTGGAGTGGGAAATGACAGATCACAAGCCCATAGCGGCTGATCTGTACCGCCGATAACGCATCATCTGTCAGGTGCTGATTCCACAGGCGGGATGGGAGGCTGACCGGCGGGGGAGTGGCCGGAAGGTGTTGCGGTGGAGGCCCGGCTTATGCGGCTATGGCGGGCCGTCAGACCAAACCGGCCCCAGGACACCTCCCAACCGTCGGTCCCGGGCGGGCACCGGGAGTGGAAGTGGATGGCCTGACCGCCGTCTGATGGGAGCAAGCTGCGGCGCGCTGCGGTAAGCGGGGTCCCTTGTGGCTGGGCCGTGTGGCCTGCTTCCTAGCGGAGCAGGGCGTTTTTCTGGCGGGAGTTGATCGTGGAGTTCTGGCCGCAGTTGGTGCAGGTGATGCGGTAGGACCTGGAGGTGGTGAGGACGGGAATGAAGAACAGGGTGAATTTGGTGGCGCGTTCCTGGAGGTGATGCTGGCCGAATTGGCGGCAGTACTGGCAGGTTGCGGCCCGTCCGGGCAGCTCGTGCAGGACGGTCTTGAGGCCGAAGAGTAGAAACATTGTGGTGCCTTTCATGGAAATTGCGGATCAGGGTCGGTCAGGGCGCGGCGGAGGCGTCGGGTCGGTGGAGCCGGGCCGCGAGGCCCGAGAGCAGGATGCTCAGTCCCTGGTCCAGTTCGGCCGCGCCGTCGTAGTCGGCGAGGACCGGCGCCAGGGCCCGGAGGTGCGGGAAGTCTTTTGCCGGCAGGCGGTGCAGGCCGAGGCGGAGCAGGGCTTCGTTCTCGTCCGGATCCACGATGTATTCCTGCAGTTCGTTGAGGACGTGGCCGTACAGGTACCCGTAGTAGGCCCGGTAGACGTGCAGCGCATCAGCGGGTGCGAAGCCGGCGTCGATCAGCAGGGACAGGATCTGCTCCAGGGGCCGCAGCGTCCCCAGCGGCCGCAGGCCCAGCGGCGTGGACAGGGGCCGGGTCACCAGCAGGGGCACCACGTTCGGGTGCCGGAGCGCCAGGAACCGCAGCTCGTGGGCGATGCGCCGGAGCTGGGCCTGCCAGTCGGGGTCATCCGGAAAGATGGCCAGTTCGTTCAGGACCAGCTCCGAGACCCCGTCCAGCAGCGCCGCCCGGTTGGCGGCATAGCGGTAGAGACTCATCGGATCCCGGCCCAGTTCCTGCCCGAGCCGGCGCATCGTGAGGGCCTCGAGGCCTTCGCTGTCCACCAGCGCCAGCGCCGCGGAGAGCACGAGCTCCCGGCTTAGCCGCTTCTTCTTGCCGGCGGCTTCGGGCGGCGGATTCTCTGCGGGCGACATGGTCTTCCGTCCTGCTCGGTCCGGACAAGGCGCTTACAAGGGAAAGTAAGCACGCTTGCTTATTATGTAGTCTACGCATACAGTCTACACCGTAGAGAAGTTGTTATCACCGGTTTCAGAAGCGGGACCCTGGTTGCACGGCCACCCCGGCACCTCACACCCACCTCAGGAGAAACCCATGACCGTACACAACGCCCAGAACACGCACGCCGACACCGACACGAACACGAACGACATCAAGGCCTCCACCCGGACCCTCGAATTCGTCGTCTACGTCGCCGCGGTGCTCGCCACCATCATCACCTCCGCAGTCGTCGGCGACAACGCCAGCGAAAACGGCGTCGATGCCTTCAACGCCAGCGACGCCCTGCAGTACATCACCTGGCTGACCGTCGGTTTCATGGTCGCCCGCGGCCTGGCCAAGGCCGGTAACCGCCACCACACCCGCGGCTGACTCCCGCCCCGGCGTCCGGGCCCCCGGCCGCCGGACGCTGACCGCTCCTGGTGCGGCCGCCGGCGACGGCGACGGCACCAGGATTTTCGGCCCGAATCGTTTTATCCCCGGATCTGCAGTGCTGCACCCGTCCGGGAGCCTGCTTCAGCGCCCCCGTGCACGGCCTTGAGGTTTTAGCTGCTGTAGCCACACGGCGGCACCAAACGCACCCAGCGGAAAAGAGCCATCCATGGCAGATTCGCAGTACGACCAGTTCCTTCAGGAAGCCACCACCGTTGACCCGCAAGCCGATTCCGCCCTCGGCCGGAACCGGCTCTACGGCCTCTACACCAGCTGGTGTTTCCTGTCCCAGGCCGCGCCCCGGCCCGAGGACGCCTTCTGGGCCGCCATGAAGAAAAAACGCATCCGCCCCGGACGCACCGGGCTCCGGATGAAAGGCCCGGCCGCCGCGGACTACATCCTGGCCAGCTACCCCGGCCTGGTCTGACCCGGATGAGTGCCGCCGATAAGTACCTTCCCCGGGAGGCCCACCAGCCCCGCGGAAACCGGCCCTGGTGCGCGACCTGCGACACCGACCGGCACCTCCTGGTGGACTCAGCCACCACACTCGACCGGCAACAGGACACCCTCGCCGCCGCGGTCAGCTGTACACATTGTTACGGCTACCGCGTTGTGGCGACCACCGCGGCCCTGATCTCAGGAATTCCCCTCCGCGCACGAAGCGACAGAGACCGGCTGCACACGCCCGCCGCCTCCACCCACTGCCAGGAGCCCATGTCCCCGGCGCAGCCCGAACCGGGAGGCGCGCACCGGAGAGCCGCCACCCGGCCTGGCCGGCCGAGGCCCGGGCGGTCTGCCCCGCACCCGGGTGCTGCGGTGCGGATTCCGGATGGAAACACCCCACTAATGACAGGCAGCCGGCCTGAAGCTGCCGGCGAGCAAAGGACAACGACGTCATGACCAACCACAACGGCCCCCACCCCGCACCCGGCGCACCCGCCCCTGCCGCACAGCCCAGGCTGGAAGACCTGGACCTGTCCCCCCAGGGACTCGCCGATGCCCCCGCACACCAGGAAGACCCCGACAGTCTCGTCTACGCCGGCAGCAGCTAACCGCTGTAACCTCGGACACCGGTTAGCGGGCAAGGGTCCGACGCGAGCACGAAACAGTTCAATTCCGGACCCCCTCAGTGCCGCCGCGGCCGAGGCAAAAGGTGTCTACTATTTAATAGTAACCATGCTTAGTATGTTGAACCGACACCCCACGTCTTTGTAGCTCTGCAGACTCGGGAGCAATGTAGGGCCCGTGATTCACCATCAGAACCGGATTAGGAGTATCAATGGGCAGAAGACTCACCGCGCTGGTCCTCGGAGCGGCGGTTGCCGGCGGCGCGCTTTCCCTTGCCGCACCGTCGTCCGCGGCACCCGCCGGGGCCTATTCACTGCTCCAGGCC
>JAODMS010000128.1 GCA_025464925.1 Arthrobacter sp.
TGGTCCAGCAGGAGCCTGAGGTTGGCGTCGTCGTCGCCGTGCCGCCCGGCCCAGCGGGCCGAGAAAATCCCCGGCGCACCGCCAAGGACGTCCACGGCCAGTCCCGAGTCGTCCGCGATGGCCACCAGGCCCGTGGCCGCAGCCACCGCCCGTGCCTTCAGGAGCGAATTTTCTGCGAAGGTCACACCCGTTTCGACGACGTCCGGGGCTCCCGCCGCCGCGGCATCCACCACCTGGGTGTCGACGTCGAGCCCGGGAACCTGGCCGCGCAGGAGCTCGCGGAGCTCCCGTAGCTTGCCTTTGTTATGTGTCGCGAGGACGAGCCGCGGCACTGCTCCGCTCTCCTGACCCGCGCCGTCCTGCACCGTCCTCTCCGGAAGAGAGCTGCCCGGGCCCGCAGCACTCACAGGGCGTCCGCGAGGGTTTCGCGCTGGATCGCCGCCAGCTGGGTGGTGCCCAGCAGGGCGAGGTCGAGCAGCTGGTTGAGCTCGTCGCGGTCGAAGGGAGCGCCTTCGGCGGTGCCCTGGACTTCGACGAACTTGCCGGATCCGGTGACCACAACGTTCATGTCGGTCTCGGCGCGGACGTCCTCGACGTAGGGCAGGTCCAGCATGGGCACGCCGTCGATGATGCCCACCGAGACCGCGGCGATGGTGTCCACGAGGGGCTGGGCGTTCTTGGCGATCAGCTTGTTGTCGCGGGCGAAGCGGATGGCGTCGGCCAGGGCCACGTAGGCGCCGGTGATGGCGGCTGTACGGGTTCCGCCGTCGGCCTGGAGCACGTCGCAATCCAGCACGATGGTGTTCTCGCCGAGGGCCTTGGTATCAATGATGGACCGCAGCGAACGGCCGATCAGGCGGGAGATCTCGTGGGTACGGCCGCCGATTTTTCCCTTGACCGATTCGCGGTCGGAGCGGGTGTTGGTGGCGCGCGGAAGCATGGCATATTCGGCGGTCACCCAGCCGCGGCCCTCCCCCTTGAGCCAACGCGGGACGCCTTGGGTCAGCGAAGCGGTGCACAGGACCCTCGTGTTGCCGAACTCGATCAGGGCCGAACCCTCGGCCTGCTTGGACCAGCCTCGGGTGATGCTGATCGGCCGGAGCTGATCGGGAGTACGGCCGTCGGCGCGGATGACGGGGGCGGTAAGGGCTTCGGAAGTCATGCCTTTAGCTTATCGACATGCGGGCACCCACCGGCGCGGCCCGGGGCCGCCGGAGCCCCGGCTGGCCGCCCGCCTGCTGCGCGGACGGTGCTCAGACGGTGTAATGGACCCCTGCCACCGCCACGGCCACGTCCCGGTCGAAGACCTGCTTGGCCTCGGCCATGACCGTCGTCGGAGAGGTCCACACCGGGATATGGGTCAGGAGCAGGCGCCGTGCGCCGGCGGCCGCGGCGGCCTCCCCGGCCCGCTTGCCCGTCAGGTGGACGTCCTTGATCCCGTCGTCGCGTCCTTCTTCGAACGCCGACTCGCAAAGGAACAGGTCGGCGTTCCGCGCGGCGTCTTCGAGGTCCCTGCAGGAGTCCGTGTCGCCCGAGTAGCTCAGGACACGCGTCAGGGGCGTTCCGTCCTTAGCTGTCTCGACAACCTCCACGCGGAGCGCGTACGCCTCTTCCACCGGGTGGTTCACGGCGTACGGCGTTACCGTGAACGGGCCCATGGTCACCGGCTTGCGCTCGGCCCAGTTGCTGAAGTCGAATTCCTCGTGCATGCCCGGGTCCAGCTCCAGCCCGTAGGCGGTAGCCATCCGGTCAGCGGTGGCGGCCGGTCCCCAGACCGGAATCCGTCCCCGGCCCCAGCCACCCGGCTTCCACCGCACCGCGACATGGAGTCCGCACAGGTCCATGCAGTGGTCCGGATGAAGGTGGGTCAGGAAGATGGCGTCGATGTCTTCGAGGTCGGTGTAGCGCTGGATGGCGCCGAGGGCGCCGCTGCCGATGTCCAGCACGATCTTCCAGTCCCGCTCGCCGTCGCTGGCTGTCAGCAGATAGCACGACGCCGGCGAGCCCGGCCCCGGAAAGGACCCGGTACAGCCAACGATGGTCAGCTTCACAGGCCGGGACCTCCAACGAAGTTCGAGATCCGCGGCCGGCGCGGGCCGGCCTGTGCGGCGGCGATCATTTCCGGGGTGATCCTGGCGAGGCTGCCGGTGGGGTACTGGGCCGCCACATGGTCCACATGGCGCACACTCAGGACTTCGGGGCCGAGAAAACGGCGGGCGAGGGCCTCGAACTGGGCGGCATCCCCGGTGGCTACAAAACTGTGCTCGGCAGCGGCGGCGTCGAGCCGCTCCAGGCCGCGGGAAGCGAGGGCACGGTAGACGTCCTTGGCCGTTTCCTCGGCACTGGAGACCAGGGTGACGTCCTCCCCCATGACATAGGAGATCACGCCGGTGAGCAGCGGGTAGTGGGTGCAGCCCAGCACCACCGTGTCCACGCCGGCAGCCTGGAGCGGTGCCAGGTAGTCGCGGGCGACGGCGAGCAGCTCCGGGCCGGTGGTGATCCCGGCCTCGACATAGGGCACGAACGCGGGGCACGCGACGGAGGTGACGGCCAGGTCCGGGGCCGCGGCGAAGGTGTCCTCGTAGGCGCGGGAACCGATGGTGGCGGACGTGCCGATGACGCCGATGCGTCCGCTGCGGGTGGCCGCGACGGCGCGCCGGACGGCCGGCTGGATCACCTCAATCACCGGAATCCCGTAGCGGGCCGTGTACCGTTCGCGGGCGTCGCGCAACACCGCGGCGGAGGCGGAGTTGCAGGCGATGGTCAGGAGCTTGACGCCCGAATCCACGAGCTCGTCCATCACGCCCAGCGCGTTGGCGCGGACCTCGGCGATGGGCAGCGGCCCGTAGGGCCCGTGCGCGGTGTCGCCCACGTAGAGGATCGATTCGTTGGGTAGCTGGTCGATGATGGCCCGCGCCACGGTGAGTCCGCCGACGCCTGAATCGAAGACACCGATGGGCCGCGATCCCATCTGGCGGTCTGCGGTGCTGCTCGCTGGGGCGTCCGCCACAGCTGCCGCTGCCGGATTCATGCTCGATGCTGAACTCATAATTATTCGAGGATAGGGCTTAGCCACCGCTGCAGCTATCACATTGTGTCCCGGAACTCATGTCTACTGAATCACACGGCCCCTGCGGCGCCGGCACTCAGCGGCGCGCTTCGAGCGACTGCAGCATGGCCTGGACCAGGGACTCCTGCAGCCAGGTGGTGAAGTTGTAGACCAGGGCCAGATAGCTCTCAACGTCCTCGGCCTGGGACCAGTCCTGCATCAGATGGACATGCTCCGCGTCCGCGTCGTCGCGGATGTCGAGGCGTTCGGCGAGTACCAGCCGGACATCGTTGAGCGCCGTGGACCAGTGGCGGGCGTCGGCCGGGGTGAGCACCAGCTCGTCCTTGTCCAGCCCCAGCGAGGCCGCCTTCAGTGCCCCGATCTTGCTTTCGCGCAGCGAGCGCTCGGTAAGCCGGCGGAACTCGAGGGAGGCGTCGTCGTCGTTTTTCATCACGTTGGGCAGCAGCCGCCGCAGGGCCCGGTCCGAGGGCTCGCGGGCGTCAGTGTCGAGCCCGACGAGCGCCGCCAGCGGGTCCTGGTTGGCGCGGTGTTCCGGCTCCAGCATGGAAATGACGTCATCGAAGAGGCTGCGCAGCAGCTGCCGCTCGGCCGGCTCCAGAAAGCCGATGATCCCCTTGCGCCCGTTCTTGAATGCCCTAGCCACGTTTTCCTTTGCCCTTGCCTGATCCGGTGCTGCCGTCGCCGCCCGTAGCTCTTTCCACCGTGGCCCAGAGGCCGTAGCCGTGCATGGCGACGGCGTGCTGCTCGACTTGTTCCTTGCTGCCGTGCGCCACGATGGAGCGGCCTTTCTTGTGGACCTCCATCATGAGCTTGTGGGCCTTGCTCTCCGAATATCCGAAATAGCTGCGGAAGACGTAGCTCACGTAGCTCATCAGGTTCACCGGATCATTCCAGATCACCAGGTTCCAGGGAATGTCCGGGGCCGTCAAAACGTCCGTGGACGTTCCTGTTCCGGTCTGGGTGCTCTCCCGTGTATCGGGGCCGGGCGCAACGCTGATGGTCATCTGTCCATTCTATGGGGATGCGCACTAGAGTGAATTTGTGAGTACCTCAGCTGCCTGGGACCAGCCCCGCACCTCCCTGTACACCGACCATTACGAGCTGACCATGCTGCAGGGCGCGCTGCATTCCGGCGCCGCCCAGCGAAAGTCGGTGTTCGAAGTCTTCGCGCGGCGCTTGCCGGACGGCCGCCGCTACGGGATCGTTGCCGGTACCGGCCGCCTGCTCGAGGGCATCATGAACTTCCGCTTCGAGCAGCCCGAGCTGGATTTCCTCCGCCGCAACGGCGTGGTCAATGAGGAGACGCTGGACTATCTGGCCGGTTACAGCTTTTCCGGCGACGTCTGGGGCTACCCGGAGGGCGAGGCGTACTTTCCGAACTCCCCGATCCTGATCGTGGAGTCCACGTTTGCCGAGGCCTGCATCCTGGAGACCTACCTCCTCTCCGTCCTCAACCACGACAGCGCTATCGCCTCGGCCGCCTCACGCATGATCACGGCAGCCGGCAACCGCCCCTGCATCGAGATGGGATCGCGCCGGACGCACGAGGAGTCTGCCACCGCTGCTGCCCGCGCCGCCGTCATCGCCGGCTTCGACAGCACTTCCAACCTTGAGGCCGGGCTGCGGTACGGGCTCAAGACGGTCGGCACGGCCGCCCACTCCTTCACCTTGCTCCACGACACCGAGCGCGAGGCCTTCGAGGCGCAGATAGCGTCCTTCGGTCCGGAGACCACGTTGCTGGTGGACACCTACGACGTCGAGACGGCCGTCCGGACCGCGGTCGAGCTCGCCGGGGACAGGCTCGGCGCGGTCCGGCTGGATTCCGGGGACCTCGTGACGCAGGCCCAGTGGGTCCGCCAGCTGCTGGACGACCTCGGCAACGAGCACACCAGGATCGTGGTGACCTCCGACCTGGACGAGTATGCCATCGCTGCCCTGCAGTCCGCTCCGGCGGACTCCTACGGCGTCGGCACCTCCCTCGTCACCGGCTCCGGCGCGCCCACGGCCAGCATGGTCTACAAGCTGGTCAGCCGGACCGATGATGCCGGAGAATTCATCCCGGTGGCCAAGACCGCCAAGAACAAGACCAGCAAGGGCGGACGCAAGTACGCGCTGCGCAAACTCAACGAACGCGGCACGGCCACCCAGGAGATCGTGGGGATCGGCCACCGGCCCGAGGACGACGGCAACGACCGTCCGCTGCTGCAGCAGTTCATCAAGAACGGAGAGCTCCTGCCGGGCTGGACCGGCCCGGAAGGCGTCCTGCGCGCCCGCCAGCGCCACGCGGAAACCATGAAGGAGCTTCCCGCCGTGGTCAACCGGTTGCAGCGCGGCGAACCGGCGATTCCGACTATTTACGAGGAGGACTGAATGTCCCGCGCCCTGATCATTGTCGACGTCCAAAACGACTTCTGCGAAGGAGGGTCCCTGCCGGTCCCGGGAGGGGCGGACCTCGCCGCCACCATCAGCGAGTACGTCGACGCCCACCACGGCCAGTTCGACCACATTGTGGCCACCCAGGACTGGCATATCGAGCCGGGTGCCCACTTCTCGGAGGAACCGGACTTCGTGGAGAGCTGGCCGCGGCACTGCGTGGCCGGCACCCGCGGCGCCGAGCTGCATCCGGACCTGGACCCGGAGTACATTCAGGCATACTTCCGCAAGGGCCAGTTCACCGCTGCCTACTCCGGTTTCGAGGGTGTCCTGGCCCCGGACGACGCCGTCCCGACCGGGGACCGCACGCCGGGCGCGATGCCGCTGTCCGGCACCGGAGAGCAAGTCGACGCGGGGGCCTTCGCGGCCGACGAGGACGCGATCGGCCTCGACGACTGGCTGCAGAGCCATGACGTGGAGGACGTGGTGGTGGTGGGGATCGCCACCGACCACTGCGTGAAGGCCACCGCGCTGGACGGAGTCCAGGCGGGCTACTCCGTTACCGTGCTGCGCGAGCTGACGGTGGGGATCGCCGAGGACCTCGATGACGCCGTCGCGGAGATGGAGCTCGGCGGCGTTGACATCGCCTGATCCCGGCTTCCGGGGCGGCCGGTCTGGAGCGACGGCTGGCTGGAAAATGCCGTCCTCACAGTAGACTCGAAAACCTTGCCACTATCGTCTGACCGCAGAACTCCGGAGTACACCATGAAGAAGACCCTCACCGTCCTGATCGCTGCCGCGGCCCTGCTCGGCGCAGCCGGCTGCTCGGCCCCGAAGATGAGCAACGAGGAAACCTGCGCCCGGATCCAGACCGTCGGCTCGGGACCGACGTCCGACTCGGATAAGCCCGGAATGATCCGGCTCGCCAACCGGCTCAGGCCCATCGAAGAGGCCTCCTCCGATGAGCTGAGGGCTCCGCTGCAGACCATCATCGAATTCCTGGACGAGTCAGCGCAGGACAGCCCGGACTCCGGGAAGCTTCAGGAACTGCAGCCCCGGTACACCTCTGCCGGCCAGACCCTCAGCCAGGTGTGCGGCCAGTAACAGCCGGAGCGGATTTCGGAAAGGGACCGGGTCACCCCGGTCCTTTTTTCTGCCCTGGCCGGGCCCCGGGAGCGTTCCCGGTACAACCGGGCCCCTGCTACTTCCGGCCGATGAACCAGTCCTGGAGCTTCCGCAGGCGGGTCTGCAGCTGCTCCTCGTCGGCCTGGGCCACGGGCGGGCCACCGCAGACCGTCCGGAGCTTGGTGTGGACCACGCCGTGCGGAGTGCCGGTGCGGGCGGACCAGGCCGCCACGTTCTTGGCCAGTTCGGATCGCAGGTCCATCAGCATCCGGTGGTCCGGAACGGCCGGGACGGCCGGGACGGCCGCATCAGAGCCAGCTGCGGCATGGGGTGCCCGCCGGTTCTTGCGGTTCAGCTGCTCGTGCTGGCGCTGGCGCAGCAGCGTTCCTACCTGCTCGGCGTCGAGCAGGCCCGGGATGCCGAGGAAATCCAGCTCATCCTCCGAGCCGACCTCGCCGCCGGTGCCGAACTCGCCGCCGTCGAAGAGCACGCGGTCAAAGGACGCCTGCGAGCCGAGGGCCTCGAACTTGCCCTTGGTGAGGCTGTCCGAGGCCTGCTCCTCGCGGTTCGCCTCGTCCAGAAGCGAGTCTTCCGGGTTGAAGAGACCGTCGCTGTCCTCCTTCTCCGGGCGGTCCAGGGCGTGGTCCCGCTCGGCCTCCATGGAGTTGGCCAGGGCCATCAGCTGGGGTACCGAGGGCAGGAAGACCGACGCCGTCTCGCCGCGCTTCCGGGCGCGGACGAAGCGTCCCACCGCCTGGGCGAAGAACAACGGCGTGGACGTCGAGGTGGCATAGACCCCGACGGACAGCCGCGGGACGTCCACGCCTTCGGAGACCATCCGGACGGCCACCATCCAGCGCTTCTCGCTGGCGGTGAACTCCTCGATCTTGCTGGAGGCCTTCGTGTCATCGGACAGAATGACGGTGGGCGATTCTCCGGTGATGCGTTTCAGCTGCCCGGCATAGGCCCTTGCATCGTCATGATCGGTCGCGATGACCAGGCCGCCGGCGTCCGGGACCGTCCGGCGGACCTCGCTGAGCCGCTTGTCCGCCCCTGCCAGCACGGCCGGGATCCACTCACCGGTCGGGTTCAGCGCGGTCCGCCAGGCCTGCGAGGTCACGTCCTTGGTGACCGCCGCTTCACCGAGGGATGCGGCCATTTCCTCCCCGGCGCTCGTGCGCCAGCGCATCTGCCCCGAGTAGGCCATGAACATGACCGGACGGACCACGTGGTCCCGCAGCGCCTTGCCGTAGCCGTAGGTGTAGTCGGCCTTGGAGCGCCGGATGCCGTCCCGGTCCTCGGCATATTCCACGAACGGAATGGGCGAGGTGTCGGAGCGGAACGGGGTACCCGTCAGGGAGAGCCGGCGGGCGGCGGGATCGAAAGCCTCGCGGAGCCCGTCACCCCAGGAGAGCGCCTCGCCGCCGTGGTGGATCTCGTCGAGGATCACCAGCGTGCGGGCCGCCTCGGTCTTGGCCCGGTGCAGCATCGGCTTGCTGGCCACCTGTGCATAGGTGACGGCGACGCCGACGAAGCCGCGGCCGTGCTGTCCGTCTGCGTTCTTGAAGTTCGGATCAATGGCGATGCCCACCTTGGCGGCCGCATCGGCCCACTGGCGCTTCAGGTGGTCCGTCGGCGCCACGATCGTGACTCGGTTGACCACGCCGGAATCGATGAGCATGGAGGCCACCCGCAGCGCAAAGGTGGTCTTGCCTGCACCCGGGGTCGCGACGGCAAGGAAATCCTTGGGGTGGGTGCTGAAGTAACTGTCCAGGGCTTCCTGCTGCCAGGCACGGAGCTTCTGCGCGGTACCCCAGGCTGCCCGCTCAGGATAGGCGGGAGGCAGCGTGGGTCCGCCGAAGAGTGTCTCAGTCATTTAGGTGCCCTCCATTCCGCGCACGGCTGCGGCTGACGGAGAAACACAATTAAGCACAAAAACACCAATCTTTTCGGATGAACCGGGGAGCATGAGCCGGAGCGCGGAAAAGTACCCCGGCGCAACAATAGGGGCGCACAATGCAGCTAGCTGGCGGCGCCGGCGCGCCACCGTCCCTGCCGTCTGGCCGGACTCCGCATGGCGAAACGCCCTAGGGCAGAACTACCGGCCGGCCCGGATAGCTGCCCTGCGTAGCCCGCTGCCCGGGAGGGCTAGTTGTCGCCGGAGCCCTTGCCGTCGTCCTTGCCGGGGCGGAGGCCGTCGTAGATGTCCTTGCATTCGGGACAGACAGGGAACTTTTTCGGATCGCGGCCGGGCGTCCACACCTTGCCGCAGAGGGCAATGACCGGCTCACCGGACAGCGCGGATTCCATGATCTTTTCCTTGCGCACATAGTGCGAGAAGCGCTCCCGGTCGCCGGGTTCCACTTCCTGGCGCAGTTCCTCGCGCTCGATCGTGGCCGTGGACGTCCCGGCTCCGGAGAGCTCGCGCATCGGGTCGTTTTCGAGGGGATCGGTCATGCTAGTCATGACACCCATCCTAGCGGCTGGAGCGGCCGGCACCGCGACGGCGGCTTCGGAACCGGGCGCCGCGGCACCTTCCGGCGCCGTATTCGTGCCGCAGCTCATGCGGCGGCCCGGGAGGCGGGAAAGGTAAACTCGGGGCCCTGGTTAAAGGCCCTGCCATGCCGGTTTGTTGTCGTAGCTGTGGCGGTAGTAGTCCGCCAACCGAAGCGAGGACGCCGCCGCCTCGTCCACCAGGATCGTGGCGTGCGGATGCAACTGCAGCACGGAGGCCGGGCAGATGGCGGCGAGGGGCCCCTCCACCAGGTCACGGACAGCCTGCGCCTTCTGCGCTCCCGTGGCGACGAGGATCACATGCCGGGCGTCCAGGATGGTGCCCAGTCCCTGGGTGAGGACGTGGTGGGGCACTTCGGCCAGGCTTCCGAAGAACCGGGCGTTGTCCCGGCGCGTCTGCTCGATCAGGGTCTTGATCCGCGTCCGGGAAGCCAGCGACGAGCCAGGTTCGTTGAACCCGATGTGGCCGTCCGTGCCGACGCCGAGGATCTGCAGGTCCACTCCCCCCGCGGCGCGGATGGCGGTTTCGTAGGCCCGGCAGGTCGCCGGGATGTCGGCGGCAGTGCCGTCCGGCCCGTGGACATTCAGCGGGCTGATGTTGACCCGCTCGGTAAATTCGCGTTTGACGACCTCGCGGTAGGACTCCGGATGGCCGGCTGGAAGCCCGACATATTCGTCGAGGGCGAAGGCGCGGGCCCGGCTGAAGTCCAGGCCGTCCCGCTCATGCCGCAACGCCAATTCATCGTAGATCGGCAGGGGCGAGGAACCTGTGGCCAGCCCCAGGACGGCGTCGGGTCTACGCCGCAGCAGTGCCTCGATCGCGTCCGCCGCGAGGGCCGCGATCGGTTTGCTGCCCGGAAGGATGACTACTTCCATGCTCCCTGCCTTTGCTGCGTGCCGGTAGTGACTTGGCCGCGGCGTATCCGGCGCGGACGGTGCGGGCCAGGACAGACCCTACTGGCAGGGTATCCCAGTACCGTCCGCCCTGGCCCGTACTTGTCCGCTTCCGTCAGCGGTTGACGGCCAGTTGTGCCAGCAGCTCCGGTCCGCGGGCGTCCAGCCATTTCCCGCCCAGCCGGACCCCTGCGACGAACAGCGCCAGGCCTGCCGCCGGGCCAAGGAACAGGTTGATCCAACCCGGCAGCGGGTCGCCCGTGATGAACTGGGCGGCGACGAGCGCCGCTTCGGGTGCCACGAGCAGCAGGAGAACGCCGAGCCCTCCGAACTGCACGGCCATCGTCTGCGCCACGTTTCCCGGTGGTTTCTTGAAGGGGCTGTCTCCGGGCAGCGGTACGGTGACCGTGTAGCGTGCCGAGACGACCGAGGACAGGCCCAGCCCGGTGAACAGGACGCCCAGGGACAGCCCGAGCACCCCGGGCAGCCGTACCCAGTCGCCCGTGAAGAAGAACGGGCCGATGCTGAACGCCAGCACCACGGGAAGGCCGAAGACCAGGCACGCCACCGCCCGCCCGAGACGGTCGTGGATCCCGCGCACCCCGCTGGACAGGTGCAGCGCGAAGGCGGTGCTGTCATAGGAAACATCCGAGGAGATGGACCAGGCCAGCAGGAAGGCAGTCAGCGGGCCGACGAACAGGACGAGTCCGTAGGAGCCTGTCTGGCCGGCCTGGAACATCAGGAGCACCGGCATCAGCGGGAGGACGACGAGGGTTCCGGTGTAGCGGGGATCCCGCAGCCAGTAGCTCAGCGACCGGGCGGCGATCGCCCCTGTCGGCGTCGCCGGGAACAGCGCGAACAGGCCCCGGCCTCCGGTCCGCTTCTTGGCGGTGCCCGCATAGGGCGGCGTAACGAGGGAGCGCTCCAGCAGGACCTTCCACGTCAGTGTGAGTCCTGCCAGGGTGGCGAGCGCGATCAGAAGCTTGAGCGCCGCTGCGCCGTGGCTGCCGGCGGCGAGCTCACCGCCGAGCGACCAGGCGGCCCCGGCGGGCGTCCAGGCAAGCGTGCGGGCGAGCCCGGCGAGGAAATCGCCCGAGGTGGCGATCCCCTGCGCGACGCTCGCCACGATGGGTCCCATCAGCATCAGCGGGATCAGGAATGCCACGGCGCTGGCGTCCTTGAAGCGGCGGGAGGTAGCCAGCCCGGCCGTGGCGGTGGTCACCACCTTGGACACGACCACACAGCTAAGCACGCCGATGACCGCCCCCACCAGGGCGCCTGCCGCGGCGGGAAGGTTTCTGGACCAGGTGCCCACGGTGGCGAGCGCCACGAGGGAGGTCGCAACGCCCGGGATGCCGATCAGGCCGCCGAGTGCGAGACCGGCGAGCAGTTGCGGCATGGGGACGGCGAAGGTGGTGAACCGGGCCGGGTCCAGCGTCATGTCGGCGGCGGAAGCGGCGACCGGAACGATGGCCCAGCCCAGGAGCGCAGCAGCGCCTCCCAGGACCACCACCGTCTGTGCGAGGGCGATCTCCCCCTCGCGCAGGACAAACAGCGCGACAACGCAGAGCCCGACAACTCCGAGGGCGTACAAAATCCCGAGCCCGAGGCCCGCGAGCTGCCAGGGGCTGCGCCGGAGACCGTTGCGCAGCAGGGTGAGCTTTAGCCTCAGAAGGTGCGCAACCATTCGAGCCCTTCCGTTTGGCTGCGGCCGCCCACCAGCTGGACGAAACGGTCCTCGAGGGACGCACCGGCCCGGACGTCGTCCAGGGTGCCGGCGGCGAGCAGCCGGCCGGCAGCGACCACGGCGACATGGTCGCACATGCGCTGGACCAGGTCCATGACGTGGCTGGAGACAATGACTGTGCCGCCGGATGCCACGTAGCGGTCCAGAATGTCGCGGATGTTGGCGGCGGACACGGGATCCACCGATTCGAACGGCTCGTCCAGGACCAGCAGCCGCGGCGCGTGGATCAGGGCCGAGGCGAGGGCGATCTTCTTGGTCATGCCGGCCGAATAGTCCACCACCAGGGTGGCGGCGTCCTGGCCCAGATCCAGGGCGGCGAGCAACTCCCTGGTCCGCGCAGCCACGACGTCCTTGTCCATGCCGCGCAGCAGGCCGGCGTAACTCACCAGCTGTTCACCGGAGAGCCTGTCGAAGAGCCGGACGCCGTCGGGCAGGATCCCCATGAGCTTCTTGGCCTCGAGCGGATGCTGCCAGACATCGACACCGTGCACCAGGGCCGTGCCGAACTCGGGACGCAACAGTCCTGTGGCCATGGACAGTGTCGTGGTCTTGCCCGCCCCGTTGGGCCCGACAATCCCGTAGAAGGATCCGGCCGGAACATCGAGGCTGATGCCGTCCACGGCGATTTTCGCACCGAAGCGCTTGGCCAGGCCGCGCAGGGACAGGGCGGGAACCGGAGGCGCCGGCAGATCCGGCGCCGTCAGTTGCACTGGAACGCGCGGATCCGGTTGCTGAACAGTCATGACGCCAGACTAACCGCTGCCCGGCGCGAAGGGGATCGTTTTTAAGGACCCTCCCGGCGATCCTCCCCAAGGCGTCCGGCCCTAGAAAGCGTGACGCGGCCTGGCCCGTTCATACTGCGGCGGCCAGGTTAGGTCGTGTCCCAGTTCAAACGCGGCCCGCAACCACCAGTGCGGATCCCGCAGCGCGGCCCGGGCGATGAAGACACCGTCGGCCTGGCCGGTTGCGATGGCGTGTTCGGCCTGGACGGCCGACGTCAGCAGGCCGACGGTACCGGTCCGGATACCTGTCTCCCGCCTGATCCGGGCAGCAAATCCGGTCTGGTAGCCCGGTCCCACCGGAATCTGCTGGTGGGACACGGCACCGCCGCTGGAGACGTCCACGAGGTCCACGCCGTGTTCGGAAGCGGCGCGCGCCAGCCGGACCGAGGCTCCGGCGTCGATGCCGCCTTCGGCCCAGTCCGAGGCGGAGATCCGGAGCAGCAGCGGCATGGAGTCGGGAATGACGTTCCGGACGGCGTCCACCACCGCAAGCATCAGGCGGTTCCGGCCGGTTTCGTCCCCGCCCCAGCCATCTGTCCGCTCGTTGATCAGGGGGCTCTGGAACTGGTGCAGCAGGTAGCCGTGGGCCCCGTGGATCTCCATGGTGTCGAACCCGGCGTCGACGGCCCGCACTGCGGCGGCGGCGAAGTCGGCGATCACACCCTCGATCTCCGCCTCCGTCATTGCCGACGGGGCGGCATAGCCGTCGAAGGCCTCGGTGCTGGGGCCCGCGGTGGCCCAGCCGCCTTCGGACGGAGGCACGGAACCCTGGTGTCCGGAAAACGGCCAGTAGGTGGACGCCTTCCGGCCGGCGTGCGCCAGTTGCGTGCCGATCTTGGTCTCCGCGCTGCCGTGGCGGTGCACGAATGACGTGATCCGCTGCCAGGCGGCCGCCTGCTCGTCGTTGTACATTCCGGCGTCCCGCGGGCTGATCCGGCCGGCGGCGTTGACGGCGGCCGCCTCGGTGAGGATCAGGGCCGCGCCTCCGGTGGCGAAGGAGCCCAGATGCATAAGGTGCCAGTCGGTGGGCACCCCCGGTGCGGTGTCCGGTTCGCAGCTGTACTGGCACATCGGCGAGACCCAGCCGCGGTGCTGCAGCTGCAGGGACCGCAGCTCCAGCGGCGTGAACAGCGCGGACGCCATTAGAAGAGGACCCGCGCGAGACCTTGGCGGGCTTTGGCGACGCGCTCATCGCCGGTGCCTACGACGTCGAAGAGTTCCAGCAGCCGGACCCGTGCCGTTTCCCGCTCCGGGCCGAAGTTCCTGCCGATGAAGGCGACGAGCCGGTTCAGGGCGTCCTCGATGTGTCCGCCGGCGACGTCCAGGTCTGCGACACCGAATTGGGCGTCAAGGTTGTCCGGCTCGTCGGCGGCGAGCCGGCGGAGGGCGTCGGCGTCGGGGCCGGAAAGCGCCTCGAGGCGGTTCATGAGTTCGACCTGCGCGAGTCCGGCTTTGGCTTCGGCGTCGGACGGCATTTCGGTGAGGGCCTGCCGGTAGGCCGCGGCCGCCCCCGCATAGTCGCCCGCTTCGATGGCGTCGAACGCGGCCTGGTGCAGGGGTGGAAGCGGCGGGGCTGCCGGCTCGGCCTCGCCGGGCCCGCCGGCGCCGATCCGTCCGGTCACGCCGTTCGCTGCGGCAACCTTCAGCAGTTCATCGAGCAGGCTGCGCACCTGCTGCTCCTCGGCGCCGCCCTGGAAGAGGGGAACGGGCTGGCCCTTCACGACGGCCACGGCGGTCGGCACGGTCTGGACCTGGAAGGCCTGCGCGAGCTGCGGGAATGCTTCGACGTCGGCTGCCCCGAGGACGAGCCGGCCGCCGTAGCTTTCCACAATCTGCTCGAGGACATCGACGAGTTGGCCGGAGCCGGGCGAATAGCTGGCCCAGAGCGCGATGACCACAGGGACCTGGGCGGACAGCTCCACAAGCTCCTGGAAGTTGGCCCCGGTCACGTCGACCCGGAGGGGACGGCCGGACTCTGCCGTTGCCTCGGCTCCCGTTGACGCGGGACCGGCCGCAGGGGCACCCGGCCCGGCGGGGCCGGCCGACGACGGTGGCGCCGGGCGCTGTTTCAGGGAGGACAGGTCGACGGCGCCACGCAGGTTGAGCGGGTTGGCGGCAGCTGGCGGGACCGGGCGGGAAGCTGGCGAAGTCATACCACCACTCTAGCCACTCCGGCCCCGGCCGGTGCTACCCCGAACCGCTGCCGGCGGCTACTTGAAACTCGCCCCGACGAGGCCGCGGGTGGCGGCCACCAGTTTCATCGGATCCGGTGACCCTGCCGGCGGGACGTAGACAGCCATGGACTCAGCGAAGTTCAGGATCATGCCCGTGCTGGTTTCCTTGCCGCCGGCCAGGGCAGCCGCGTCGTCGCCGATCGTCAGCTTGTCCCCGGGAGCCTTGGGCGTTCCGTCGATAGCGAAGTTCAGGCGGCCCAGGACCAGCGCGCCGCCGTCGGAGGTGCGGAACACGGCCGTCTCCTCCGGAACCACCGTATGAGTGAAGGCGAAGGTGCCGTTCACCCCGGAGCTGACCACGTCGGCCTGGTAGGCAAGGGTGTCTGCAATGTACGGGGAGGACTGACCCTCCACGAGCTTGTCCTTGAAGGCGGAGTCGGCCGTCGTCAGGCGGTCCGCGAGGCCTGCCAGAGCTTCCTCTCCGCTGTAGGGCAGGGCGGATTTGTCCGAGGGGGCCAGTGTCTCCGTACCGCCCCGCGAAATGGCCGGGAAGGTCGCCCCCGGCTGCAGGGGCGACGTGCTCCCGAGCTTGTAGTTCTCCCGCGGAGAGGCCTGCGTCAGGCTGAGCACCTGCGGAACGACGTTGCCGTCGCCCTGCGTCACGGCCAGGACCGACCGGGGCCAGCTGCGCTTCTTGGTAACCACCGTGGTCAGGAGCTCCGTGGCACGGACAGGCATCCGGGCCTCGTAGGAGCCGACCTGGGACCGGATCTTGTAGTTCTGCGTGCGCACCTGGAACTCCGTCTGCCCCACCCGCGGCTGGAGTTTGCTGGCGTCCTTGGCCGCGTCCCCGGCATCGACGACGCCGGCTACCTGTTCCAGGATGCGGCGGAACTGGGCATCAAGCAGCACCGGAGCGTCGGCTTTGCCCGGCTCAGCGGCAGACGGCGGGGCGGTGGATGTGCTCGGGGAGGGCGCCGGAGTCTGGCTGGCCTGTGCGGCCACTCCCGTGCCGGCGACCGCGGCGGCCGTCAGCACCGCAAGAGCGGCGCCGGAACGGCCCACGCGCCCGACAACGGTGTTCTGGCGGAGAGCGGTGTTCTCGGAGTCCTTGGCCTGCGGGTGCCCGGAGTCCTTGGCGCGGGCGCTCCGGGCGGTCCTGCTGCCGGCCGAATCCCGTGCGCCGTTGCCGGTGGGGCCGCCGGACTTGGGCTTGAGGGCCAGCATTGCGCCACCGGCCAGGATCAGCAGGACACCAAGAACCATAAGCGGTATCGCCCACGGCGTGGAGGTGTCGTTGGGGAACGTCATCGTCACTGACGCCGGGGCCGGCTGGGTGCCGTCCGCCGCGAGCAGGAGTGACCAGTCGCCGTCGGCCGGCGGCGTCCACGAGTAGTTCATTTCGCCGCTGGCGTTCTCGGTGCTGACCCAGAGGTCGGAACCTGCGGGCGACGGCGCTGTGGCCTCGCCATCGGAATGCGTCAGCTGCAGCGCTTTGCCGTCTTCGGAGACTCCGGTAACAGTGTTATGGGCGGTCTTGCCGACCCACGCGTCCACGTCGTCCGGCCGGCCGGCCGCCAGCAGGAAGCTGCCCTCGCCCTTGACATTGATTGTCGCGGTGCCGCCCTGCGCGGTGCGCAGCTTCTCGTCAAAAACGGTCAACGGCGCGGCGGTGGCGTCCGCGGGCGCGGTGGCGGTGACAGTCTCTGGCGGAGCCCAGAACGTCTTCTGGCCTATCCCGGCCAGCAGTGCCAGGAGGCCGAGCAGCACTAGTGCAACGGCAGTCTTGAAGCGCAAAATATTACCTATCATCAGCGGACACTAAGCCTCAATAGTAACCGTTTTGTTATCCCGGAGTCAGATCCGGGGCTTTGTCAACCCCTGCCGCGGGGCAGGGGCCTGCAGCCCAACCGCCCACTATCAGGCCTGCTGATAGTGTTGCGGTGACCACCACACCATGGCCGCCGCACGGCGCCACATGAGGACAAAGGGCTTCCAACGCAGTGACTGAACACACGGATTCGTCCTCCCCCGGACACGAAGAAACCCAGGAATCCGGTGGCCAGGATCGCGTTGCCCAGGAAGCGGTCTCCCGCCGCCGGGCAGTCGCCGCGGGAGTGCTGATATCGATGGGCCGCCGGCTGCGGCAGCCCATCCCGGGGGCCCAACCGCGGCTCCGTTTCGAGATGCCCCCGGAGCACCTGGACACGGTCGAGGGCACCGGGGAGAGCGAGGACTCCGCCCGCTTCGGAGACCCCGGGCCGCGCATGTCCTCCCAGCACCCGCTCTACGTCGGCTTCATGGGGACGGTCGGCGTCGGAATGGCGCTGTTGGTCTACTGGATCGGCTCGAACACGACGCAGCTGCTCCTGTGGATCGTGGCAGCCCTCTTCATTGCCCTGGGCCTGGACCCGGTGGTGCGGTGGCTGGAAAGCAAGAAGTTCCCCCGGGCCGCGGGCATTGTCCTCGCCGTATCCACGCTGACGCTGGCCGTGGCCGGATTTTTTGCCACCCTGATCCCGACGATCGTCGAGCAGGTCACCGAGATCGTGCAGCAGGCACCGCGCTGGATCCAGGAGTTCATCGACTCGGACTTCTTCCGCACCATTGACAGCCAGTTCGGCGTGCGGGACCGCATCACCCAGGAGCTGGAAAAGTTCGTCAATGATCCCGCGGCGATGGGCGGCATCTTCGGTGGCGTTGTCGGCTTCGGCTCCACCGTGGCGAACGGGCTGTTCGGCGCGCTGATCGTGCTGGTCCTGAGCCTGTACTTCCTTGCCGCACTTCCGGCCATGAAGAAATGGGGTTACCGGCTCGCGCCGCGCTCGCGCCGGGGCCGGGTCGCGGCTCTGGCCGAGGAAATCACCGCCTCGGTGGGCAACTACGTCATCGGCCAGGCAGTCGTCGCCCTGCTGAACGCGACCTTCGCCTTCATCGTGATGTCGATTCTCGGCGTTCCGTTTGCCGTGCTGCTGGCCTTCGTGGTCGCCCTGCTCGCGTTCATCCCGTTGGTCGGCGGCCTGATTGCAGGCGTCCTCGTCACCCTGGTGGCCCTGACCGCCGGCTGGCAGACGGCAGCGGTCTATGCCATCTGCTACTTCGCTTACCTCCAGTTCGAGGCCTATTTCATCTCGCCGCGCATCATGCAGAAGGCTGTGGCGGTGCCCGGCGCCGTCGCCGTCATCTCGGTCATTGCCGGCGGCAGCGTGCTCGGGGTACTGGGTGCGCTGATTGCCATCCCCACAGCGGCGGCGGTCCTGCTCCTGGTCAAGGAAATCTTCATCGTGCGCCAGGACAACCACTGACGCTGCGCGCTCAGCGGTAAAGGGCCCGGCAATGGCCGGGCCCTTTACCGCTGACTGCCGTTGACCCGTGGTTCAGGCTGTCGCGGAGGCGACCGGCCCGGCCCATTCCTGCGGCAGCGCGGAGGCGCCGGATCCGCCCGGAAGGACCTCATCCACGATCTCGTTGAGCACCCGGGCGGCGTGCTTCTCCCCCACCCAGAGGTGCTTGGCGCCGTCGACCCCCACGACGCGGGCCTGCGGCACAACGCCGAACCGCTCGACCGCAGCCGCTGGCTGCAGGTAGTCGTCATGTTCGGGGACCACGACCTTGAGCGGCTTGCCTGAGGCGGCCCACTCCTTGAGGTGCATCTCGGCGGCCCGGTGTAGCGGAGGCGAGAGCAGGATAGCCCCTTCGATCTCCGAGGCCACGGGCTCCGTTGCGCCGTACATGAGTGCGAGTTCGGTACCGAAGGACCAGCCCACGAGCCAGCGGTTCGGAAGGCCGCGCTGCACGGCGAAGTGCACGGCCGCCTCGACGTCGAGCCGTTCGCCTACGCCTTCCTCGAACGCCCCGCCGCTGGTTCCGCGGGGCGATACGGTGCCCCGGGTGTTGAAGCGCAGCACGGCGATTCCGGCCAGGGCAGGCAGGCGGTAGGAGGCTTTGCGGTAGACGTGTGAGTCCATGAACCCGCCGTGCGTCGGCAGCGGATGGAGCGTGATGAGGGTCGCCTTTACCTCGCCTGATTCCGGTAGCGCCAGCTCGCCCACCAGCACATGGCCGTCTTCGGTGCGGAGTTCCACATTCTCGCGGCGGGCCGGGAGCACGGTGGAAGCGCGGATCGCTGTTGGTTCCGAGGGCTGGCTGAAAACGAACGACGCCGGGTCAAATGTCATGCTGTCAAGCTTAGCGATACCGGTAGCTGCGCGAGCTCCAGCAGTTTGAATGCCAGTGCCGGCGCTCGGCCAGGCCCGCGGCGGTACCGAAGAGATGGTCCTCGGACCAGACCACCAGATGCGCCACCCCAGGCAGCACCGCTGTTGAACAGCCGGGGCAGATATAGGATTTCTCCGCCCTGCTGGCCGTGATGGTGCGGACCATCCACTCGCCGTCCGGCGCGCTCTCCCGGCGGGCAACACCAGTGCGGGCCCGTTCCAGGTCCAGCTCCGGCATGGAGGCGCCCTTGGCGCCGGGCTTTCCCGCGCCTGTTTTCCCAGCGCCCGCCTTCCCTGGCCCTACCCTTCCAGAGATTGCGCGGCGGGGTCGGTTGGAACGGGGCATGCTTCCATTCTGCCTCAGTCTGGATGCCGCGCAGTTCCGGCAGGCGGTAGTGTTGACCGGATGCGTTTAGTCATAGCCCGATGCTCCGTTGATTATGTTGGCCGGCTTAAGGCCCATCTGCCGCTCGCTACCCGGCTCCTGTTGGTCAAGGCTGACGGCTCCGTTCTGGTCCATTCGGACGGCGGATCCTACAAGCCGCTGAACTGGATGAGCCCGCCGGCATCCCTGCGCGTCTCCTTCCCTGACGAGATTGACGTCGAGCTCGGGGTGGTCGAACAGTGGACGGTCCAGTCCGCCAAAACCGATGACCGGCTGATCATCAACATCCATGAGCAGTTGCATGACACCTCCCATGAACTCGGCCAGGATCCGGGCCTCATCAAGGACGGAGTCGAGGCGGACCTGCAGCGGCTGCTGGCCGAACAAATCGAGCTCCTCGGCAACGGCTTCTCGCTGATCCGCCGTGAATACTTCACGGCGATCGGACCCGTGGACATCCTGGCCAGGGACGCCAACGGCGCCACCGTGGCCATCGAACTCAAGCGCCGGGGCGATATCGACGGCGTCGAGCAGCTCACCAGGTACCTGGAGCTGTTGAACCGGGACCCCCTGCTGGCTCCCGTGCGGGGGATCTTCGCCGCCCAGCAGATCAAGCCGCAGGCCAAGGTCCTCGCCAACGACCGCGGCATCGACTGCGTCACCCTCGACTATGACGCCATGCGCGGCGTCGACGACAGCGAGTCCCGGCTCTTCTGAGGCCCCGCTGGCCGCACGGCCCTAGACTCGGTCCATGAGCCCCCTCCCGCCTGAGCTGCCGGCCTGGCCTCCGCCGGCTGCGTCCGGTCGCCTGCTGCTGTTCGGCACGATCGTCAGCGACGGTTCCATCACCGAACAGGCCGTGCTCGCCGTCGAAGGTGACCGGATCGTCTACGCCGGCCCGCGGGAGCTGGTCGCCGGTGGTGGGCCGAGGGGTAATAGCCGGGGCGGTGCCCGGAATTTTACCGGCGCCACCCGGGTGGACCTGCCCCCGGGGTTCCTGATCCTGCCCGGGCTGGTGGACATCCACTGCCATGGGGCGCACGGCGGGGACTTCCCCGCCGGAGACGAGGCGTCCTCGCGCCAGGCAATCGACTTCCTGCACCGCTCAGGCACCACCACCTTGCTGGCGAGCCTCGTGACCGCCTCCCGGGAAGACCTGCTGTGCGGGGTCCGGCTTCATGCCCGGCTGAGCGAGGAGGGGCTGCTCGCCGGCATCCATCTGGAGGGCCCCTTCCTTTCTGCCGCCCGCTGCGGTGCGCACAACCCCGCCTTCCTCCGCCATCCGGACCCGGTACTGCTGAATGAGCTCCTGGAGGCGGCGCGGGGGAAAATTGCCACCATGAGCTACGCCCCCGAACTTCCCGGCGCCGCGGCCCTCGTTGAGCTCCTGGCCCTGCACGGGGTTACGCCGTCGCTCGGCCACACCGACTGCGACGATGCCACCGCATCGGCTTCGCTCGCGGCGGCGCGGCAGGCTCTGCAGTCCGCGGGGTTCGGCGGTGCCGGCCCGCTTCCCACCGTCACCCACCTCTTCAACGGCATGCCGCCCCTGCACCACCGGGCCCCTGGAGCCGCCACCGCCTGCCTCCGCAGCGCCCAGGCCGGCGGCGCCGTCCTTGAGCTGATCGCGGACGGTTGCCACCTCGATCCGGCCATGGTGGCCACCGTGTTCCAGTTGGTGGGCGCCGCCAACATCGCCCTGGTCACGGACTCCATCTCAGCCACCGGCCTGCCGGACGGCTCGTACCTGCTGGGTTCCTCCCCCGTCACCGTGGCCGGCGGGGTCGCCACCCTGGATACCAAGGGGGTCCTCGCAGGAGGCACGGCCACCCTGCTGGAGGTGGTGGAGCACACGGTGGCTGCGGGCGTGGCCCTTCCAGACGCTGTCCGCTCCGCCACGGCGGTTCCGGCCGCGGTGGTGGGCCAGGCCGACGAAATAGGGAGCCTGCGCCGCGGACTGCGGGCTGATGCCGTCGTGGTTAATGCGGCGCTTGGGCTTTCGCGGGTAATGCGCGGCGGCAGATGGCTCGCTCCGCTTTCCTGACGGCCGCCCCGGCGGCTCTGCTTTCCCCGAAACGGGCCGCATTCGTCGTTTCTTGGCACAAATTTATGGAATTTTGAGCCGACCCGTTGACCAGACGCAAGTGTCATGAAATTCTTATACGAGTCTTTGTGTAGGTGTTTTTTCATGCTCGCAAGACATGTTGCGAGCGTGAAGCGCCTGCCGCCGAAGCCCGGTTTATCCGGTCCGATAGCCAAGGTTCTTCTCGCAGAGTGACCAAGCCCGGCACGAAGTGTGTCGGACTTAAACAAGATCCACAATGAGGAGAAATACATGGCACAGGGAACCGTCAAGTGGTTCAACGCTGAAAAGGGCTTCGGCTTCATCACCCCGGATGACTCCGATGGCGATGTCTTCGTTCACTACTCCGAGATCCAGACCGGTGGCTTCAAGACGCTCGATGAGAACCAGCGCGTTCAGTTCGAGATCGGCCAGGGCGCCAAGGGCCCCCAGGCCACCGGCGTAACGCTGGTCTAGCCTCCCGGCGGGAACTGCTTCAGGCAGCCTCCCCGGATAAATGATCCCCGGCACCCGTGCCGGGGATCATTTTTTGCCCGCGGAAAAGAATCCGAATGGCATTTCTTCCAGCCGGGATTAGGCCGGGCGCAATTTCCTGCTGGCCACCATTGCGTATTCAGCGCAATTACCGCACGAGTGACCTGAGTAGCCGCGCGCTGTGCCGCACCGACAGGCCGGGAAGGTACGCCCGGCTCAGGGCCCGCCCGATTGCCGGCAACTGCAGCGGGTCCTGGTAATACAGGTAAAGGGTCCGGTAATCGGGCTTGAACCTCGATTTGAAGGTAGCCAGGGAACGGAATCCATAAACCGGTTCCAGCGCCCTTCCCACAACATCCAGGATGCCAGCCAGTCCTTCGGGTTTGCTGGCGGCGGCGTCGTTGGCGAGCGGTGATCCGGACAGCGAAATGACCTCCACAGAGCTCCGTAACTCCTGCACGGCGGAGGCGATGAGGAACTCCATCACGCCCGGGAAAGCGTCGCCGCGCCGCCGCATGAAGTCCAGGGTCCAGCTCACAAGGCGGCCGTCGTCGTACACCGGCAACCAGCTGGTGACGCCCTGCACCTGTCCGTCTGCATCCACCGCCAGGCAGCACAGCACCTCGTCGTCGTCGAGTTCGTCGATGCCGCCCAGGGTGAAGCCCATTTCGGGGATGGACTTCTGCGCGGCCCACTCCTCCGAGACCTCGCTCAACTGGGCACGCAGCGGCACCGCGAAGTCGCTGTAGCGGCCCCAGACGGCCCGCACGCCCGTCTTGGCTGCCCGGTTGAGGGCGGTCCGGACGTTCTGCCATTCCTTGCCCTTGAATTCCAGTTCCCGCACGGCCAGCCTGGTTTCCTGCGCCACCGCGAGCCTGCGGAAGCCGCGCGCTCGAAACGCAGGCCACAGCTTGTCCGTACAGGAGTAGAAACACGGAATGAGGGCGTGCTCCGCGCAGTAGCGCAGAAAACCGTCGGCTGTGTCCTCATGGAGTGCCGCGGGCCCGAACGGCCCGGCCAGGGTGAGCGCGACGTTGCCATGTTGCTGGTACGCCACCCCTCCGCGACGGTTTGGTGTGAACCAGTATTTGTTCGGCTCCCAGAGTGCCATCCAGGAGAGCGAGTCCCCGCCCAGCCGGATCAGGCCGCGGGCCACGTCGCGGTCCCCGGCCCCGGCGTCGGTGCGGTGCAGCCGGCGCAGCAGGACCAGCCAGACCGCGGCCAGGGTAACGACCCAGAAGATGATGCCGGAGTACGCGAAGAGAAAGGCCTCCAGGGCGTTGCGGTTCTGGAAGATCCGGCCGTAGATGCCTGGGATGGGCAGGGGCAGATACTGCCGCGCCAGCTCCGCCGCCAGTCCCTGCAGACCGCCGTCGCGGGCCATCCCACCGGCAGCGAGCCAGGCCGCGGTGTAGCCGGAGGCCAGCACCAGCCACGTGCCGCCCACCACGGCACCGAGGGTGCGCCGGGCGCGCGGGGCGGTCTCGACGCGGAACTGCCGGCGGTTAGCCCACAGCAGCACGACGAGGATCAGTGGAACCGCGACCAGCGGCAACACATGCACGAAGCCGGAGCTCATCACGGCGTTATCCGGCCGGCCGCTGAGGAAATGCGGCATCCGGGCGAACAGCGCGAGGTACACGGCCGCCATCGCCGTCACGGCGAGCTGTACGGTCACGGCGATACGGAAGGCGAGCCGGCGGCCGTGCCGCATCCCGTCCGCGCAGATGAGCAGAAGCACCACCGGCACCACCGCCAGGGCCAGGCCCAGCGGTCCGGCGAAGCCCGCCCGGCCCGCCTCCAGGCAGGCGACGTCGATGCTGCCTCCGCAGTTCTGCTCCAGCTGGTTAAACGCGGGCAGCGGGTTCAGCACCACGTCCCGCAACAAGGCCAGGGGCCCGGTGGGGCTGCGGACTGCGGCGGTAAGAATGGGTCCGACGGCGAAGATCGCCACAGTGAGGGCCAGCAGGTTTCGGGTCTCCCGCCCGGTGGAGCGGTGGCGGTGCAGGTTGCCGTTGTCCCCCTGGATCCACCAGCCCGCCGTCATCCCGGCCAGCGCCCCCGTCAGCCCGACGATGGTCTCTGCATGGCCCACGTACAGCACCAGCAGCAGAGAGCTCGACAGGACGGCTGTCCGCAGCCTGCGCTGCCAAAGCGTTGGCAGCAGCCCGCTTGAGGCGAGCGAGACGGCGAGGATTGCGGCGTAGGGTCCGATCAGCCGGGCGTCGACCATGCGGCCCAGCCAGCCGTCGCCGGCAAAACGGGCGAGCTGGGTGATCAGCAGGAACAGGGTCACGGCGGCGAACTGGCCGGCGAAGTAGAACACGGCCGTACGCTTCCAGCCGAGCCTTTGTTCGGCGAGGCCCAGCAGCAGCAGGATCATCAGCGCGGCGGCAAGGTAGGCCAGCAGGTTAGTGGCGAAGAACAACGAGGTGAACAAGGACCACCAATGCCCCGCCTTTAAACCCGGTGCGCTGACGGAGGCCAGATCCAGCAACTGCTCCGGGGGGCCGGACAGGAAGCTCCCGGTTCCGGCGCCGGTCAAAAGGAAGACACCCAGCACCGCCAGGGTGAACGGTGTTGCCCGGAGGTGCGCCAGGATGGCCGGTCCGGGCATCACTGTTGAATGCCCCAGCGCGACGCCAGGAAACCAAGCCCGCCGGGCAGCGCACTGGATGCCGCCTGCCAGGAGTGGCCGACGTTGGCGATGGCGCTGGTCTCGACGGTGAACCCGGCGGCCCGCGCGGCATCTGAGAGCGTGGCCAGATAATCCATGAATTCGGTATCCCGGGCGCCGGCGGCGAAGTAGATCCCGTGACCCTCGAACCTTTGCTCTGACATCAGCCGCAAGGGCGTCAGGCGTTCGAAGGCCTCGGTGTCACCGCCGAAAGCGGCCTCGATGGTCTTGTCGCGTTCCTTCGCGATGGCCGGTTCCTTTTC
The DNA here is from genome assembly GCA_025464925.1 of Arthrobacter sp. The sequence continues at coordinate 24,779 of JAODMS010000128.1, forward strand.
GCTTGAGAAGGCCAGCGCCGCACCGTAGATCTCCGGATGGCGGGTCACCATCTGCACGGCGCACGTCCCGCCAAAGGAAAATCCGCCGGCAGCCCACTGGCGGTAGTCCGGATCCACATCAAGCGTGCGGCCGATCCAGGCCGGAACATCCTTGGACAGGAAGGAATCAGCCTGGGCAATCCTGCTGTCCAGGCACATCGTGTTGCCCGCCGCGGAACCGTTGGGATCGACGACGACGACGACCGGCGCGACCCCGTGGTGCTCTGCCGCGAACCGGTCCATCCGGCTGCGCAGGGCTCCACCCGTGAGCCAGTCCGCCGGAGCCCCGGGCTGCCCGGAAAAGAGCACCAGCACCGGCAGCGCCGGGCGCGGGGAGGCCTGGTAGGCGGGCGGAAGGTAGATGTACGCCTCGCGGCTCTGGAAGCCCGAGCGCGTACCGGGAATGGAGGCCCGGCGCAGGATCCCGCCCTCCGGAAGGCCAACGGGGGCGCTCCAGCGGGCCAGGCTGGTGCCGGGTGCCGAACCCGGGACTCGTTTCAGGCTGTCCTCGAGCGGCTGGATCCGGGCCACGGCCGTACCGGTCAGATCGCTCACAGTGTGGTTGAGCCCGAAATAGTCGTTGATTTGGACGGCGGAAAGCATCCCCACTCCCAGCATCGCCGCCGTTGCGGCGGCGGTCCGCCGCCAGGGCCGGACGGGGCGCCGGGTCCGCCAGACCCTCCGCAGCCGCGCGATCAGGAGGAGCACCGCGGCGACGGCGGGAACGCTCCAGGCCAGGACGTCCAGCGGAAGTACTTCGGGGAAAGCCGAGAAGGCGTAGATCAGCAGCCAGTGCACGCCGGCCACCAGCGCGGCGGCGAGGAACGTGCTGGCAAGGGCCGCGGCGGCCGCGCGGAGCACCCGGCGGGGCCGTGACCGGTCCGCGCGGGGCCAGAGGAGATAGCCGATACCGGCAATGCCGGCGGCCCAGGCAAACCAGAGCACCGGGCCCTCGACAAGCCGGATGCCTTCAAAAAAGTCCACCGGGCTAGCGCCAGGTACCGACGCCGATGACAGGTCCCGCCTCGAGCCAGGAGGACAAGCCGGCGTAGGCGTCGAACCGCATGGCGAGCAGGACTTCCTGCCCCTCATACCGCAGTTCCACAATCACGGCGTCCGGCTGGACCTTGAGGAGCTCGGATTCCGTCGGCGTCCGCCGTCCGAGCAGTTCAAGGGAGCTGCGACGGAACGTGTGCTTCGGGCGCACACTGAGCGAGACCAGCCGGAACCACTCCAGGTCGTTGTCCTGATAACGACAAACCCCCATCTGCCAGCTGTTTCCAGCCGTGCAAATGGAGGCGTCCACTGTGCCCAGGGCGCGCCGCAGGTTGAAGCGGCGCACCCCGGAAAGGCACAATACAAAGACCAGCAACGCAAAGAGTGTTGCCAGGACGATGAACGGAAGGCCAGTAACGTTCATCAAGGTCGTGCTAGCGGATCCCCGCAGTAGCCGCGTCGCCCATATGGGCGTTGTCAGCAACAATGACCACGCGGTTGTTGTCGACCGAGAAGAACCCGCCGTCAACGGCTACAGCGATGCGGTCACCGGACACCGGCTCGATGGCCAGCTCACCTTCGGCCAGAATCGCCAGCAGGGGCGAGTGGCCGGGCAGGATTCCGATTTCACCATCGCTGGTGCGGGCCTTGACCATCTTGGCCGCTCCGGACCACACGAAGTGATCCGCTGCGA
>JAODMS010000235.1 GCA_025464925.1 Arthrobacter sp.
GCGATGGAAATCTGGCTCGACGTCGTGGGCGAACTGCCGGCTCGCCGTGACGTGGCGCTGACCGAAGCCAACCTCGCCGACCCGATCCTGGGGCCATTCCTCAAGGGTCTGGAATATGCCCGCACCACGCGCTTCTATGATGAAGCCGCCCAGCGCCAGACCACCATCGACATGGTGAACCGCGTGCTGCTGGAAAACCAGTCAATCGAGGACTCGCTGAACGAGGCGGCCGCCGCCGAGCAGGCGATCATCGACCAAGGCCGCCAGTAAGCGACACCCCTCGGCTCGGCTGACGGCGGTTCACCTGCCGTCGGCCACGTGCAATTTCAGGAGCGAACATGTCCTCGGCGAGCGCCATTCCATCAACAACCCCTGTTCGCCTGTGGGATCGGTTCAGCGTTGGCACCAAGCGGGTGATCTGGGCCTGGACCTTTCTGGCCCTGCCCATCATCTTTTATGCGACCATCCGCTTTTATCCCACTTTCCAGGCCTTCTGGCTGTCGCTGACCAATTGGGATCTGCTGCGTCCCGCCCAGTTCATCGGCATCGCCAACTACCAGAAGATGTTCGCCGACCCCCTGTTCTGGAAAGTGTTCCAGAACACCTTTTTGTACCTGATCATCGGCACGCCGCTCAGCCTGCTGATCTCCTTCGTGATCGCGTTTTATCTTGATCGCGTGCGCTTCATGCACAGCTTCATCCGGGCGCTCTATTTCCTGCCCTTTCTCACCACGGCCGCGGCCATGGGCTGGGTGTGGCGCTGGTTCTACCAGCCCGTGCCCATCGGCGTGATCAACGGCTTTCTGAGCACCCTGGGCATCGCCCAGCAACCATTCCTGCGCTCGGTGGATCAGGCCCTGCTGTCCATCCTCGTGCCCGCGATCTGGGCCGGGCTGGGCTTCCAGGTCATCATCTTCATGGCCGGCCTGCGCGCCATTCCCGGCACCTTCTACGAGGCGGCCCGCATCGATGGGCTGGGGGACTGGGCCATCCTGCGCAAGATCACCCTGCCGCTTCTCAAGCCGACCACGGTGTTTCTGGTGGTGTTCTCGTCCATCGGCTTTTTGCGCATCTTCGATCAGGTCTACAACATGACCACCAATGATCCCGGAGGGCCGCTCAATACCACCAAGCCCCTGGTGCTGATGATCTACCAGACCGCCTTTTCGTCCTACCAGATGGGCTACGCCGCCGCGCAAACCGTGGTGCTGTTCACCATTCTGCTCATCGTGTCCCTGCTCCAGCTTTACGTGATGAGGGAAAAGCAATGACCGCCACCACAGCTGCCACCGAGCTGGCCGCGAATCGCCGCGACATCCGCCCCGGCCGCATCATCGCCTGGACCTTGCTGTTCATCGGCGGGCTGATCGTGATCACGCCGCTGCTGTTCATGTTCTCGACCTCGCTCAAGACTTCGGCGCAGGTCTACGATCTCCGGCTGATCCCGGTCGCGCCGACCCTCGACAACTACGTCAAGGTGCTGGGCGACGGCCGCTTCATGCAGTGGTTCTTCAACTCCACCTTCATCGCGGTGACGGTGACCCTGTCCAACGTGTTTTTCGATAGCCTGGTTGGCTACACGCTGGCCAAGTTCCAGTTCCGCGGGCGCTACTTCATCTTCCTCGCCATCCTGTCGACGCTGATGATCCCCACCGAAATGCTGGTGATCCCCTGGTATCTGATGTCCAGCCAGCTGGGTTGGCTCAATTCCTATTGGGGCATCATGTTTCCGGGCATGATGACGGCCTTTGGCACCTTCCTCATGAAGCAGTTCTTCGAGGGCGTGCCCGACGACTTCCTGGAAGCGGCGCGTATCGACGGGCTCAATGAATTCACCATCTGGTGGAAGATTGCCATGCCCATGGTGGTGCCGGCGCTCTCGGCCCTGGCAATCTTCACCTTCCTTGGCAACTGGACGGCGTTCTTCTGGCCGCTGATCGTCACCACCTCCAAGGAGCTCTACACGCTGCCCGTCGGCATCTCGAGCTTTTCGGCCGAAGCATCCATCCAATGGGAGCTGATCATGACCGGGGCCGCTATCGGCACCATCCCCACGCTCCTCGTTTTCCTGCTGCTGCAGCGCTACATCGTCCGTGGCGTCATGCTGGCCGGCCTCAAGGGTTGAATATCGTGACCGATCCCCGTCTTGCCGACCAGTCGGTGTTTCCCGACCCGGTCTACAAGGAAACCGTCCTGCGTCCATTGTTCGATGGCGCCAAGGACCACCACGTCGCCGGCTTTCGGGCCATCGACCGTGCCCATCTGGTGATGCTGGCGCAAACCGGCATTCTCGCCGCCGACCAGGCCAGCCAGATTGCTCGGGCGCTCGACAGCATCGACGCGGAAATCGAGCCATCCGGGCTGGTTTACACCGGTGAAGTGGAAGACTTCTTCTTTCTCATCGAAAAAGAACTGAAACAGCGCGTTGGTGCCGATCTGGGTGGACGTCTGCATACCGCGCGTTCGCGCAATGACATCGATCACACCCTGTTCAAGCTGGGCTTGCGCGAACGGCTCAATGTGCTGATCGACAAGGCCCTCAAGCTGCACGCCGCGCTGATTGCGGCGGCCGAGCGCGAAGCGGCGACCCTGATCGTCGCCTATACCCACGGCCAGCCGGCGCAGCCCACGACTTTTGGGCATTACCTCGCCGCCATCGTCGAATTTGTCGGGCGCGACATCGAGCGCTTGTTCGAGGCCTACCGGCTGGTTGACCTGTCGCCGATGGGCGCCGCGGCAATCACCACCACCGGCTTCCCCACCGACCGTGCATGTGTCGCCGAACTCCTGGGCTTTGCCGCGCCGCTGCAGAATAGCTATTCGTGCATTGCTGGCGTCGACTACATCACCGCGACCTACAGCGCCATCGAGCTGATGTTCCTGCATCTGGGCCGCCCCATCCAGGATTTCCAGGTCTGGACCAGCTTTGAGGTCGGGCAGCTTTATGTGCCCAATTCCCTCGTGCAGATTTCTTCCATCATGCCGC
>JAODMS010000215.1 GCA_025464925.1 Arthrobacter sp.
TTCCGGAACCGAACCGGTGGTCCGCGTGATGGTCGAGGCCGGAGACCAGGCCACCGCCCAGGACGTGGCTGAGCGTCTCGCCCAGGTGGTCAAGACCGAATTGGCCCTGGAGCTCATCGCGGACTGAACAACGTCCGTCACCAACCCGGTCTAGGCGCTCAAGTCTTAGAATGATGGCTCGTTCCCCGTAGGGGACGGGCCATCGTTTATTCTTCGGGCGGGTGGGCCCAACGGCTATAACAAGCCGCAAATCCGGCCACTATCAAACACCCGTTCTATTTGAAGTGGCGTTGCCGCGCTGGGCGGCGCAGCGTGGCAATATCGGAGCATGGCGAAATATTCTGACATGCAAGCAATTACCCTGGGCGCACCCGCGAGACCCCGGTTTGATTTCGCCAAGAAGTTTCCCCTGTTTATGCGGCTGGCGGTTGTGCTGATATGGCCTCTGGGTTTGCTTTATGCATTTATGTCAATCAAAGCGGCTGTCCTCGGTGGCGCACTAGGGCAAGACACTCATGCTTATTGGCTCGCCGCCCAGGGCGAGCTGGAGTACGAGCGGGCGCCGGGCCAGAGGGACGCCTACCTTTACTCGCCAGTTTTCCTTACTGTGATCCGGCCCCTCGCTCTGCTCCCCTTTCCGCTTTTCCTGGCGATGTGGATCTGCGTGGAAGCAGCGGTCCTCGTCTGGCTGGTAAAGCCGCTGCAGGCCAGATGGTCGGTCCCCATCTTTATGCTCTGCCTGCCAGAACTCGTGGTCGGCAACATTTATATATTGCTCGCCGGTGCCGCTGTTGTCGGCCTGCGAAAGCCTGCCATGTGGTCGTTTCCCATCCTGACCAAGGTCACAGCTGGAGTCGGACTTTTGTGGTTCGCCGTGCGCGGCGACTGGTGGCGACTACTGCAAGGTGTCGGCGGACTCGCGTTTATTGTTCTCGTTTCGTATGCCTTGGAACCCACGCAGTGGCAGAGTTGGCTGCGGTTCCTTCTAGATCACAGGGACGGGACTCCGGACAGCAGGATCAGTTTTGTACTGCGTTGCGTGCTCGCCGTTCTTTTGGTGGTAGTCGGTGCCCGGAAACAGTGGCCTTGGCTGATCGCTCCCGCCATGGTCCTGGCTTCCCCTGTACTTGTCGGTACTATCCCGCTGACAATTTTGGCCGCAATCCCGAGGCTTATGAGGCTGGCGTCCCACGACGCAGAGCGTTCGGCTTCCCCGCCGCCCAAGGAAGCGATCGGCGCTGAGAAACTTTGATCCCAGAAGCGGTGGGAGTCATAAGTTGTCGCGCTAACCGTTAAAGGTAGGCCGGTGCCGCTTCCAGCCCGAAGTACTCCTCGAGTGTCGCGATGCCGCGGTTCTTCATGTCCGTTGCGGCCTCGGAACCGATGTAGCGCAGGTGCCATGGCTCGTAGTAGTAGCCGGTGATGGAATGGAACATCCAGGGGTAGCGGACCACGAAGCCGAAGCGGTGGCCGTTGTCCCGGGCCCACACCGCTGCGGGCTGTTCAGCAAAGCAGGGTTGGAAGCTGCAGGCTCCGCCGCCGTCGCCAAGATCGAAGGACCAGCCGGTCTGGTGCTCGGAATAGCCCGGACGGGCGGACACGGTGTCCGCCTCGGCCTGCCCCCTGGATTTCACATAGTTGCCGTAGGTATTTCCCTGCGTCGCGAACGAGCGGTACCCGCTGGCCAGGGTCATGGTGACGCCGTCCGCCGCCGCGGCCGCGAACATCCTTTCCGCCGCTGCCGCCGTAGTGCTGTTCAGCAGCGCCGCCTCGCCGGACGTGGCGAGGCGGACCCGCGGCTGGACGAGGTCGGCGGGCACATAGGCGGCGGGGGAGAGCGCGCGGTGTTTGTTGACGACCACCCAGGGGCTGGCCGGGTCCGTGAGTGAATGCCGTGGCCCCGGCGCGTTGGCCGAGGGTGAGATTCTGGCAGCGGTGGTTCCGGGTGCTGTCGTCGGCGTGTCGCCCGGGAGCGGTGGGGCCGCCGCGCTGGAGGAGGCGGAAGGTGGCGGGGTGGAGACGGAGGGCGGCGCCGTCGGGGTCCCGGTTCTAGTGCCGGAGGCCGACGACGGCGGGGTCGCAACAGGCGTGCACGCGGTTAAGGCCGCGAGGCTGGTTCCGGCCACCAGGAGGCGCCCGAAGCCCCTCCGGCTTGGGGCGTCCGCCGGGCCCTCCTGGGCCGCTCGGTCCGGCCGGGGTGCCCCCGGTTTCCCGGCAGCGTCGTAGCACACCTGTGCTAGACCTTTCTCAGCAGCATGCGCCGGATGGAATGATCGGCTTCCTTGGTCAGGACCAGCTGCGCGCGGCCCCGGGTCGGGAGGACGTTCTCTTCCAGATTGGGCTCATTGATGCGCTTCCAGATATCGCGGGCGGTCTGCTCCGCCTCGGCATCGGAGAGCGTGGCATAGCGGTGGAAGTAGGACTCCGGCTGGGCAAAAGCCGTGGTCCGCAGCTTGCGGAAGCGGTCCACGTACCACTCCTCGATGTAGGAAGTTTTGGCATCAACATAGATGGAGAAGTCGAAGAAGTCACTCAGGGCCAGGCCCTGCCGCCCGTCGTGGCGTGGCCGGGCCGGTGCCAGGACGTTCAGTCCCTCTACGATCAGCACGTCGGGGCGGCGCACCACTACTTCCCGGCCCGGGACAATGTCGTAGGTCACGTGGGAGTACCACGGGGCCCGGACTTCCTCGGCGCCGCTTTTGATTTCGCTCACAAAGCGCAACAGGGCCCGGCGGTCGTACGACTCCGGAAAGCCTTTGCGGTCGAGCAGCTGCCGGCGCTTCAGTTCAGCCAACGGGTAGAGGAAGCCGTCGGTGGTGATGAGTTCGACGTTAGGGGTGCCTGGCCAGCGCTGGAGCATTTCCCGGAGTACGCGGGCGATGGTGGACTTCCCCACGGCCACCGAACCGGCCACGCCGATCACGAACGGAGTGCGCTGCGTCTTCTCGCCGAGGAAGGTGGTGGTTGCCGCGTGCAGCTGGCCTGCAGCCTCTACGTACAGGTGCAGAAGCCGGGACAGGGGAAGGTAGACCTCACGCACTTCCCGGATGTCCAGAGGATCGCCGAGGCCCCGCAGGCGGAGCACGTCCTCTTGGTTGAGGGGCTGCTCCATCTGGGCAGCGAGCCGGGACCAGGTCTGCCGGTCCAGCTCCACGAACGGGGAGACGCCGTCGCCGTTCGCTTCATTGCGTTGCAAAGTCACCTTAGAGATTCTGCCCTTCACAGGGCCGAGAGCGAAATGGACAGCGGGGCCCCTCGGCGTCAGGGCCGCGCCATCGCCGTGCCGGCCCGGGTCGCTGCCCGTCCGGGCGCGTTTATCCTTCGTCCGGCATCGGGGAAACCCGTTAGGCTTATGACCATGTGTGGAATCGTTGGATATGTGGGCCGCCGGGCTGGCGGGGTAAATACTGGACACAATGCTTTGGATGTTGTTCTTGAGGGATTGCGCCGGCTGGAGTACCGGGGCTATGACTCGGCCGGGATCGCTGTGGTTGCTGATGGGACCATTTCGTCGCGGAAGAAGTCCGGCAAGCTGAGCAACCTGATCGCGGAGCTGGAGGCCAGCCCGCTGCCGGAGTCGATGACCGGAATCGGCCACACCCGCTGGGCTACCCACGGCGGTCCGACGGACCAGAACGCGCACCCGCACCTCTCCGACGGCGGGAAGCTGGCGGTGATCCACAACGGCATCATCGAAAACTTCGCCGAACTCAAACAGGAGCTCCTGGCCAAGGGCGTGGAGTTCGTTTCCGAGACCGATACCGAGGTCGCGGCCGCGCTGCTGGGCGAGATCATCCGGAACCAGCTCGGCGGGGTCACCTCCGACGGAGGACTGACCAAGGCCATGCAGCTGGCGTGCCAGCGGCTCGAGGGTGCTTTCACGCTGCTGGCCGTGCACGCGCAGCAGCCCGACGTCGTCGTCGCGGCCCGCCGGAACTCCCCGCTCGTGGTGGGCCTGGGCGAGGGGGAGAACTTCCTGGGCTCGGATGTGTCCGGGTTCATCGACTACACCCGGCGGGCGGTGGAGCTGGGCCAGGACCAGATCGTCACGATCACCGCCGATGCCGTGGAGATCACGGACTTCTACGGTGCCCCGGCCGAGGGCAAGGAATACAAAGTCGACTGGGATCCGGCCTCGGCGGAGAAGGGCGGGTTCCCGTCCTTCATGGAGAAGGAAATCCATGACCAGCCCGACGCGGTGCTGCAGACCCTGCTGGGCCGCTCGGATGTCCACGGCAAGCTGACCCTCGATGAGCTCCGGATCGATCCGGAGCTGCTCAAGGGCGTGAACAAGATCATCGTCCTGGCCTGCGGGACCTCCGCGTACGCCGGGCAGGTCGCGAAGTACGCGATCGAGCACTGGTGCCGGATCGCCACCGAGGTCGAGCTTTCCCACGAGTTCCGCTACCGGGATCCGATCGTGGACGCGAACACCCTGATCGTGTCGATCTCCCAGTCCGGGGAGACCATGGACACCCTGATGGCGGTCCGCTACGCCAAGGAACAGGGCGCCAAGACGGTCTCGATCTGCAACACCAACGGCTCGACCATTCCGCGTGAGTCCGACGCGGTGCTCTACACGCACGCCGGCCCGGAGATCGCGGTGGCCTCCACCAAGGCGTTCCTGGCCCAGATCACCGCCGCGTACCTGCTGGGTCTGTATCTGGCGCAGCTGCGCGGGAACAAGTTCCAGGGCCAGATCAAGGACATCCTGGCGGACCTGGGCAAGATCCCGGCGAAGATCCAGCGGATCCTGGACAACGAGGCCCAGATCAAGGAACTCGGGGCCTCCATGGCCGACGCGAAGTCCGTGCTGTTCCTGGGCCGCCACGTCGGGTTCCCGGTCGCGATGGAAGGGGCCCTGAAGCTCAAGGAGCTCGCGTACATCCACGCCGAAGGCTTTGCCGCCGGCGAACTCAAGCACGGCCCGATCGCGCTGATCGAGGAAGGCCAGCCCGTCTTCGTGGTGGTCCCCTCACCGCGCGGGCGGGATTCGCTGCACGCGAAGGTCGTCTCCAACATCCAGGAAGTCCGTGCCCGCGGCGCCAAGACGATCGTGATCGCCGAAGAAGGCGACGAGGCGGTCAAGGCCTACGCCGAGCACGTCTTCTACATTCCGGAGACACCCACGCTCCTGGCGCCCCTGCTCGCCACCGTGCCGCTGCAGATCTTTGCCCTGGCCCTGGCCTCCGCCAAGGGTTACGACGTGGACCAGCCACGCAACCTGGCCAAGAGCGTGACCGTAGAATAACGCCATGATTGTTGGCATTGGCGTAGACGTCGTAGACATTGAGCGGTTCGGCCGGCAGCTGGAGCGCACCCCCGGGCTGCGCGACCGGCTGTTCGTGCCCGCGGAGCGCGAGTTGAACACCCGGTCCCTGGCCGCCCGGTTCGCCGCCAAGGAGGCGGTGGCCAAGGTGCTGGGTGCTCCGGCCGGCATGAACTGGCAGGACTGCTGGATCGGGCTGGACCAGCACGGTCCCACGATCCAGGTCAAGGGCACCGTGCTGGCTGTGGCGGAGTCGAAGGGCGTCAAGCGCTGGCACCTTTCGATGAGCCACGACGGCGGGATCGCCACTGCGACGGTTCTCGCCGAAGGCTGAGCGCGACCGTTCCATTCCCACCGGCAGCCGCACCGCGAACGGACTGAAAACATGATCAGCGCCTACACCGGAACCCAGATACGAGAGGCCGAGAATCGGTTTCTCGAAACCAGCCTGGATTCCGGTATGGGCGCTGTTCTCATGCAGCGGGCCGCGTATGGCCTGGCAAACACGGTGATCCGCGAGCTGCGGAGCCGGGGCCAGCGGCTCTACGGCTCCAGCGTTGCCGTGCTGGCGGGCAAAGGCAACAACGGCGGCGACGGGCTCTTCGCCGCCGCGCTGCTGGCCCGGCGGGGCATGCGGACGACGGCGGTGCTCAGCGCCGGGCAGGCCCATGAGGCCGCGCTGGCGGCATTCACGGGCGTCGGCGGATACGCAGTGGCCCTTACCGCGGACAATGCCGGCGAGCTGGCGGCCGCGGCCGCCGGCGCCGACGTCGTTCTGGATGCAGTCCTCGGAACCGGCGCGCAGGGCGGGCTGCGGGGCCCGGCGGCGGCCTTCCTGGACCAGCTGCAGCGGTTCCGCCCCGGCCTGGTGATCGCCTGCGACATACCGAGCGGCGTCGACGCGGATACCGGAGAGGCGCACGGCCCGGTGCTGCCTGCCGACGTGACGGTGACCTTCGGCGCCGCCAAGGCGGGCTTGCTGGCCGATCCCGGAGCGGACTTTGCCGGCCGCGTGCAGGTCATTCCGATCGGAATCGAAGGAACACTGCCGGGCCCTGCCCTGCGCAGGCTGGAAGCGGTCGAGCTTGCCCGGCTCCTGCCCCGCCCCGCACGCCGCTCGCATAAGTATTCACGCGGCGTCCTGGGTGTTGTGGCCGGCTCGGCACGGTACCCGGGAGCCGCGGTGCTTGCCTGCAAGGGCGCCCTGGCATCCGGCGTCGGAATGGTGCGCTACGTGGGCCCGCCGGACGTCGCGGACCTGGTCCGCCAGGCCTGCCCCGAGGTGGTGTGCGGCACGGAAAGCGTGGCGGACACCCACGTCCAGGCCTGGCTCGTTGGCCCCGGAATCGACGAAGGCGCCGGCGAGCAACTCCAGCGGGTGCGCGAGGCGGCGGCCACCGGGCTCCCCACCGTGGCCGACGCCGGCGCGCTGCCCGCCCTGCCCCGCGCCCTCGCCCCGCAGACGGTCCTGACGCCGCATGCGGGCGAGCTTGCCGCGCTGCTGGCGAGCTACGGCGCCGCGGCGGGCCGTACCGGAGTGGAGGGAGCGACGCTCGCTGCGGTCCGGCAGGCGGCGGGGCTGACCGGTGCGACGGTGCTGCTCAAGGGCGCAACCACACTGGTGGCGACGCCGTCCGGCACGGTCTTCAGCCAGGCCGAGGCGACCCCGTGGATGGCCACGGCCGGCAGTGGAGATGTCCTCGCGGGCGTGCTCGGATCGCTTCTCGCGCAGCTCTCGGAGGACGACGGAGTGTTCAGCGACCACGGGATCGGCCCAACGGAGCGCTGGGCAGGCATTGCGGCGATGGCTGCCAGCGTCCACGGCCTCGCCGGCGTCCGGGCTTCCGCCGGTGGGCCGGTGACGGCCGCGGAGATCGCATACGCCGTGCCGGAGGTGCTGCGGGCGCTGTAAAGAAACGGGAAAGGAAGCGTCCGAGCGTGATAGTAACCTTGCTTACTAGTAGTCTGTCTAGAGTTTGTCCCCCACGCATGAGGAGTTTCACATGGAAGTCTGGCCCGGAACGGCTTACCCGCTGGGAGCCACCTTTGATGGCACTGGTACCAACTTTGCCCTGTTCAGCGAACGTGCGGAACGGGTGGAGCTGTGCATCCTGGCGGATGACCTCACCGAAACCCGGATTGAGCTGACCGAGGTCGACGGCTATGTGTGGCACTGCTACCTGCCGCACGTCCAGCCGGGGCAGAAGTACGGCTACCGCGTCCACGGCCCGTACGATCCGGACAGCGGGAACCGCTTCAACCCCAACAAGCTGCTCTTGGACCCGTACGCCAAGGCCATCCAGGGCGAGATCGACTGGGACCCTGCGCTGTTCTCCTACAACTTCGGCGATCCGGCCTCGCGCAATGACAGCGATTCCGCACCGCACAACATGCACGGCGTGGTCATCAACCCGTTCTTCGACTGGGACGGCGACCGCCAGCTGCGCATCCCGTACCACGAGTCGGTCATCTATGAGGCCCATGTCAAGGGGCTGACCCAGCTGCACCCGGAGGTCCCGGAAGACCAGCGCGGCACCTACGCCGGCGTCGCCCACCCCGCCGTGGTCGACCACCTCAAAAAGCTCGGGGTCACCGCGGTCGAGCTCATGCCCGTCCACCAGTTCGTCAATGACGGCACCTTGGTGGAGAAGGGTCTCAACAACTACTGGGGTTACAACACCATCGGCTTCTTTGCCCCGCAGAACACCTACAGCTCCTCGGGCGACGTCGGGCACCAGGTGCAGGAATTCAAGGCCATGGTCCGTGACCTGCACAAGGCCGGCATCGAAGTCATCCTCGACGTGGTG
>JAODMS010000134.1 GCA_025464925.1 Arthrobacter sp.
TCCGCATGGTCGGGGCCATTCTGGCCGAGGGTCAGAGCCAAGGGGCACTGATCGCGACTGTCGATCCCTACCTCGTAGCCCAAAACTGCCACGGCATCTTTATCCACGAAGTCGACCGCACGCCGGTACGAGGCTTCACGCCAGAGACCATTTGGGACAGGACCAGCGCCCGGCTATCCGTTCAATTGTCTCCGCTCGTAACCCCAGCCAGCTAGGTACGGTCCCTGGATGGTGGTGCGACCGCTCCGGTAGGCCGTCAGACCAGCGTGGGGACAGTGCAGGACGACCGGAAACCTATATATTGGGGGAGCGCAGGTCAAGACCGGGTTGCTGCATGACACGCCGGTGCTTACATTTGGGTGAAGGCTGCGGTCGCGGGATCGGCGCCGATTCGTGCTCCTTCCTCCAGAGTGGTGATCTCGGCTTGTTCGGTGTGAGTAAGGGTGATCGCAGCCGAGCCGAAGTTTTCAGCCATGCGCGCCGGCGTCGATGATTTGGGGATGACGATTGTGCCCCGGCTCAGATGCCACGCAAGCACAATCTGGGCCGGTGTCGCTGCATGGTTGGTGGCGAGACTACGGACCAGTGCGTGGCGCAGGTCGGCGCCCTGCCCGAGGGGGCTGTACGCTTCCACGGCGATACCCCGGGACCGGCTTGCGGCAGAGACGCCGTGCTGCTGGAAGGTGGGGTGCAGCTCGATCTGGTTGACTGCCGGGATAACGTCCGATGCGGCGAGAAGCTCCTCGAGATGGGGCTCAAGGAAGTTCGACACGCCAATGGCGCGGGTCAGACCGTCGGCGTAAAGCCGCTCCATATGCCGCCAGGCCTGGGTGTAGAGCCCCTGCGACGGCACCGGCCAGTGGATCAGATAGAGGTCAAGGTAATCCAGGCCAAGGGCTTTCTGACTGTTTTGAAACGCCTCGTATACCAGCCCTTGTTCGCCATTGCGAAGCTTGGTGGTGATGAAGATTTCCTCGCGGGGGACCCCGGAGGCGGCAATTGCTGCCCCGACGCCCGCCTCGTTCCGGTAGGCGGCGGCCGTGTCAATGTGGCGGTAGCCGGCTTCCAGCGCTTCCTCGACGATCCGCTGGGTGTCCTCCGGCGGGACCTGGAAAACGCCGAAGCCCAGTTGCGGGATCTTGATGCCGTTGTTGAGCGTGATGGACGGAATGGTGGTTTCGTTGATCTGGGTCATTATTGGTTCCTTCAATGCTTGGAGTTTTCGAACGAAGCTGCAGGCGGATCTATTGCCGGGGGTTGCTGAACGGAGATCGCCGGGGGCCGCCGCGGAAGTCGCAGCTCACTGCCGGGCCTCGGCCCGCGCTGACGGAACAGGATCCAAGGCCCATGCTGCTCGGTGCAGGACTCTGGCCACCCGGCTTAGGAGGCGGCGGGGCCTTCGGGGAGTCGGCCCCGGACGTTGGGTGACAACCGGCGCTCCGGGCAGGGCGCTGCGGGCCTCCTGGCTCATCGTACCGAGGGCTGCGAGGGCGATCAGGGAATGATTGTCCATAGTCCTTATCCTTGGGGTCCGGTCTATTTGCGGACCAGTGTCAGTGGGAGGGTTACGGCCGGGAGTTGTTGTCCGTCGTTGCTTCGGGCCGTGTATTCGACGTTAGACACTCCGAAGAGCCCTGTCAGCAGGTTCACCGCACCCTGCGTTTCCTAGGATTGTCCGTCCTACCTTCGCCGTAGCAAGACTGGCGGGCGCCCGTCAGAATGGATTCATGGGTCAAAGCGCTGAATTCGGAAAATTCCTCAAAGCCATGCGGTCCCGGCTGACGCCGGAGCAAGCCGGGATCGCGCCTTCCCAGGTCGGCCGCCGGGTCCCCGGGCTGCGGCGCGAGGAAATCGCCCGGCTGGCCGACGTTAGTACCGACTATTACACGCGGCTGGAACAGGGCCGCAACATCCATCCGTCCCGGGCCGTACTCGAGTCGGTCGCGAAGGCCCTGCGCTTGGACTCCGGCGAGCGGGCGCACATGATCGACCTGTTGGAAAACTGCGCCAGCACCAAGCCCTCCGACATCACCGTGCAGGGAGTGAGGCCGGCGCTACGGCAGCTTCTGGATGCGGTGGGCAACGTACCCGCACTGGTGCTGGGCCGCCGCACGGAGGTGCTTGCCGGGAACCGACTGGCCTTCCTCTTGCTGGCCCGCTTCCCCGACATGCCGGCAGAAAGGAGGAACCTGACCCGATGGATCATCCTCGATCCCCAGGCCCGGGCTCTTTTCCGCGACTGGCAGACAGTGGCATCCGAGGCCGTGGGTTCGCTGCGTGCGGACGTCGGACGGCATCCCAACGACGCGAAGGCTAATCAGCTCGTGGGCGAACTCGCGGTGCATAGCGAGCAGTTCCGTCTGTGGTGGGCCGGGCACCGGGTGGGGACGGCCTCTTCCGGCAGCATTCGGATCCATCACCCTGTCGTCGGCGACCTGGAACTGGACGTTGAAGACCTGGCAGTACGCCAGGATCCCGATCAGGTGCTGCGCATTTTTTCAGCAAAGCCCGGCTCCCCGTCCGCCGATTCTCTTACAATGCTGGGCAGCTTCGGCGCCGACGCACCGGTGCATTCGAATACCGCCCGATCTCCCGGCCCCGCCAAGAAGCCCTAGCGGAGCGACGGGCGACAGGCCGTTGCGCAACGGCGTGTCGCACCCGGCCTCCCCGGAAACCGACCTGAACACCGCCGTCGACAGCGGGGCGTCCCCTGCGTCCCGGCACACGAGCGGCGTCAACGACCAGGGCGGCCGCACACCGGCGGGCCCGCCGGACTGGAAAGTGGCAGGAACACAAAGCCGTCCGAGGGAATGTCATCTGCAGTGTCTTGGAGCATACTGGGGTAGTGATGATCGGCGCCGGATCAGGGGCTGCGGGGAGGCGGTGGCCTGCGCCGGCCACGAGCCCGTTTCCGCCGATTGCCGACTACGCATTCTTGTCCGACTGTGAGGCCAACTGCCTGATCGCACCGAGCGGGCAAGTGGAGTGGATGTGCCTGCCGCGTCACGACTCCCCGAGTGTGTTCTCCACCATGCTCGACCGGGCCGCGGGTGGCTTCAAGGTGGCGCCGTACGGCGTCCGGGTGCCCACTGCGCGGCGCTATCTCCCCGGCAGCCTGATCCTGGAGACCACCTGGCAGACCACAACGGGCTGGATGATCGTGCGGGATGCCCTGGTGATGGGTCCCTGGCACCACACCGAAAAACGGGCACACAGATACCGCCGCCCGCCGACAAACTACGAGGCCGAGCATTGCCTGTTGCGCACCGTCCGGTGCGTCAGCGGAGCCGTGGAGCTCTCCGTGCTGTGCGAGCCGGTCTTCGACTACGGCCGACGCCGCGCACACTGGGAGTTCGTAAGCCCCGGATACGGGGAGGCCGGGACCGTCAACAGCGAGGGGGATCCGGTGCTGCGTCTCACCACTGACCGCCGGCTGGGCATCGAGGACTCCACCGTGGTCATCCGCAGCCAGATGACAGAGGGCGAGGAGGCGTTTATCGCGCTCTCCTGGACGTCGCTAGCTCCGCCGCGGACGTGGGCGGAAGCCACCCAGAAGCAGTGGCAGACCACCGAGTTCTGGCGGCAGTGGATCACGGTGGGCGAATTCCCCGACCACCCGTGGCGGGAAGAGCTGCAACGCAGCGCGTTGACGTTGAAGGGGCTCACCTATGCGCCGACCGGAGCGCTGGTCGCCGCGCCCACCACGTCGCTGCCCGAGTCACCCGGGGGAGAGCGAAACTGGGATTACAGATACACCTGGGTACGCGACTCCACCTTCGCTCTGTGGGCCCTCTACACCCTCGGGCTGGACCGGGAGGCCGACGACTTCTTCGCCTTCATCCGTGAGGTCGCCGCGGAGGACGACCTGCAGATCATGTACGGCATAGGTGGCGAAAGGGACCTTCCCGAGTCCACGATCGAGGGACTCGACGGCTACGACGGGGCCCGCCCCGTCCGCGTGGGCAACGCCGCGGTCCACCAGCAGCAGCACGATGTCTGGGGTACGATGCTGGACTCCGTTTATCTCCACGCCAAGTCCCGTGACCAGCTTTCCGAGCCGCTGGGCCCCATCCTCCTCCGCCAGGTCGAGCAGGCCGCGACCCACTGGCGGGATCCCGACCATGGCATCTGGGAGGTCCGTGGCGAACCGCGGCACTTCACCTCCTCCAAGCTCATGTGCTGGGTGGCCCTGGACCGTGGCGCCCGGCTGGCACGGTTGCACGGTGAGGCCGATTACGCCCGGAAGTGGGACGCGATCGCGGAGGAGATCCACGAGGACATCTGCCGCAACGGTCTCGACGACCGCGGCGTGTTCGTCCAGTCCTACGGCACCACGAACCTCGATGCCTCGCTGCTCCTTGTCCCGCTCGTCCGGTTCCTGCCCGCCGATGATCCACGCGTGCGTGCCACCGTTCTGGCCATCGCCGATGAACTCACCCGGGACGGACTCGTCCTGCGCTACCGCCCCGAGGAGACCGACGACGGACTCACCGGAGCCGAGGGCACCTTCACGGCCTGCTCGTTCTGGCTCGTCTCAGCCCTCGTCGAGATCGGAGAAGTGGCCCGCGCCAAAGCACTCTGCGAACGTCTGCTGTCCCACGCCAGTCCCCTGGGGCTGTACGCCGAGGAGCTGGATCCGGTGAGCGGCCGCCACCTCGGCAACTTCCCACAGGCGTTCACCCACCTGGCCCTCATCAACGCGCTCGTGCACCTCATCCGCGCCGAAGAGGCCGACCGCGCGACGCAGTTCGCCCCGGCACACCGCACCACCTGATAACGAAAGCTCCCAACCGGGCGAACGGTGAGGCGGCCCGGCCTGCTGCTTCAGCACCACGGTGCCATCCTGCCACCTTGGCGCCCTGTATGAGGGCCGGGGAACCGTGCCGCCGGGGGCGGGAGAACCTGCCGATGGTGCATCGCTCGGAGGCGCGGATTCTCTGGCTGCCACATACGGTGCTCCATCGGCATGCCCTTCGTTTCATGTCCGCTGGTTCGAGCGGAGTCAGCCCGGACCAGCCGCCCTAAACTCCGAAATCTTCCACCACCTTCCAGCTTCCGTCCGCCTGCTTCCTGAAGACGGTCAGGTAGGTGCCCGCGGCATTCTGCGCCTGTTTGGTCTGCGGGTTCGTAAAAGTGATTGTGAACGCGCCGCGGCGGTAGGCGAGCTCACCCGAGCCGGCGACCTCGGTCTTCTCGTTTGAGAGACTCATCTTGAAGTTGGGATCCGCAATATCGTCGTTGATGGCCTTGGACACCGCCTCGCCGCCCCTGGCCGCCGGGCGGCCGGACGTGGCGATCACCGCGTCCGGCGCGTAATAAGAGTTCACCTTCGCCGAATCCTTCGCCAGCAATGCGGCCAGAATCTCCTGCGCCGTGCGGTTGACCGCGTCCGTTGCCGGTTCGTTGGGATTGGTCGTCTTGAGGGTTTTGTTATTGTCCATGTTTTCTTCCTTATTGTTCATCTTTTTTTCCCTGGTAGCCGTTGTGTGCACGGTCCAAGATCACCGGGACCCGGCCTGAGCGCCGGCTTCTCGTGCAACGCCCGGCGGCGGCGAACCGCCGCTGCGCCGGACTGCCTGGACCTGACGGCGATGCCGAGTGCGCCGATCCTGTCCGGCATCTGAGGTGCCGGTAAATTCGTTCTGCGCGCGACTCCGCCGCAGAGCGTCGGGTCCGGACGAGCCCTGCCGCCGGATCGATGGCGGGCAATTATCCCCTGGCTCTCTCCCGTCTGGCCCTGGTCAGAGCCGCCGATGTGATCCGTGCGATGACCCGGCAGGGTGCCTTCTTCCCAGGGACGGCCCCCTAGTGTGCCGATCCGTGTCCCTTGGCCGCGGGATTTTCCGAGGCCAGGGGACGCAGGACCTTGAGCGCGCCGGCCCAGGAAATGACCTGATCGAAGAGGGATTGAAGGCTCTTTTCAGCCGCCGCAGACGGACGGAACGTGCGGTAATCCTCGAATTCAGCCGACAAGGGCAGGGAGACCTGCGCGCGGACGTCGGCCATCTGAAGTTCGGCGGCTACTTGCCTCAGGTGCTCGACAGCACGGGTTCCACCGGCGCCGCCGTAACTGACAAACCCGGCCGATTTGTTGTTCCATTCCTTGTAGAGATAGTCCAGGGCGTTCTTCAGTGCGCCGGGGATGGAGTGGTTGTATTCGGCGGTGACGAAGATGTACCCGTCGAAGCCGTTCACTGCGTCGGCCCAGACCTGTGTATGCCGGTGTTCATACCGGCCCAATGAAGGCGGCCATGGTTCATCTAGGACCGGCAGATTAAAATCAGCAACATCAAGGAGTTCGAAGCTGGCGTCGTCCCGCTCACCCGCACGCGCATAAACCCAGTCGGCCACGCCTTTTCCCAACCGCCCGGGCCTGGTGCTTCCCAGCACCACCGCTATTTTTGTCGTCGGGCCCTTCTGGTCATCTGCGGTGGATGCCTCGAGGGCCGTAGCTCGGTGATTGCTTGCGGAGCGATCCGGGTGTGTGGTGATGGGGAGGGGCAGATCTGTCATCGGGATGTTCTTTGTCATGGTTGCTTCATTCCTGGTGGCGGTGATTTATACGGTCGGGACGGTGCCGCCGTCGATGACGTGGTCGGCACCGACGATCGAAGAGGCGGCATCGGCGACGAGGAAACCGACGAGCTCGGCGATCTCGTCCGGCCGGGCGGGGCGGCCGAGCGGGATGCCGCCGAGGGAGTCCATGATCGATTTCACGGCAGCGTCTCGGTCCGTACCGCCCGCCTGAGCGATGCGGTCGATGAGGCCAGCGGCCCCGGTGGTCTGCATGAAGCCCGGCGAAACACTGTTGACTCGCACGCCTCGCGGCGCGAGTTCCTTCGCCAGTCCCTTGCTGTAGGTGCGGAGGGCAGCCTTAGCGGCGGCGTAGCCCAGGTAGCGGTCGGAGAGGGGCATCTGCCAGTTGATCGACACGATGTGCACGATCGCGCCCTTTCCTGCCTTGATCATGTGAGGGACGAGGGCGCGGTCGATGCGGACCGCACCGAGCAGGTTCAGCTGCAGCTCGTTTTCCCAGTCCTCGTCACTAAGGGCGGCGTGGCCGCCGCCAGGAGCGCTCGGACCTCCCGCGCTGTGCACAACGATGTCAAAACCTCCTGTGCTCTGGGCGCTGTCGGTAATAGCTTGTGTGCCGGCGCGTGTTGTGATGTCCGCTGCGATGAAGTCGTCGGCGGCCAAGCCACCTGCGAGCCGGGTTCTGGCCACTGCAGTGACTGTTGCGCCGGCGTCTTGAAGGCGCCGGACGATGGCCTCGCCGGCGCCCTTGGTGCCGCCGGTCACCAAGGCCCGACGGCCGGTCAAGGACAGAGCTTCGGGATAGGTCATGTGAACTCCTGCTGTCGATGGTCACTGGTTGGGGACGAAACCGGAAGCTGTTCTCGCTTCTGTTTCACTCTGTCCAACAACGCCTTTCGGCAGCACAATCCCCGTTGCCCACCAGCACTTTGACCTGCGTAAGGAACATTCAGGTAAGAAATGCGCAGTCAGGGGGATGGGCCGGCGAAGCGACTTCTGCCCTGACCGGCGCGGCCCCGAAACCCTGCGGGCGTGGGGCTCAGACCGGACTGGCGGTGCGGTGTTGCCGCCGGCCGGACTCGATCTCGGCGTGGTGTTCGTCCGCCCACGCGACGAGAGCCAGTATCGGTTCAAGGAGCGTCTCGCCCAGAGGGGTCAGGGCATATTCCACCCGGGGCGGCACCTCCCCGTAGGAAATGCGGGAGACCAGGCCGTCCGTTGCGAGGGCCCGCAAGGTTACGGTCAGCATCCGATGGGAAATGCCAGGGATCGCGTCTTGCAGCTTCGTGAACCGGAGGGATCCGCGGGCCAGCGTCGCAATGACGAGTATTGACCACTTGTCGCCCACCCTGGTGAGCAGTTCGCGGACAAAACCGGTGGAGTCAGGAGCCTCGTCGCACACCCTGAGAAACTGGTCGGTCAACTGCTTTGTATCCGGCATTCGCATTACTTCCTTTGAGACGCCCAGGGGCACTTCAGGGTGCGTAATGTATAACAGGATTTTTCCTGCGTGCATTCCGTTCCGTCCATGACGTCAGTGCTTACGAGGCTGAGTTGAATCGGTGGCGGCTACTCAGCGCTGGCCGGCGCAGGGTTCCCCGGTTCTTGAGCGCAACACCTCCTGGGACCGTCGATGCATGCTCGGCTCGGCAGCCCGGACACTGATTTCAGCCGTCGGGGGAGTGACCATGGGCGGCCACGCCGAGCGGGAGGCTTCGAGGCATTCCCCCAGTCAACTGACTCTAGCGGCGCGAAGCGCGCCGGGGCTAGCATCCGGTTATTACTCCCTTTCGAACCAGGAGAATCCCATGTCCGAAGAACCAGTAAAGAACGTCGTGCTCGTGCACGGCGGCTTCGTGGACGGATCAGGCTGGCAGGGTGTGTACGACCTGCTCACCGCAGAAGGCTACAACGTCAAGGTCGTCCAGAACCCGACCGTGTCCCTGGAAGATGACGTCGCCGTTACCAGGCGGGCGATCGCCGACTGCGAGGGCCCCGTCGTGCTGGTCGGTCACTCCTACGGCGGCGTGGTCGTCACCGAAGCCGGCACCGACGAGAACGTCGCCGCCCTCGTCTACATCGCCGCGTTCGTGCCTGACACCGGCGAATCGGTGGGCACCCTCATCGCCGATCCGCCGCCCGGCGCGCCGGCCCCGCCCATCCTTCCGCCCCAGGACGGGTTCCTCTTCCTGGACCGCGAAAAGTTTGCCGCTTCCTTCGCGGCGGACGTACCGCCCGGGCAGGCGGCCTTCATGGCCGACTCGCAGGTCCCCTGGGGCGTCGACGCCCTCCAGGGGGCAGTCACCAGGCCCGCCTGGCGAGGCTTGCCCAGCTGGTACCTGATCGCCGCAGAGGACCGGATGATCCCGCCGGCCGCGCAGCACGCGATGTCGGCACGGGCCGGGTCTTCGGTCACCGAGGTCGCCGCAAGCCACTCCGTGTACGTCTCACAACCGCAAGCAGTGGCCTCAGTCATCAGGGAGGCAGCGGGACGCGGCTAGCAAGGTCATCCAGGGCACTGTCAGCCGGTCAGGTAGTCGACTCATTCGCTCCCAAGCCCGTGGCACAGTCACGGCTGGCAACCGGGGACCATCTGACCGGTGCCGGAACCAAAGTTTGCCGGAGGGGATTTTTCGCGTCGGAAAAACCGACGGAAGGTGCCGCGGTGGAGGGCCGGCTTGCGGGACGGCGGTCTTTGCCTGAACTTTCCGGGGGCGATGAGGACGCCGGGTTCAGAGTGTGGGGCCAGTTGCTGGTGTCAGATCTTTATTGGTGCTTGTAGATGTCCGGGCGGCATACGTGCCGCCGGCGCTTGGTGATCCAAGCTGGGCGTTGTGCACGCAATGGACTTTTCGGAGTGCAAGTCTGCACGAATTGGACGGGCTGCCCCTGTCTGCAGGGTAGGAAGTCCGTAAAATTGACGGAGGTCGGCGGCGGTCTTGTCGGGAGAATTCCCCCCTTCTTGCCGGCTGAGTGTTTTTCCTCCCGTCGCCGGCTTAACCAGCGACAGCTTCTTCCCTTGTCGAGGACCCGGTCGTCGGCCGCTGGTAGGGGCCTAACTGGATCCTCGGTTTCACGAAGCGGACGGCAGCCGCGGGTCGGTTCCCTGGAGCTGTCCGGGCTCGATACGTTCGATGGGTGGGTTCCGGGCGGTGGGCAGGAACGCTGCTGGTGCGTTGTGGTCGCGCGTTCGTTCGAGGCCCAGGTCCGCCCCGGTGGGCACTGGCTCGGATGCGATTATTGAGGGTCGGGTTTCGTGCAACCGGAAGGTTTAGTGAACTTCATGCTTCCTGCCAGCGACGATGCTGTCGGTTCGAGTCCGGGGCTGCAGCGACGCGGGTACCTCAGGCGCTATCGCGTTCCGGGCGGGTTAAGCCCGGAAGAGAAATTTGAGCACTGGCGCACGTGGTACGGTTCTGCCGTTGATACACCCATGCGTCTTGAGAAAACCGAAAGCGCTGTGCGTCGCAATTTCAATCCGACCGCGGTAAGCCTGAGCGGTTCCGGGTTCAGTCTCGTGGAGCTCACCAATGAACCGGCCGCAGGCTACTGGAACGGGGATGCGTCTTCCGGGGAGATCCGGCTGGTGCATTTCAGGACCGCGTGCGCGGAGTTCACGTTCTCCGGACGCTCAGAAGCCGTCTTGCCGGGTGCGGTGAGGTTTCTTGATCTTTCTTCCGCCGGCAGTTTCCATGCACCGGCCGGACTCGGGTCGGTGCAGATAAACGTAGACCGCGGTCTGCTCGGCCTGGACGAAAAGTCAGTGCAACGATTGCATGCGTTGACCGATATCAGGGAAAGCCCCTTGGTGCGGGCTCTCATCCTTCCAGCGCTGTCGGACTGGCAGCGGCCGGGCATGGATCAGGAAGTGCATCGCCTCCAGCCTGTTGTCCGGTCCGTCATGGCGGCCCTGATCGGCTCGCTGCTCGATCCACCTCGTGACGATGCCGAGCTCAGGCCGGCTCGCATCCTGGCGATCAGGAAATTCATGCGGAAGAACTCCAGGAATCCAGCACTGGATGTGGACGCGGTTGTGGAGTACTCGCATCTTTCACGCCGCGCGCTCTACTACCTTTTCGAAGACGAGGGGCTTCAGGTAAACGGCTACATTCGCGCGCTTAGAACGCTGGACGCCCTCGAACTCCTCACCGCTCCGAACCCGCGGAAGCTCTCCCTCGCAGGGATAGCTGAAGCCAGCGGATTTACCAGCGTGCCGGCGATGCGGCGGGCCGTCCAGGCGACCACCGGAGCCTCCCTGAGGGACGCACAGGCGGGCACTGAAGGACTGCGGTCCGCAACCTCAGCGCTAAGAAAACTGGTCGGATTCTAAAGGACCCGGAATCCGCCTCGGCGACACGTTCAGCGTCAGGCAGTAACGGCCCGGGTGTCGCGGTGGGACCGGCACGGGACCATTCGCCGCCGATAGCAGAGGACAGAGTTTTACCTGCTTCGCGCCGGTTCGTCGCCTCCTCGAGGAAGCGAGGGCTGGTCGGCAGCGGAAACCGGCGTGCAGCTCGATCCGACGTTTGAACAGTAGTTCCGCGCCCGGTGCCGGGTCTGGTGCCTCTACGGTGAATGGGTTGACATCAGGAAGTGCCGGACGTGCCTGCCTGGGGCCATAAGTGCGTCCAGTTCCGGCGCAATCTTGAACGGCGTCAGGTCTGTCCTTTCATCTGGTTGCCAAACCTTTCCGGGCACGGCGCCGCCTTGGCAGGGAGGGTGCCGGTACTACAGCATCACATCGCAGGAATGCTGCTCAGTGAATCAGCGATCCAACGGAAGGCCTGAAAGCGCGGAAAGCCGGTGCAGGGGCGGCCTGCGCCCCTGCACCGGCTACTAAATCCCGGGCCCTGGATTGTTCCCGGGGTGGGATTCGTGGCGGGGTACCGCCGGCTAACGAGCCAGATACTGCTCGTGCTGCCGGTGCGCCTCGGCCACCTCGGCGCGGATCGTGTCCACGTCCTTGGCCTTGTTGCGGTATTTCGGCTCCATCTGTTCGATCTGCCGTTCTTCCTCCCGCAGGGCGTTATAGATACGCTCGCGCTCGGCGGGGTCCGCGGTGTATTCGAGGTCCAGGTAGCTCACTGCGTGCCGGCGGGCATTGTTGATCGCGGTCTGTGCCTTGCCTGCCTTGCTCACCAGCGATGCCACCACGGTAAGGACCAGCGCGCCGATGATGACGGTCAGGGACAGGCCCGTGCTGATCTCCACGACCGGGACCGGCTGGCCACCGTTGACGAACGGCAGGTTGTTCTCGTGCAGCGCATGAAGGATCAGCTTGACGCCGATGAAGGCCAGGATGGCTGCCAGGCCGTAGGCGAGGTAGATTAGCCGGTCCAGCAGGCCGTCGATCAGGAAGTACAGCTGGCGCAGGCCCATCAGCGAGAACGCCGTGGCGGTGAAGACAATGTAGACGTTCTGGGTCAGGCCGAAGATGGCCGGGATCGAATCCAGGGCGAACAGGATATCGGTGCCGCCGATGGCCACCATGACCAGCAGCATCGGGGTCAGGGCCTTTTTGCCGTTCTCCATGGTGAACAGCTTGTCGCCGTCGTAGTGATCGGTGGTGTGGAAGACCCTGCGGGCCAGGCGGATGATGAAGTTGTCCGCCGTGTCCTCGCCTTCGGGTTCGGGCTTGAGAAGGTTGCCGGCGGTGATCAGCAGGATCAACCCGAAGGCGTAAAAGATCCAGGCGAAGGAATTGATCAGTGCCGCGCCGAGGAAAATGAAGCCGGTGCGGGCAATCAGCGCGAACACGATGCCAAACAGCAGCACCTTCTGCTGATCCTCGCGCGGAACGCGGAAGCTGGCGATGATGATCAGGAAGACAAACAGGTTGTCCACCGAAAGCGCCTTCTCCGTGATGTACCCGGCGAAGTACTCCGAGCCCA
>JAODMS010000009.1 GCA_025464925.1 Arthrobacter sp.
GCGCTGGCTCACCGAATGGCGGCTTGACTGGCTCTGGGTGGCCGTCGCGGTCTTTGGCCTCGTGACCTATGTCCTCGGCATCCTGAAGGTGCACAAACGTGGCGACTCCTGGTCCTGGTTCCGGACGGTCAACTGGGTCATCGGACTGGTGGCCTTGACCTACGTGACGTCCGGCCCGCCGGCCGTGTACGGCCGGGTGCTGTTCTCGGCGCACATGGTGGACCACATGGCCCTGACCATGGTGACCCCCATCTTCCTCGTCTTAGGCGCCCCCGTGACGCTGGCGCTGCGGGCGCTCACCCCGCGGCGGGACAGTTCCCGCGGCCCCCGGGAATGGCTGCTGATCTTCGTGCACTCGAAGTTCTCCCAGCTCGTGACGCACCCGCTGTTCGCCGCAGCCAACTTTGCCGGCTCGATCGTTCTGTTCTACTACTCGGACGCGTTCGGCTACGCCATGCGGGACCATGTTGGACACGAGCTGATGAACCTGCACTTCGCACTCACCGGCTACATCTTCGTGCTGACCATGATCGGCACCGACCCGCTGCCCCGCCGCGCGCCCTACCCCATGCGGCTGATTCTCCTGCTCGCCACGATGGCCTTCCACGCCTTCTTCGGCGTCGCGATCATGGGCGGTACCGGGCTGCTGGCCGCGGACTACTTCGGCAACCTCGGCCGGACGTGGGGTCCCTCGGCCCTGCTGGACCAGCAGTTGGGCGGCGCGGTGGCCTGGGGCATCGGCGAGGTGCCCACCGTGCTGGTGGCGATCGGCGTCGCCGTCATGTGGTCCCGCTCCGACGCCCGCGAGTCCAAACGCACCGACCGGGCGGCGGACAGGAATAACGACGCCGATCTCACCGCTTACAACAATATGTTTGCCAAGCTGGCCGAACGCGATGCCAAGCAGGCCGAACGCAACTCAAAGCTGGAAGGACGCTGATGAGCGAAACCGTACGCACCCACCTCCGGGTCCGGGCCTCCGAACTGGTGGGCCGCGGCTGGCTGAACACCGGCGGCAAATCCCTGGACCTCGAATCCCTGCGCGGCAAGATCGTGCTGCTGGACTTCTGGACATTCTGCTGCATCAACTGCCTGCACGTGCTGGACGAACTGCGTCCGCTCGAGCAGCAGTACTCCGACGTCCTGGTGACCGTCGGGGTGCACTCGCCCAAGTTCGAGCACGAGGCGGATCCGGTGGCGCTGGCCGCGGCCGTGGAACGCTACGAGATCCGCCACCCGGTCCTGGACGACCCTGAACTGGACACCTGGAAGGCCTACACGGCCCGTGCCTGGCCCACGCTGGTGGTCATCGACCCCGAAGGCTACATCGTGGCCCACCTGTCCGGCGAAGGCCACGCGGACGGGCTCGCGGTGCTTATCCCCGAGCTGATCGCCGAGCACGAGGCCAAGGGAACCCTGCACCGCGGCGACGGCCCTTATGTAGCGCCGGAGCCGACGTCGGGAACCCTCCGCTTCCCGGGCAAGGCGCTGTACCTCCCGGCGGGGCGCGGCGCTGCCGTCTCCACGGATGCCGAGGAACAGGGAAACGCCGGTGCACGGCCGGATGCGGGTTCCTGGCTGGTGACCGACACCGGGCATCACCGCCTGGTAGAGCTGTCGACCGACTTCCAGACCGTTCTCGGCACCTATGGCTCCGGGGAAAAGGGCTACGCGGACGGGGACGCCGAGGCGGCCCGGTTCAATGAGCCCCAGGGCCTCGTCCTGCTGCCGGAAGACGTCGCGGCGAAGGTCGGCTACGACGTCGTCGTCGCCGACTCCGTGAACCACCGGCTGCGCGGGCTCTCGCTTGCGGACGGAACGGCGAGCACCCTGGCCGGCAACGGCGTCCAGCGCCTGCTCGAGACCGGTCCCGCCCGTGTGGACGAAGAGGGCGTCGCCTTCGGAGCCCCGCTGGAAGCCGATCCGCTTTCGGTCTCGCTCAGCTCCCCGTGGGACGTTGTTTGGTCCACTAGGCTCAACGCCGTCGTGGTCGCGATGGCCGGGGTGCACCAGATTTTCAGTTTTGACCCCATCTCCGGCGCCGTGGCCATCGTGGCCGGCAACGGGCTCGAAGGCCTGCTGGACGGTCCGGCCTCCGAAGCCTGGTTCGCCCAGTCTTCCGGCCTCGCCGAGGATGCAGACGGCAACATCTGGGTGGCTGACTCCGAGACCTCGGCCCTGCGCAAACTGGCGATCGGCGAGGACGGCGCTATTTCTGTCGAATCCGCCGTGGGCAAGGGCCTGTTCGACTTCGGCTTCCGCGACGGTGATGCCTCCATGGCCCGTTTGCAGCACCCTCTGGGCGTCACCGTACTGCCGGACGGTTCCGTGGCGATTGCGGACACCTACAATGGCGCCGTCCGCCGCTACGACCCCGCGTCGGGCACCGTTTCCACCCTGGCGCGCGGACTGTCCGAACCTTCCGACGTGATTGTGGACCACACTCGCGTCGCCGGTTCGGAGCCGCTGCTGGTGGTTGTCGAGGCGAACAAGCACCAGCTGGTCTACGTGCCCATCCCGAAGGAGGCGCAGCAGGTGGACGAGGGGGCGGCACAGACCCACCGACCTAAGAGCCCTGTTGCCCCGGGGCTGCTGGAGCTGACCGTCCGCTTCACCGCCCCGACCGGCCAGAAGCTGGACGACCGCTGGGGCGATCCCACCCAGCTGAAGATCTCCTCCACTCCGCCGGAGCTGCTGTTGGCTGGCGGCGGAACCTCTGTGGGCCTGCGCCGGACGCTGGAACTCGCCTCCGACGTCCCCGAAGGCGTGCTGCACATTACCGCACGTGCCGCGGCCTGCGACGGCCCGGAAACCGAGGACGGCGAGATCCCGGACCACGCGGCCTGCCACCTGTACCAGCAGGATTGGGGTATCCCGGTGCTGCTGCAGGACGAGGGCGACACCGAACTGGTCCTGGACCTGCGCGGAATGGACTGAGCCCGCGGCCCGCGATCTTGCCGCGGGCAGCCTTAGAGCAGCAGCTCAATCGCTCAGCTGCGGGGTCAGCTTGACGGTATCGGCGTCGATATCCAGGCGCGCGGTGAAGCTGAAGTCGTGGACCGCGTTGAGGTCTGTAACGGCGCCGGTGAACAGGTCCACCTGACGGGCCTTGATACGCGCCTTGCCGTCCAGCGGTGCCACCACCCAGCGGCCGTCGAAGGGTTCAATGCTGACGGTGGGATAGTCGGTGATGCCCCAGTCGATGGTCCCGTCGATCACACGGTTGTTGGTGGCGTGGTAGAACGGGCACTCCGGCTGGAGTTGCTGCTGCTTGTCTGCCGCGTCCGCACATGTATCCAGGAATTCCTTGACCTTGCTGCTGACAGCGTCCTTCAGCGCCTCGGTGGCTTGCGTCTGCACGTTCAGCGGCGCGGCGGGGACGTTCCGGCCGGACAGGACGGCCTGCGTGGACGGGGCTGCGAAATATTGGCCGTTCAGGGAAGCGTCGTACTCGCCCGGGTAAAAGACTGCGAAGGAGTTGCGGCCGTTGGGCATGCTCACCGGCACACCGTTGAGCGTGGCCTCGTTGGAATTGACCACGGTGACGTCCAGGACCGGAAGCGTGGCCGGGACGAAGGACCACCTGTCGAAGAACAGCCATTCCGTGCCGGACCGCTCCAACAGGAATTCGGTGCGGAGTCGGCGTCCGTCGATGCTGTAGTCAATCGGCACCATGACCCGGTTCCCGCCCCGGTTCTCGGCTTCGCCGAACTCCACATCCGTAATCCGGGCGGCCGCAGTCTGCAGCGCCGTTCCGTCCAGCATGGCGGCGTTGCTCTGAGGTACCGAGGCGCGCAGCAGGCCCAGCGCTTTTTCACCCTCGCCCTTCTGCAAGGCGGCAAGATACTCGCGGACCGGCTGCTGCGGGCTCGCGATGGAGTCGTTGACCAGATTGACCGCAACGATGGCCCCGGCCACGGCAAGCATGAGGACCAGCAACCATCCGGCTGCGGCCCTGACCAACGCCTGACTCATTTGCACGTACCTTACGTTACCTGCACCCTTCAGGAAACCACAGGTCACGGATACCCCTAGCGACGCAGGGCCCGCTCCCGTGCAGGCAGCGGGGGGACTCTCTAACGGCGGCGGCGCCTGGAGGCTGTGCCGAAGACTCCGCGCAACAGTTCCCTGCCCAGCTGGGTCCCGAGCGAACGGGCCATGCTTTGGAGGCCCCCGCCGAGCGCCCCGCCGAGGACTCCGGCCAGGTCGCCGGCCGCGCCACTTCCCGCGTTTTGCGGCGCCCGCCGTTGCGGCTGGCGCTCCGGTGCCGGGGCGGGCCGGCTGCTCGGGCGGCCCAGGATCTCCTCCTCGATCCGCCGGGCATCGGCGTCGATGGCGTCGCGGTCCAGAGCGGCCCCGCCTTCCGGAAGGGCGGCCCGGCCGTCCGGACGGGCTCCGGCCGATGCCTTGCCCGTGATTTTCTCATAAGCGGAGATGCTGTCCACGGCCGTGCCGTACTTGGGGAGCAGCGCGGAGCCGGCCACGGTGCTCGAGATCAGCGCATCGGCGCTGGGGCCCATGACGGACTCCGGGGCGCGGAGCCGGGTCAGCGCCACGGGAGTCGGCGCGCCGTTCTCGTTCAGGACCGTGACGACGGCCTCGCCGATTCCGGCGGAGGTGAGGGTCTCCTCAAGGTCGTAGTCACTGATCGGGAAGGTGGACACTGTGGCCTTCAAGGCCTTGGCGTCCTCGGGGGTGTAGGCCCGCAGGGCATGCTGCACCCGGTTGCCCAGCTGCCCCAACACGTCAGCCGGGACATCCTTCGGAGTCTGGGTCACAAAGAAGATGCCGACGCCCTTGGACCGGATCAGACGCACGGTGGTGGTGATGGCATCCAGGAACGCTTTTGAAGCCCCGTTGAACAGCAGGTGCGCCTCATCCAGAAAAAACACCAGCTTGGGCTTGTCCAGGTCGCCGGCTTCCGGCAGATCCTCGAAGAGGTCCGCGAGCAGCCACATCAGGAAGGTGGAAAACAGCATGGGCCTGGTCTGCAGCGTAGGGAGTTCCAGGCAGCTCACGACGCCGCGGCCGTCCGGGGCGGTGCGCAGCAGCTCGGCGGTATCGAACTCGGGTTCACCGAAGAACTTCTCCATGCCCTGCGCCTCGAGAGTGACCAGTTCCCGGAGGATGACGCCGGCGGTTGGCTTGGAAAGCCCGCCCAGCTCCTTGAGTTCGTCCTTGCCCTCGTCCGAGGTGAGGAACTGGATGACGGCCCGGAGGTCCTTGAGATCGATCAGTTCCAGGTTGTTCTTGTCGGCGAAATGGAAGACCAGCTGCAGGCTGGATTCCTGGGTGTCGTTGAGCTCCATCACGCGGGACAGCAGGATGGGGCCGAACGAGGTGATGGTGGCACGGACCGGGATGCCGTTGCCGTCGCCGCCAAGAGCCAGGAACTCTACCGGGAACGTCTTGCCGGACCACGGCTGGCCGATGCTCTCCGTGCGTGCCAGGAGCTTTTCGCTGCCCGTGGCGGCCGTGGCGAGCCCGGAGAGATCGCCCTTGAGGTCCGCCAGGAACACCGGCACTCCGGCGGTGGAAAGCTGCTCCGCCATCATGTGGAGGGTGACGGTCTTCCCCGTGCCGGTTGCGCCGGCCACCAGGCCATGCCGGTTCATCATGGCCAATGGCAAACGGACGGGAGCGTCCCTGTGGAGTTCGCCGTCAATGATCGCGGCTCCCAGCTCGACCGCTGGACCCTCGAGGGCGTACCCCTTCTGGATGGTGGCGACTTTGTCTGCGGTGGATTTGATGGCCATGCCGATAGCTTAGCCGCGCACCAAGACAAAGAGAGGACCTGGTTGAGGGTGCCCCGGCGAAGCGGAGCCGCTCAGGGACCGCTGCTGTCGAGCCGCTGCTGGCCGGAGGGACACAGCGCAGGTAGGTCGTATCCGCGGCCGAATCCTGACCGGAACTTCCCGCAACCGTCCGGCCCCGACAGAGTCCCGTCGTTCCAAGGACGCGGAGGTGATGAAGAAATAACCACCGGCGCGCCGTCGTTGACGCTAAAGTGCCCGCACCGGAATCCGGTGGGCGCGTGACAATGCTTAGCTACGAAAGGCCGGCTTTTCCATGACTGTTCCGCTTTCCATCCTTGACCTGGCAACCATCGGCAAGGGCCAGACGGCGGCGGAGAGTTTCGCCGGCAGCGTGGCCATGGCGCAGCTCGCCGAGAAACTGGGCTACCGACGCGTTTGGTATGCCGAGCACCACAACATGTCTGCCATCGCGTCGTCTGCAACAAGCGTCCTGATTGCCCACATCGCCGCCCACACCGAGAGCATCCGCCTCGGTGCCGGCGGCATCATGCTGCCCAACCACTCGCCGCTGACGATCGCCGAGCAGTTCGGAACGCTCGCAACCCTGTACCCGGGGCGTATTGACCTGGGTGTGGGCCGCGCGCCGGGCAGCGACCAGAACACCATGCGGGCATTGCGCCGCGATCCGATGTCTGCAGAGAGCTTTCCGCAGGACGTGCTGGAACTCCAGGGCTACCTGAGCGGCCCCACCCGGATTCCGAACGTGGAAGCGACCCCCGGTAAGGGCACCAAGGTGCCGATCTACATCCTCGGCTCCTCGCTGTTCGGGGCCAAACTGGCCGCCCAGCTGGGCCTGCCGTACGCGTTTGCCTCGCACTTCGCCCCCAACGCACTGCAGGACGCCGTTGCCATCTACCGCCGTGAGTTCAAGCCCTCCGAGCAGCTCGACGCCCCGTACGTGATCGCCGGCGTCAACGTGATTGCGGCGGACTCGGCGGCCGAGGCGCAGGCGATGTTCCGGGACACCCTGCGCGCCCGTGTCTCGCTCTTCTTCGGCAACGGCCGGGAGTTCAGCGACGACGAGGCAGACATGATCCTCGACTCGCCGCAGGGCCAGCACATGGGCCAGATGATGAGGTACTCCGCCATCGGCACTCCGGACACCGTCATCGAATACCTGAACGAGTTCACGAAGCACGCCGACGCCGATGAACTGATCGTTGCGCACCAGGGCACGGGCGTTGACGAGCGGCTGCGTTCCGTGGAGCTCCTGGCCCAGGCCGCCGGTCTCCCACGGGTGTAGCGGCAACATTCCGGCGTCTTCGGGCTGCCGCTGGCGTCCTTGGCGGTTGGCCGAGAAGGAGCGGACGACGGCGGCCGCGCCGGCCGCCGGGCCCAGTTCGCCGTCGGGGCTTTCCCCGCTGAGGAGGGCAGGAAGGAACATGCCGGGCGCGGGCTCTGACCCCTGCGCGGCCCCGGCCTTACCGTTGACTTCGCCGTGGCACGCTCCTACGGTTAAGGCTCTCAGGGTGTCGACTTGGTCCGCCGGCAGGTGGCAGCACCCACCGTCCCGGATACATGCCAACAATCCAGGTGCACCAATGAAGATCAAGGCCCCGACTGCTGCGACGCTGATTACCCTGTTGCTGTTGGGGGGACTGCTCCAGGTTGCGTCGTCGCCGGTACCTGCCGCTGGAACGGCTTATTACCTCAGTGATGCCGGCAGCGACAACAACGTTGGGACCTCGGCCGACTCCCCGTGGAAGTCACTCGCCAAGATCAACAGCACTCGTCTTAAACCCGGGGATTCCGTTAGCTTTCGCAGAGGCGATACGTGGACGGGCGGTGTTGTGGTTAACCGAAGCGGAACGGCCCGATCGGCCATCACCCTGAAGAGCTATGGAAGCGGAAGCCTCCCGACGATCCTCGTGGGGCAGTCGGGAAACTGCGTCAGGTTAAACGGGAACTTCATTACCGTGGACGGACTGCGCGCCGAGGGGTGCGGCTACGCGGGCTTCGGCGTCTACGGTGACAATGGCGTCGTGAAAAATTCCACCGCTGTAGACAACGCGGCAGGAATCCAGGTGGGCAAGGGCTCTGATTTCGGCAAGTATTTGAATAACACGCTCGCCGACAACAACATCATGAACGTGAATACCCCGGGGGTAAGCTGCGAAACCCCCGACGCCGTGAACTGCAGTGACGATTCCGGCGCATTTGGCGTACTCATCAACGGCAATGACAACGAATTTTCCGGCAACACGATCACCGGTTCCACCGCGACCTCCTACGACTTCAGTCACGACGGAGCCGCCATCGAAATCTACAACGGCAATCGCAACAGGATCCACCACAACGTGGCTATAGACAACAATGTCTTTTCTGAGCTCGGTCGCTCTGATGGAACCGCTGATGGTAATACCTTCAGCTATAACCTGATCCGGGCGAGCTGCGGCGCCAAGTGTTCCCAGGCGACAGGTCTGATCGCACGCGGCCCGGCTTCTTCCTTTGGCCCGACCAACGGCACCATCTTTGAACACAACACCGTCTGGCTGAACGGAAGCGAATCCCAGGCGGTGGTGTGCCATGCGTCATGCCCAAGATCATCGGTCATCAGGGGAAACATCCTGGTAGCTGTTCGCCACTCGCTTTGGATGGACGGCTCCGGCTGGACCGAAGAACAGAATGTGCTCAATGGTCCGACTAATGTTGCCCCGGACGGCACATCGACTACCGCACCAGCGGCCTTTGTGAACGCGCCAGCTGACCTTCACCTGAAGAGCACGAGCCCCGCTATCGACCGGGTGGCTACGAGCAGCCCCGCTATCGACCGGGCGGGTATGAGCCCCTTCTCCGGCGACCTGGCTGGAGGACAGGTGCCTGAAAACGGGGATTGCAAGGGAACCAGCGCGGCGGATGCAGGGGCCTACGAGTACAAACCGCGCAACTGCTGACGTTACACAGCTGCAACCGCCGGGTTACGTGGCCGAAACGGGCAGGGACGATACTTAAAGTGTGTCCTCTAGGGACGATTCTCATGCAGGCCTTGGGACTATCTGAAGGATCCCGCCCATGCCCACTCGACTTAACCAATCCTTGGCCGACTCCGCCCTCCTGACAAAATCCCTTCCGCTGGGCCTGCTCCGCGCCTTTGTGCAGACTGAGGCCGCGGATGACGGCCTGACGCCCCAGTTGCTGGCCGATCTCAAGATCCTGGCCCGCACGCCAGGGCTTCTCGTGGCATGCAACTATGGCGGAACCCTCTGTGCGGCGGAAGGCATTTCCACCGAGACTTTGCCGCTGGCCAGCGCCGCCATTGCCCTCCGCGCCCTCGCGGCCCTGCCCAACACCCATGCCGCCGTCATCTCTGGGCGGTCCCTGCGCGATTTGGCCGCAGTCTCCCGGCTCCCCGCCGAGGTGTATCTCGTAGGTTCCCATGGCGCCGAGTTTGACATGGGATTTGCGCATGGCCTGTCCCTGGCCACCGAATCCGTGCTCCAGCAGGCCAGCCAGGCGCTCGCCGAAACCGTGGGAGCCCACCGGGGCATCAGCGTCGAGCGCAAACCAGTGGCGGTGGCGGTCCACACCAAGCACGCCCCGCCAGATGTCGTGGCGACGGCGACGCAGCAGGCGGAGGACATCGCCCGGGCACACGGGTTGTTCTTCATCGTGGACGGCTCGGTTCTGGACCTGTCCGTCGTCGAACCGTCCAAGGCCGCCGCCCTGGAGCACCTCCGATCCATGCTCGGCGTGAGCGCAGCCCTCTACGCCGGGGACGCATTCAGTGATGAACTTGCCCTGGCCACGCTCCGCGGACCTGACCTGGGCCTGCGGGTGGGGGAAGGGCCGACGGCCGCCGACCACCGGCTCAGGGACCCGGAGGCCTTTTCCCGAGTCCTGGCCATCCTCTTTGAACTTCGGCGGGCCTGGCTGTTTGGCGAAGATGCAGTGGGGCTTGAGCGGCACTCCATGATCGGCAACGGCTCCTCCACTGCCCTCATCACGCCGGACGCCAAGATCTGCTGGATGAGCCACCCGCTGCCGGACTCCGGTTCGCTCTTCGCCCACCTCCTCGGCGGGGATGCGGCAGGGCATTTTTCGGTGGAACCGGTGAAGGCCTCACAGGTCCTCGGGCAGCGCTATGTGGACAGCACCATGATCGTGGAAACCCGCTGGGCGGACGTCACCGTCACCGATTACCTGGAACCGGCGCCGGAAGGCATCACCAGCCTGATCCGTGTCCTCTCCGGCACCGGCCCGGCGAGGATCGTGTTTGCGCCCCGGCCGGATTACGGCAATGCGCCCTTCAGCATGGAGGCGCGCGGCACGGAGCTGCATGTCCTGGGGACGGCCGATCCGATCGCGCTGCTGGCGCCCGGGGTCAACTTCTCCATCTCCTCGGACGGCCGGCACGCCACCGCCACGGCGGACGTCGACCTGCGGCATGGGGCCGTCGTACTGAATATGCGCTGTGGCGATACGGAACCGCGGCCGGCCGCCCCGGACGATGAAACCGACCTTCGCGCCGCCGTCGCACATCATTCCCGCCGCTGGGTCCAAAGCCTGGCACTACCAGGGGTGAAGCCGTCCCTGGTCCGCCGCTCCGCGCTGGTGTTGCGTGCACTGGTCCACGAGCCCACCGGCGCCGTGCTGGCCGCTCCCACCACCTCCTTGCCCGAAGGAATCGGCGGCACCCGGAACTGGGACTATCGGTACTGCTGGCTGCGCGACGGGGCCATGACGGTCAACGCGCTGCTGGACCTCGGCTCCACGACGGAGGCCGAAGGTTTCCTGGCCTGGCTTGGCCGGATCCTGGCCCATGCGCCGGGGCCGGAATGGCTTCATCCGCTGTATTCAGTGACAGGGGCTCCGCTGTCCACCGAGGCCATCATCGAGAGCCTGCCGGGCTACGCGGGTTCCCGCCCGGTCCGGATCGGCAACGCCGCGGACCACCAGGTCCAGTTGGATGTCTTCGGTCCGATCGCCGAACTGATTGATGCCCTGAGTGCCTCGCAGGGCGCACTGTCCGAATACCACTGGGAGCTGATGGTCCAGATGGCCTCGGCGGTCCTGGCCCGGTGGGATGAGGCGGACCACGGAATCTGGGAAGCCCGCCGGGCAGCCCGGCACCATGTATACAGCAAGGTGATGTGCTGGGTGGCGCTGGACCGGGCCCTGCGCACAGCCACACGCCACGGCAAGACCCCGGTTCCTGCCTGGGAACCGACGGCCGCCGCCATCCGGGAGCAGGTCCTGCGCGAGGGCTGGAACGAGGCCGCCTCCTCCTTCACCGTGGCGTACGACAGTCCGGACCTCGACGCGGCCGTGCTGCACATCGGTCTCTCCGGCCTGCTGGACGTCAACGACCCGCGCTTCCATAGCACTGTCACGGCGGTGGAGCGGGAACTGCGGGTCGGTCCCACCGTCTTCCGGTACCGGTACGACGACGGACTGCCGGGCCTGGAGGGTGGGTTCCACATCTGCACCACCTGGCTGATCGAGGCCTATGTGGCGGTGGGCCGGACCGAGGAGGCGTGGGACCTGTTCGATCAGCTGGTGAATCTGTTCGGGCCGACGGGGCTGTTGCCGGAGGAATATGATCCCGGAACGGAGACCCACCTGGGCAACCATCCCCAAGCCTATTCGCACCTGGGCTTTATCCGCTGCGCGCGGCTGCTGGCGGGGCTGCCGAAGGGCTAGCACCTCAGTAGCAGGTCCGGAAACACCTGCACTCAGTGATGGCCGACCGGCGTTGTCCCGAACATCAGGGTCTGCCGGCTCACGTCGTAAAAGACGGTATCCGCCGTCGACAGAAGATCCTGCAGATTGTCAGCGTCATCCGCGTCGATCGTCAGGACCTCCTCCCAGGCCCCTTCGTCCAGCACCAGCTGCAGAGTCCAGGTGCCGGGGCTACCGGCATCGCCCGCCACCCAGCTGAACTGGTAGTGGCTGAGCTGGCGCACCTTGATGCTGTCATCGGTTATTGGCTGCTTTGGAGTTGGGCTCATCGTCGTGTCCTTACCGGCTGCACGCGTCGCACAGCCTCGTCGCTGGAGTGCAGAACGTTCTCGTCATTGCCCACACTGGTGCCAGGAGGCCACCAGTCGGATACTCAATGTAGCTCCGCCTCGGGGGTATGTAAATGCCGTGAGACGATTGCTGAACGGCCGGTTCAGGCGAGCAGCAGGGCCACCGCGGTCATGACCGGCACGGCAACCACCGTCGTGATCAGCACGGTGTCCTTGGCTACGGGGAGTCCGGTCCGGTACCGGCTGGCGACGACAAATACGTTTTGCGCAGTGGGCAGGGCTGAGGTCACCACGACGGCGAAGAGCGCCGTGCCCTCCAAGGCCAGCGCGAACCGGGCGAAGAGATACGCGAGCAGCGGGTGGACGACGAGCTTGAACCCGCTGGCCAGCAAGGCATCGAGCCGGCGTCCGGCCGCAGCCTGCAGTGGTCGGGAACCATTGAGGCTCATGCCGAAGGCGATCAGCATGGCCGGGATGGCTGCGCCGCCGATCAGGTGGATGGGCTGCATGACCAGCTCGGGCACCTGCCAG
Organism: Arthrobacter sp.; assembly: GCA_025464925.1. The sequence goes on from JAODMS010000009.1 coordinate 12,317, forward strand.
CCGGTCCCGGCCACCACGAGTCCCAGGGCCGATCCTACGATCATCGGATTCCGCAGGATCATGAGCACGAATCCCAGCGGCGTGGTGCGGTGCGTGCTGGTGGTGGCATCCAGGACCATCAGGAAGAGGGGGGTAAGGAAGGCCAGCTGAAAGATCAGCAGCGGTGCTATAAAGCTTGCATCGCCCAGGACAAACACAGCGATGGGAATACCCAGATTGGCCGAGTTGGCAAAGGAGGCGCTCATGGAGGACACGAGGGATTCCGGCAAGGAGCGTTTGAGCAGGAACCGGACGATTCCGAAAAACAGCGCCGCCGTCGCCACGGCACCCACGGCGGCCACCAGCAGCGGCGCCGCAAAGATGTCATGGAGCTTGGCTTTGCCAAGCGTCTCGAACAGCAGGGCGGGGCTCGCCACGAAAAAGGTCAGGGCGCTGAGCACGGAGCGGGCATTGTCGCCGAGGATATCCCGCCGGCCGACGAACGTACCGACGAGAATGATGCACCAGACCACGAAAAAGCCCGCCAGGACGCCTAGCATGCGGGGATCCGCGCCAGTGCCGGCGGGTGAGGGAGGGGAGTCACCATCCCACAGTAATCAGCTTTATGCGGCGGCCGGGCCTGTTACGCGGAGTGTCCGTCCGGCCATGCGGCTGAATCTCCGTTGAAGGAGGCGTTATTCAGCGCATGCGGGGGGCGCATCAGCCCGGGCGTGATCCCCTCCGCGGGGTCATTTCCGATCCGGACAATTTTGTTGTCCTGGTCCACGTGGACCACCTTGGGGTCGTAGGCCTTTGCCTCCGCCGTGGTCATCTGGGCGTAGGTGATCAGAATGACGATGTCATTCTCCTGCACCAGGTGCGCGGCGGCCCCGTTGATCCCGATGACGCCCGAACCGCGCTCGCCCGCGATGGTGTAGGTCTCCAGCCGGGCGCCGTTGGTGACATCGACGATCGCCACAAGCTCGCCGGGGAGGATATCGGCCGCCTCCAGCAGATCCAGGTCCACGGTGACGGAACCGACATAGTGAAGGTCCGCGTGCGTGACCGTGGCGCGGTGGATCTTGGACTTGAACATTGTGCGATTCATAACGCCATCAGTCTAGCGCGGGGCCTGCGCCGGCGCTGTGGGCCGGGGCACATGGCGGACGCCGGCAGCTCGGCAGCAGCCCGTCCAGATTCTAGCGGCACCAGGGGTCATGCCGGCATTGCTCCGGATGCCGGGGCGATGGAGGCCGCCGTTGCCGCCAGGATTTGCCGTGCGGCGAGGATGGCGGGCCGTTCCGCGCTCGAACGCCTGACCGAGGTGAAGACCGTCCGGCGCGGAGCACCCGGCAGGTCCAGCAGCTGCGCGCTCGTTTCCCGGCCCGTCCAAACAAGGTCCGGCATCAGGGCGACAGCATTTCCTGATTCGATCAGCCGGATCTGCGCTTGGAGGTCCGCCGTTTCAAAGCGGACGTCGGGTTCGAAACCTGCGCTCCGGCAGGCCTGTTCGGCCCAGTGCCGTGATGCCGCCCCGCGGGGCTCCATCACCCAGGCCAGTCCGGCTGTGTCCGCAAGGTTTTTGATGGCAGGCCGGTCGGGCGAAGGCGGGGGAGCGGCGAGCCGGATGGCGTCGCTGGTCAACGGGACCCGGTCCAGCTCGGCGTGGCGGGGAGCGGCGTGGCCGGGGTACTGTTCGGCGATCACCAGGTCGAAGTCCCGTGCCCAGGTCTCATGGAGCGCCGTTTCCGGTTCCCGCTGCGTCATTTCCACCCGGACCTCCGGGTAGCTGGACGACATCCGGGTAAGGGCATCGGGCATGAGCGCCAGCGCGGCAGACTGGAACACGGCGATCCGCACCGTGCCGGTCACCGTGGTGAGGGAGGCAGCGAGTTCCGCTTCCGCCTGTTCCAGGGTCTCCAGCAGTTGGGCCGTGTGGGCTACCAGGACCTCGGCCTGAGGGGTCAGCTGCACCCGGCGTCCGGTCTTCCGGAGCAGTTCGACGCCGGCTTCCTTTTCCAGCAAAGCCAGCTGTTGCGAAACCGATGAGGGGCTGTACTGGAGCGCTTCGGCGACCTCGGCCAGGGTGCCCCGGATTTTCAGTTCACGCAGTAGCCGCAAACGCCGGACGTCGAGCATCGGTCTTCCTTTGTGAATTCTAATCCTTATCGATTAGGAGAATTCACTTTATCTAATGTGATCAGGCTTGCATACTGTTGATACTGAGTAACCCCCGTCACAGGGTGGATCGATAGGCCTCACCTACGCAGGAGACCCTGATGAGTACACAAGATTTGACCCAGTCGATCATGCGGAAGAAACCCATTGATGACATCGAGGTGGAAAACAAACACAGCGGTCTGTTCAAGAGCCTTGGCCTCTGGCAGCTCACGGCAATCGGCGTCGGCGGCATTATCGGCGTCGGCATCTTCTCCCTCGCAGGCCTCGTGGCCCACGGCAGCGAGACGGAACCCGGCGTGGGTCCGGCGGTGCTTTTTTCCTTCCTGATCGCGGGGCTGGCTTCGGCTGCGGCCGCCTTGTCCTACGCGGAATTTGCCGGCATGATCCCGCGGGCGGGCTCGGCCTACACCTACGGATACGTGGCCCTCGGCGAGGTGATCGGCTGGTTCATCGGCTGGGACCTGCTGCTGGAATACATTGCCATCGTTGCCGTCGTGGCGATCGGCATCTCCGGCTACTTCGGCGCGTTCCTCTCCGGCATCGGGGTTGACATGCCGCTCTGGATGGCCTCGACGGCGGACGAGGGCAGGGGCGGCATCGTTAATATTCCGGCCATTGTCGTTTGCCTGATCGTGACCTGGATCCTCTCCCGAGGCACCAAGACCTTCGGCCGCTTCGAGCTGGTGGCCGTGGCCGTCAAGGTCGTCCTGATCCTGTTCATCATCGGCCTGGGCATCTTCTACATCAACGCCGAAAACTACAACCCCTTCATGCCCAGCGGAATCGGCCCGGTCTTTGCGGGGGCCGCCACCGTGTTCTTCGCCGTGTTCGGCTATGACGCCATGAGTACGGCAGCCGAGGAAGCGACCGACGGCAAGAAGCACATGCCCAAGGCCATCCTCCTTTCCCTGGTCATCGCAATGCTTCTCTATGTGGCGGCGACCCTGGTGCTCACCGGCATGCAGAACTACCGGGACATCGATCCCACGGCCGGGTTCGCCTCCGCCTTCACAGGTGTGGGCCTGCCCGTGATCGCGACGATCATTTCCGTGTTCGCGGTGCTCTCCATCCTCACCGTGATGCTGACCTTCCTCCTCGGCGTAACCCGGGTCTGGTTCTCGATGAGCCGCGACGGCCTGCTCCCGGGCTGGTTCTCCAAGACGGACCGTCACGGCACGCCGCAGCGCGTCACCTGGATCGCCGGGATCGCCTCCGCACTGCTGGCCGGCGTGTTCCCGATCAAGGCCGTGGCCGACCTGACCAACATCGGCATCCTGGCTGCATTCGTGGTCGTCTGCTTGGCGGTGATCGTCTTCCGTTACAAGAGGCCCGATGCCCCGCGGACCTTCCGCCTGCCCCTGATGCCGCTGGTGCCCGCCTTCGGCGTGCTGTCCTCCTTGTTCCTGATGTTTCAGCTGCACTGGGAGACCTGGGCCCGCTTCGGCGTCTGGCTGGTCATCGGCTTGATCATCTACTTCGGCTACGGCCGCAGGCATTCCCTGATGAACCCGGACAGCCCTCGGCACGAAGAAGCCGTGGAAATGCACCGCCCCGTCGGCTAGCCGCCGTGCCCGGGTCGTTACCAGCCCTCGCCGCCTGCCATCCCGGCTGGCGGCGAGAGGTCTTTAATGGGCGGTTAAAGCATCGGTTTTGGTAACTAGTACTGCTCGGAAAACATCGCTTTATCTTATGGGAATCGGCGCTCATACTGACCTTACGACCATCCACATGATGAGAAAGTGCGAGTACCAGCCATGACCAATATTTCAACGGAATCCGGCGTGAACTCCGGCAACGCAGCCGGGAACGCCCCCGTTTGGGACGGCTCGCCGGTCCTTGAGGCCGCGGCCCTCGCCGAGGACACCATCGGGCTGGTACGCCATTGGCTCGTCGAAGCCGCCAAGGTCCCCGTGGATGCCTCGGCGGAGCAGCTGGCCGGAGTTCTGAAGGACCCGAACGGCCTCGACTTCACCGTCGGGTTCGTCGACGGCGTTGTCCGCCCCGAGGACCTGCAGGTCGCCGCCCGCAACCTCGCCGCGCTAGCACCCAAGGTACCGGCCTTCCTGCCCTGGTACATGCGCAGCGCCGTCCGCCTCGGCGGCACCATGGCCCCGGTCTTGCCCCAGGTGGTCATCCCGGTCGCCCGCCACGTGCTCCGGAAAATGGTCGGACACCTCATTGTCGACGCCACGGACACCAAGCTGGGCCCGGCCATCGCCAAGATCCGCAAGGACGGCATCAAGCTGAACGTCAACCTTCTCGGCGAGGCGGTCCGCGGCGAACACGAGGCCTCCCGCCGGCTTGAAGGCACCCACACGCTGCTGTCCCGCCCCGACGTCCACTACGTCTCGATCAAGGTCTCCTCCACCGTTGCCCCGCATTCCGCCTGGGCCTTCGACGAGGCCGTCGAGCACGTCGTCGAGAAGCTCACCCCGCTCTTTACCCGCGCCGCCTCCTTCCCCAGGGCGAAGTTCATCAACCTGGACATGGAGGAATACAAGGACCTGGACCTGACCATCGCGGTCTTCACCCGGCTCCTGGACAAGCCGGAATTCAAGAATCTCGAGGCCGGCATCGTGTTGCAGGCCTACCTTCCGGATGCCCTCGCCGCCATGATCCGCCTGCAGGACTGGGCCGCTGCCCGCCGAGCTGACGGCGGCGCCGCGATCAAGGTCCGCGTCGTCAAGGGCGCCAACCTGCCGATGGAGCAGGTCGAATCCTCCCTGCATGACTGGCCGCTCGCCACCTGCGGCACCAAGCAGGAGTCGGACACCAATTACAAGCGCGTTCTCAACTACTCGCTGCACCCGGACCGGATCCGGAACATCCGGATCGGCGTCGCGGGCCACAACCTGTTCGACATTGCGTTCGCCTGGCTGCTGGCAAAACAGCGCGGCGTGGAATCCGGCATCGAATTCGAGATGCTGCTGGGCATGGCCCAGGGTCAGGCCGAAGCCGTCAGACAAGACGTCGGCTCGCTGCTGCTCTACACCCCGGTGGTCCATCCCGCCGAGTTCGACGTCGCGATCGCCTACCTGATCCGCCGGCTCGAGGAGGGCGCGAGCCAGGACAACTTCATGTCCGCCGTCTTCGAACTCAGCGAGAATGAAACCCTCTTCGAGCGCGAGAAGCAGCGATTCCTCGCCTCCCTCGCCAAGCTCGACGACACGGTCCCGCCGCCCAACCGCCAGCAGAACCGCAGCCTCCCGGCCGAACCGTTGCCGGACGACTCCTTCGAGAACACCCCGGACACCGACCCCTCGTTGCCGGCCAACCGGAACTGGGGCCGCGCCATCCTGGGCCGCGTTCCAACTTCCACCCTCGGCAACGCCGCGGTGGAGGCGGCAACTATCGACGACGAGCAGACGCTTAACACCGTGATCGAAACCGCGGTGGCAAGCGGCAAGGCCTGGGGCTCCCTCTCCGGCGCCGAGCGCGCCGAAATCCTGCACCGCGCCGGCGACATGCTGGAATTCCGCCGCGCGGACCTGCTCGAAGTTATGGCCAGTGAAACCGGCAAGACCATCGACCAGGGCGATCCCGAGGTCAGCGAGGCCGTTGACTTCGCACACTATTACGCCGAGTCGGCCCGCAAGCTCGACGACGTTGACGGTGCCACCTTCGTCCCGGCGAAACTCACCGTAGTGACCCCGCCGTGGAACTTCCCGGTCGCCATCCCGGCCGGTTCCACGCTCGCAGCCCTGGCCGCCGGCTCCGCCGTGGTGATCAAGCCCGCCAAGCAGGCCCGCCGCAGCGGCGCCGTGATGATCGAGGCCCTATGGGAGGCCGGCGTCCCGCGGGACGTCCTCACCATGGTCCAACTGGGCGAGCGTGAACTCGGCCAGCAGCTGATTTCCCATCCCGCGGTGGACCGGGTCATCCTCACCGGCGGCTACGAGACCGCCGAACTGTTCCGCACCTTCCGCAAGGACCTGCCGCTCCTGGCCGAAACGAGCGGCAAGAACGCCATCATCGTCACCCCGAGCGCCGACCTGGATCTCGCGGCCAAGGACGTGGCCTACTCCGCGTTCGGCCACGCCGGCCAGAAATGCTCCGCCGCCTCCCTGGTGATCCTGGTGGGATCCGTGGCCAAGTCCAAGCGCTTCCACAACCAGCTCATCGACGCCGTCACCTCCCTGAAGGTCGGCTACCCCGAGGACCCTGCCAGCCAGATGGGCCCGATCATTGAACCCGCGACCGGCAAGCTCCTCGACGCGCTGACCACCCTCGGTGAAGGCGAGAACTGGGCCGTGGAACCCCGCAGGCTGGATACGACCGGCAGGCTCTGGAGCCCCGGCGTCCGCTACGGCGTGCGCCGCGGATCCTACTTCCACCTCACCGAATTCTTCGGCCCCGTGCTTGGCGTCATGACCGCTGACACCCTGGAGGAGGCCGTCGCCATCCAGAACCAGATCGACTACGGCCTCACCTCGGGCTTGCACTCCCTGGACACGGAGGAACTGGGAATCTGGCTGGACTCGGTCCAGGCCGGCAACCTCTACGTCAACCGCGGCATCACCGGTGCGATCGTGCAGCGCCAGCCCTTCGGCGGCTGGAAGAAGTCCGCCGTCGGCGCCGGGACCAAGGCCGGCGGACCCAATTACCTCACCGGGCTCGGCGAGTGGGTCAGCAGGGCAAGCACCGCGCGTGCACAGGGCGGGGCCGCGGCAACACCCACGCACTCCGGCGTCCGCCAGCTCGAGAGTGCGGCCAAGGAATTCCTGACCGCTGCCGAGCTCGAGCCGCTCCAGCGTGCCCTGGCATCGGACGCCCTCGCCTGGGCCGCCGAGTTCGGCACTGCCAAGGACGTCTCCGGGCTGAGCGCCGAACGCAACATCTTCCGCTACCGTCCGCTGCCCGTGACGGTCCGCCTCTCCGAAGGCGAACCTTCCGAAGAAAGGGCCTTGGCTGCTCTGGTCCGCACCGTTGCTGCCGGTATCCTCGCCGGCTCGGCGCTGACGGTTTCCACCGCCGTCGAACTGCCCGCCCGGCTCCGCGCCGTCCTGTCCGGCCTGGGCGTCGGCGTCACCGTGGAGAACGACGCGGACTGGCTCGCGGCCATCGGAAGCCTGGCCCAGGCAGGCAAACTGTCCGGCGCCCGGATCCGCCTGATCGGCGGGAGCGCAACGGCCCTGGCCGAAGCCACCGGCGGACGCCCGGACCTGGCCGTGTACTCCCACCCGGTCACGGAAGCCGGACGCGTAGAACTGCTGCCGTTCCTGCACGAGCAGGCTGTCAGCATTACCGCCCACCGCTTCGGCACCGCGAACCATCTCTCGGACGGGCTGATTTAGGGACCTGCCCCTGACCCCGGCGGACAATACAGCCGCCGGGCGGGCATCTTCGGGTGGCCGCCCGGCGGCTTTTTGTCAGGCCGGATTCCGTCGGGCCGTCCGATGGCTGAAGCGGCGCCTGCCGGGAACCGGCTCAGCCGAAGTACCAGCCGGGCGGCACCCAGGAGACGGGCACGGCATGGGCGGAAAAGTCATCGCAACCGGAACAGAAATAGGTGACTTCGCCCAGTTTGCTGACGGACCCGTCCCGCCGGTGCATGGCAGGAACAAAAGTCTCCAGATAGAGAAATTCATCTGTGCCACAGCGCTCGCAGTACGGATTCCCGACGTAATCGGCCTCCGCCAGGGCCGCGCGGTGTGGCTCGCGTCGGCCGCGGCCGGGATGCTGAGCCGGACTGTGCTGGGCTGGGGCGCCCCGATGCGTGCCGGGCACGAGGGGACGCATCGGGGTGGCATGGACTGCCGAGGCGGGAAGCTGGGGTTTGTTCGTGGCTGGCGTCATCGTCGGCCTATCCTGAACGCTGTCGGTGCACTCGCCGCAGGGCATCAACAAGGAGCAGCGTTCGTTGTCGAATCGCTGTCATGGGCCTCTGCTTGACCCCAGACACAGTCAGGATAGATCAAGTACTAGCGGCGTTCAATGGCGGCCTCAGGCGGAGCGCTGCAGGGTGCGGCCCACGATGGCCTGGGTGAGCGCCTCAATCACCTCGGCGTTGGCGAGCGGATTCCGGATCAGGGTGAAGTCGACGTCGCCGACGAACGGGAGGTCGAACCGCCTGGTGATGATCTTAAGATCGTCGGGGACCAGGGAGGACGGCATCACAGCGACGCCGATTCCCGCCCTCACGGCAGCCAGCGCCCCGCTGATTTGCCGGGTGGTGCAGGTGATGCGCCAGGTCCTCCCGCTGGATTCGAGGGCGTCAATGGCCAGCTTCCGGCTGAGGCTCGGCGAGGGATAGGCGATGAGGGGCACAGGATCGCCCTGGTCCAGCGCAGTCTGCTCCAGGCCCACCCAGGCGAAAGAATCGTGCCGGACGACGGTGCCGGCCTTGGCTCCCGCGACCCACTTGACGAAGATCAGGTCCAACTGGCCAGCGGTCAGGCGTTTGTACAGCTGGTCGCTTTGCCCCACCGTCAGTTCGAGGTTGATCTGGGGGTAGATTTGGCGGAACTCCCGGAGGATGCGTGGAAGCCCTGTGATGGCGAGATCGTCTGCCGTGCCGAAGCGCAGCCGGCCGCGCATCGCCGATCCGGAGAAGTAACGGGAGGCATCATCATGGGCGGACAGGATACTGCGGGCAAACCCGGCCATGGCGTCCCCGTTGTCGGTCAGCCGCACGTCCCGGGTGTCCCGTGCCACCAGGACCCGCTTCGCGGCGGCCTCCAGCTTGCGCACGTGCTGGCTGACCGTCGGCTGCGCCAGGCCCAGCCGTTCCGCGGCCTTGGTGAAGCTCAGTGTTTCAGCCACGGCCAGAAAGGATCGCAGCTGGGCGGGTTCAAACATGCGGTCTCCTGAGCTGCGGCGTTCTCGCGCCGCATTGCGTTTCGTAATGCGAGTTATGCGGTGAATAAGCTTCCACAATCTGTTGCGGCCAGCCTAGCGTTAAGGCATCCCCGCTCACCCGCTCCTTTGAGGACTTTCTGTGGCATCCCCTCCGCCGTTAGAGGCCAACGTAACTGCACTGCCGGACACCAACACCGCGCCCATCGCCGTCGTCAGCCAGCGGATCCCATGGCGCCACACCTTCATCTCGCTGAAAGTCCGCAATTTTCGCATCTTCGCGATCGGCCACTTTATCGCGGTGATCGCCATCTGGATGCAGCGGATTGCCCAGGACTGGCTGGTACTCCAGCTCTCCGGTTCCGTCACCGCCGTCGGGATCACGGTGGCGCTGCAATTCCTGCCCTCGCTGTTCCTGGGCCCGTGGGCGGGCATGATGGCGGACCGCTTCGCTAAGCGGAAGATCCTGATGCTGTGCCAGTCGGTGGCAGCCGTGCTGGCTGCCATCCTCGCGGTGCTGGCGCTGAGCCAGCGGATCGAGGTCTGGCACGTGTACGTGATCGCCCTGGCGCTGGGCCTGGTCACCGTGCTGGACCAACCCGCGCGGCAGGTCTTCGTCAACGAACTCGTCGGCCCGGCCTACCTCCGTAATGCCATCAGCGTGAACTCCACGACCTTCCAGCTTGGCGGCCTGATCGGGCCCGCGCTCGCCGGCCTGCTGCTCACCACGGTGGGCGCGGGCTGGGCCTTCGCCGCCAACGCCGTGGCGTGCTGCTCCACCGTCGCCATGCTCCTGACCCTGCGCAAGGACCAGCTGCATATCAGCGCCCCGGCGCCCAAGCGCAAGGGCATGCTGCGGGAAGGGCTGAACTACGCCCTGAGTAAACCAACCATCTATTGGCCGTGGCTGATGGCCGGGTTCATCGCCGTGTTCGCGATGAGCCTGCCGGTGCTGCTGGCGGCCTTCGCGGACAACGTCTACGACGTCGGCGCCGGCGGCTACGGCCTGTTGAACGCGCTGGTGGCACTCGGGGCGCTGGCCGGGGCCATCACCTCCGCGCGCCGGCGGGAACTGAGGCTTCGCACGGTGATGCTGGGGGCGGGAATGTACGGGCTGATGCTCTGCCTCGCCTCGCTGGCGCCCTCCATGGTGTGGTTCGGGGCGGCGATGGTGCTGGCCGGGTTCTGGTGCCTGATGTTCCTGACCGCCGCCAACCAGCTGGTCCAGATCAGCTCCAATATGGCCATCCGCGGGCGTGTGATGAGCCTGTACATCATGGTGCTGATCGGCGGGCAGGCGATTGGCGGGCCGATGATCGGCTGGCTGGCCGAGCATCTGCATCCGCACACGGCCATCCTTGTCTCCGGCGGGGTGCCGGCACTGGCCGCGGCGACGGTCGCCGTCGTGCTGGCACGTCGCGGCCAGCTCATGCTCAAGGTGGACGTGAAGGACCGGCGGCGGCTCGTGAAGATTGTCCGCAAGGATGCCGGCCGGGGGACGGACGGAGCCAGGGCGGGCAGCCCGCGGCCGCCACACTCTAGCTGTTCCGCACGAAAAAAGGACAGCCGCCACGTGGATCCACACAGCGGCTGCCCTTTTTATGGAGCGGAAACCCGGGAGAATGACCCGGGGCGGAACCGTTAGCTGTCCTGGCTCTCCAGCGGCAGGTGCGGGTACTCCGGATTCCGCTGCTGGAACTGCAATACGTCCGGGTTGAGGACCACGCCGTCGCGGATTTCGATCGCACGGCGGATGGTGTCGTTCGCGGTCCAGGCCCCGGGGCCGGTGATCACGGTTTCCAGGAAAGGCAGCAGCGCCTCGCTGATTTCCCAGCTGGAGGAATTCCACAGGTAGGACGGACTGTGGTCCACCGCGTAGTAGTCGATATGGTCCCCGACCTTGAACATCGGCTCGGCGAACGTGGTGGTTTTCGCCCAGCTGAACCCCATGCCCGCGTCGCAGGACACGTCCACGATCAGGCTTCCTGGCCGAAAGGCGTCCAGGTCCTCGGTGCGCAGGTACGTCAGCGGCGCGTTCGGGTCCTGCAGGGTGCAGTTGACCACGATGTCGCTCTCGGCAAGGAACGGCGCAAGCGGCACGCGGCCCCGCTCGGTGATGACATGGCTGAGGAACGGCGCCTTGTTGTCGTGGTCGAACTGAGCGATCCGCACCGAATGGATGGGGGAGCCCACTGCGGCAACCCCGCGGTTGGTCAGCACCTGGACCTCGTGGATGCCGTGGGCGTTGAGGGCCGTGACCGCGCCGCGGGCCGTGGCCCCGAAGCCGATGACGACGGCGCTCAGGCGGCGGCCGTAGTCCCCGGTGGAACCGGTCAGGGCCAGGGCATGCAGCACGGAGCAGTAGCCGGCCAGTTCGTTGTTCTTGTGGAACACGTGCAGGCCGAAGCCGCCGTCGCTGGCCCAGTGGTTCATCGCCTCGAAGGCGATCAGGGTGAGCTTCTTGTCGATCGCCAGCTGGGTGATGGCCCGGTCCTGGACGCAGTGCGGCCACCCCCAGAGGACCTGCCCGTCCCGCAGTTCGGCGAGGTCCTCGGGCTGCGGCTTGGGCAGGAGGACGACGTCGGCCTCGGCCAGCAGCTGCGCCCGCGGGACGAGGCGCCCCACGAGCGGTGCCAGGTGGTCGTCCGAAACGCCGAAACGCTCGCCGTAGCCCTCTTCCAGGATCAGCTGCTGCCGGAGCTCCGGGGCGATGCGGTCCAGGTGGAGGGGGTGGATCGGGAGGCGCCGTTCGTCAGGTTTCCGCGTGCCGGCAAGGACTCCGAGGGTGAGGTGGCTCATGGTGCCGCTCACTTCTTTTTGGGACTCACCGGTTTGGAGCTGGTGGCCTTGTCCAGGGAGCTGGGCGGCGCTGCAGCGGTCCTCTTGTCGGCCCGCTTTTCCTTGATGGATTTGCCGGATTTCTTGGATGCTGCTTGACGGGGGGATTTGTCAGCCATGATCGCTCCTGTAGCGGAACCG
>JAODMS010000058.1 GCA_025464925.1 Arthrobacter sp.
CGACGCCGGCGCTCTGGGAGAAGCGCTCACGGGCGGCGTCGATAATCTGCTCCGTGCAGTGGTCCCAGGCTTCCAGTTCTGAACGGCTCAGTTGCGGGTTGCTCTGCCCCATGCTGTAGAGCTCGGCTATGGGGGCGACGGTCATCGGATCGGCCAGTTCAACCAGCGCGGCCCGGGCGGATTCCAGGATAGGTTCGGTGGCCGGGCGCAGCCGGAACTGCTGGAGCGCGGTGTCCAGGAACCCGAAGGTCACCGAGGCGATGGCCGCTTCGGTGCTGCCGAAGTAGTTGAAGAACGTCCGGCGGGAGATCCCGGCGGCGTCGGCGATGTCCTCGACCGTGAAGTTGCCCGGTCCTCGGGTGCGCAGCAGGCTCAGGGTGGCGTCGGTGATGGCGTGGCGCGTGGCCGCCTTGTTGAGTTCGCGGCGCGAGGGGGCCGGGGCGCCGGACGGGGGCGTTGACGCCCTTGGCGGCGGCGGGGCGGCGGCGGATGAGGATGCGGACACGTGCTTACACTATGTGCATGTTTGCACTTTGGGCAAGTTTATTGCGGATTCGACAGCGGGCGGGCGGATCAGGTCCCGGAGCGGCATAACCAGCCGGAATTCTTCACAGGAAGATGAAAGGTTCTGAACAGCGGAGCCCGAAGCGGGCGGCAGAGACTGGACCTGCGTCTTGAAAGGGACCACCCATCAAAGAAGCCGTCACCGCACGGCAGATCCAGGAGATAAAACATGTTCCGTACGAAGAGAATTACGCTCGGTCTCTCGGCAGCGGCGCTGGCCCTCGGCGCCGGCCTTGGAATCACGGGGGTGGCCTCCGCCACCACGCCGACACCCACCCCCACGCCCAGCTCCAGTGTTGCGGCAGAGGGCTTCACCGGAGACCCGCGGGGCGGCGGCCGCGGGCATGGCGGCGAACGCGGCGTCCAGCAGGCTGCCGAACTCGCGGCCAAGCTCGGCGTCGACGAGGCCAGGGTCACCGAGGCGCTGAGGGCCTTCCGCGAAGCCAACAAGCCGGCCACCCGGCCGGCTGACGGCGTGAAGCCGGACCGCGCGACGATGGACGCGGCCCTTGCCAAGTCCCTGGCGGCATCGCTGGGGATTGACGAGGCCAAAGTCACGACGGCCCTGGAGGAACTGCGCAGCCAGGCCCAGGCGGACCGGGCGGCAGCGTTGAAGACGAGGCTGGACACGGCTGTCACGGACGGCACCCTGACCCAGGCCGAGGCTGACGGCGCCGCCAAGGCTGTTGAAAAGGGAGTGATCGGCGGAGGCCGCCACTAGCTGCGCAACGCGGTCACTGTTACCACTTAACGAGGAAGTCCCCGGGAGATTCCCGGGGACTTCCTCGTCAGCGGTGTTTCCGCCGCCGCCTTACGCCTTTGCGCCGGCCAGGGCGCGTGCGGCCGGCGCTGCTGCGGGAGCCGCAACAGCCGAGGGGTCAGCGGCGAGTGCAGCGTCGTCCTCGAAGGGATCGCCGCTGCGCGGCGCGTTGTAGAGCGCCTCGTCCAGGATGCCCTGGCGCTTGGCCACGATCGCCGGCACCAGTGCCTGCCCGGCCACGTTGACGGCCGTGCGGCCCATGTCCAGGATCGGGTCGATCGCCAGCAGCAGGCCGACGCCGGCCAGCGGCAGTCCCAGCGTGGACAGCGTCAGCGTCAGCATGACGACGGCGCCGGTGGTGCCCGCCGTCGCGGCGGAGCCGAGCACGGACACCAGGGCGATCAGCAGGTACTGGGTGAAGTCCAGCTGGATGCCGAAGAACTGGGCCACGAAGATCGCTGCGATGGCCGGGTAGATCGCGGCGCAGCCGTCCATCTTGGTGGTGGCGCCCAGCGGAACGGCAAAGGAGGCGTAGGCGCGGGGGACGCCCAGGTTGCGCTCGACCACGCGCTGGGTCAGCGGCAGGGTGCCGATCGAGGAGCGTGAGACGAAGGCCAGCTGCACGGCCGGCCAGACGCCGGAGAAGTACTGCCTGACGGACAGGCCGTGGCTGCGGATCAGGACCGGGTAGACCACGAACAGCACGAGGGCCAAGCCAAGGTAGATGGCCACGGTGAACTTGCCGAGCGAGCCGATGGTGTCCCAGCCGTAGACGGCCACGGCGTTGCCGATCAGGCCGACGGTGCCGATCGGTGCGATGCGGATGATCCACCAGAGCACCTTCTGGATCACGGCGAGCGCGGAGGCGTTGAGAGCCAGGAACGGCTCGGCGGCCTTGCCCACCTTGAGGGCGGCGATGCCGACGGCGATGGCGATCACCAGGATCTGGAGCACATTGAAGCTCACCGCTGTGGTGGCCACACCTTCGGTCACGGTGGTGCTGGCGCCGAGGCCCAGGAAGTTCTTGGGGAACAGTCCGGTCAGGAAGGCCCACCAATCGCCGGACTTGCCGGCGTACTTGGCTTCCTGGGAGATGCCGGTGTTGGCGCCGGGCTGCAGGAGCACGCCCAGGCCGATGCCGATCAGCACGGCGATCAGGGACGTGATCGCGAACCAGAGCAGCGTGT
>JAODMS010000060.1 GCA_025464925.1 Arthrobacter sp.
GTTGCGATGCGGACCAGCACGGGATCGTCCAGCATTCGACCCTGCTCCAGGGGCGAGTACGCCATCACCGGGATGCCCCTCCCGACGCAGCGGGGCAACAGATCGAACTCGATGCCCCGGCGAGTCAGGTTGTACAGCACCTGGTCGGTCGCGACCTTCTGGCCCCCGGGCAGGCGCATAAGGTCTTCCAGGTCCGCCACGTCGAGGTTGCTAACGCCCCAGTGCCGGATCTTTCCGGCGCGCTGCAGGTACTCGAAGGCTTCGAGCGTTTCGGCCAAGGGAGCAACGCCCCGCCAATGCAGCAGATATAGGTCGATGCTGTCCGTTCCAAGGCGACGCAGGCTCCCCTCGCAAGCGGCGACGGTTCCGCGCAGCGTGGCATGATGCGGCAGGACCTTGGTGACCAGGAACGCTTCGTTGCGGCGTGCTGCCAGCGCCCTTCCGACGAGTTCCTCGGCGGCGCCGTTGCCATACATCTCGGCGGTATCGACCACGCACATCCCCAGATCCAGGGCCATCTGGATCGCCGCCGTCTCGCGCGCGGCGTTGCCGGGGTACTCACCCATTCCCCACGTTCCGATCCCGAGCACCGGGACAGCTTCACCGGACGGAAGAAGTATTTCGCGCATCGTAACTCCCGTCAGAATGTCCGTTCCCGTAGTGGGATGCGCCGCGTCCGGTGTTTCTCGGCAGACCACAGCGGACGGCGCCGCCCCGGTTGTTTCGGAACAGACGAAGCACTGTGCCGGCCGCCCGGCCACGGCTCACTTCTGACACAGGCCCAAGCGTCCCACCGGTTGACCCTGCCGGATGGTCGGCGTGTGCTGCTGGCTACACGGACGGTGACCCTGTCCGGCAGCAGCGTGTGTTTCTTTAATCTACTCCGCCGGAGCAGGACACGATAGGCGGCCTAAGTCCGGGATCGACGCCGCGCGGCTTCTGAGGTCACGGTGGAAGTCCTGGACCGGGCCGACGACGAGGCGACCATGGGCTCGGACGATACCGAGCGGACGCGGATCGAAGCGAGTGTCGCCGTCGTGAACGCCGTCCACGGTGCGCCCCAACGGATAGCGGCGCTGGCCGCCGACCTGGTGGCGCGCTGGGAGGACCGCAGGGCCCGGATGCACAAGTTCATCGGGGCACCCGGCAAGGCCATGATCGTCGGCGGGACGCGGGAGATCTGCGCACAGATGCCCGGCCCTGGCTGTTTGGGATCGCCACCAACCTGCTCCGACGGCACCACCGTGCTGAAGCCAAGATGCTGAAAACCGCGGCTAAAGCGGCATCACGCGAAGCCGTGCGCGATGATTCGGACCGGATTTCGGCCCGGTGGACGCCTCCGTGGCTACCGGACGCATTGCCCGCACCTTCAGGTCCATGGCCCCGATCGATCAGGAAACGTTGCTGCTCAACGCCTGGGCAGACCTGACCTATGAGGACATTGCTTCGGCAATGGACGTCCCGGTGGGCACCGTGCGGTCCCGCCTGAACAGCGCCAGCCGAACACTGCGAACCCAGCTCAACCTCGGACTACCTGATGAAACGGAGCTGGACCCCCTCCCCTGCGGCATGACTGAAACGGACCGTGCCAGCGCGGCCGCCGAGTGCCGCGCATCCAAGGAGCAGGTAGGGGGCGGAATGTACTCGGACGACATGCCGGTAGGACACGGTCCGGATGGGGCGGCACGTATGGTGCCCTCAGCGGTGAGCTGCCGCCAATCCACCCTTGAACCGTGCGGTATCCGCCCTGGGCGCCGTTCTCCGCGGACCCCATGACGTTGTGGTGGATGACGGTGATGCTTTTCAACGACCACCGTGACGTGCAGCAATCGGATAACGAGTGCCAGCTGCTCCATGTGCCCACTTTCCCCGAATGGGCTAGGCCACCGCCTCCAGGGCTGCAGCGATGGGCTGGCTGCCGTCACGGAACCCGATAGTCCGGCCGATTGCGGCGGGCAGCTTCAGGACGGCCCCAGCGACGAGGGCGACGTTGGCGCGGGCGGTTTCGGCAGCCTGCCAGGTCTCGTTGACGTGGACGTCTATCAGACCGCTGCCCGGCTTGTCCGTGAGCGCGCCGGGGCCGAGGATAGTCCAGTCCAGGCTGGTGCCGCGCAGGTAGGAGTCAGCGGCGGCCTTGGCCTCCGCGTAGTGGAAGAAGGGGTTGTCCCGGGGCACTCCGTGGTCCGGTCCGGCTCCAAGATAGGACACCATGACGTAGCGGCCGACGCCGGACTGGGCAGCAGCGTCCATCGAACGGATCGCGGCGTCCCGGTCCACGGCGTAGGTCCTCTCGGGGTTTCCGCCGCCGGCACCGGCTGACCATACGACGGCATCGTGACCCGAGAGCGCCTCGGCGATTTCCGCCGTCGTCGCGTTCTCCACGTCTAGGACGACGGGGGTGGCGCCGGTTGCCGCGACGTCGGACGCGTGTTCCGGGTTGCGGAAGATGGAGGTGACCTCCTGCCCGTCCGCAGCCAGGACCTTGGAGAGTTCCCTAGCCACTTTTCCGTGGCCGCCGATGATTGCGATTCGCGTCATAGACCCATTCTGTCCCACGTGCCGGCATCCCGGCACCCTTTGCGCTATCCGATTCGGCGGCGTTGCCGGCGGCTTGGCGTCCAAATCGTGACCATGCGCTCCGTGGTCTGCCTCGCTGTCGCCCGCTTACAGGTGCTGTGGTCACACCGAGATAGGCAAGGTGGCCGATGACCCCCTTGCTGGCATGCAGACTGCGTTCGAGGCGGCTTTTGTCATGTCCCTACACGCCACTGTTGCTAACAGCACTCGTAGCCGGATTCGCCGCATTCCCTTCCACCGGACCGGGTGTGGGGTCGTTTTTTTGCTGATCAGAAGGAAGAAGAATAAGAATTGTCCCCGGTTGTGGACAGCGGACAGGATCCTGCGGGCGGTATGCGCTGCTTCTTCGGCGCCGTCGTGTCCTCCGTCAACATGGCATCGATCGCATATTTGAACGCTTCCAGCCGGGGCGACGACCTCACGGCAGTCTTCCGCGCCGGTGGGAGAGGATCCGACAATGCCTGCCGGACGGTTTCCCTGCCGCTCTGATACCGCTTTGCCAGCCCACGGATGGACAAACCCTCAACGCGGGCGTCTCTGCGGATCTCGGCAAACAGCTCCATGCGCACCCTTATCCGGACATCCCAATGCAACACTGCCGGGGTGCGCATCAGCCCTATCCCCCTCCGGCGCTCCTGAAAGTCCCCCGGTTGCGTCCGGGTCATACCTGAGCTGCCGGGCATACGCTGAGGTGATTGGGGCTTACGAAAGGATGAACCAATGACCGGCAGCAGCGAAGACAGCGTCAACGGCTTTATAGTTCCGAACCCGTCAAAGTTCAGCGAGGACGTCCCGGGCGACGCCGGCGACGAAGCGAACGAGATCCGCTTCAGCGAAGAGGAGGCCCTGATCGAGGAACAAGCCCACGGCATCTTTCCGGATACGTACAGCGTCCCCGGAATGCCCAATATGTCCGAGGCGATCGGGAACATCGACCTGCCCCCGGAGGACCTCGGCGCAACACCAGACAGCGACGCCAGCGACGACCCCCTGCACGGCGGCGCCGAGCAGTAGC
>JAODMS010000063.1 GCA_025464925.1 Arthrobacter sp.
CAGGCAGCGCAGGGCTTCGGGCTTGCTGTTTCCGGAGGAGAGGCGTTTGCGGTAGTAGGCCTGTCCGAGTCCGTCGAGCCGGGCCTGGGTGATGGCGATGCGGTGCAGGGCGGCGTTGAGTTGTCGGTTGCCCGAGCGGGTCATTCTGACCCTCCCGGCGGTGTTCCCGGACCAGACCGGAACCGGTGCAACCCCGGCATTCCGTGCGAATGCGGCCTCTGACTTGAACCGGGAGACACCCGCGACCTCGCCGACGATCTTCGCAGCGGTCAGTTCCGCGCATCCGGGCATGGCGACCAGCGCGGGAGCGACCTGCCTGACCAGTGCCGCGATCCGCTTTTCCAAGGCATTGACCCGGACGGTGAGGTCAATGGTGTCGCGGAGTTCGTCGAGGGCGATCTCGGCCACCGTCCCGGACAGGGAAGTGAGCCAGGACAGGAGCCGGTTCTGGTGCTTTGCCAGATGCATCGTCCGGGCAGGCGGCGCCATGGAGGGGTCCAGCTCGTGGACACGCCACAACAGCCTGTTTACCGTGGCGGTGCGGTGCTTGAGCAGGTCCTCCCGCCGGTCCACCAGCAGCCTCAGCTCCCGGGATTCATCGTCGTGCAGAGCAGCGGGCAGGTCCGGTTCGCGCAGCACGGCTCTGGCCACGGCGAGGGCATCGATCGGGTCCGACTTCCCGCGCGTCCGGGCAGAGGCCCGGGTCTGGGCCATGAGCTTGGGCGGAACACGCACCACACCCTGGCCGGCGGCCAGCAGATCCCGCTCGAGCCGTGCGGAAAGGTGCCGGCAGTCCTCGATTCCCCAGCGCACGTCGTCCCCGAAACGCTCCCTGGCCCACCGGATCGCTTTCCGGTGGCCTTTTTCCTCGGCCGTTACCGTGATCTGTCCCAGTTCACGGCTGACCTGATCGACGGCAACAAAAGTGTGGGTTCGCTTGTGCACATCGGCGCCAACAACAACCATGGTGGTTGCCTCCTTCTTTCACCTGAGAGGACGGCTGGGCCGGTCGGCGGACAAACCTCAGTGGGGGCGATGCCACGCTCCTATCAAGTCACGCCGGCCGGTCCATCACACCCGGTGCCGGCAAAACGCATGGACGCCAACCCGAAGGCGGCAGCGAGCCTAAGAGCCAGACACCGGGTGATCAGGATCCAACCACCGCATCAACTGCGGCAAGACCACCCTCACACTGACGCCAGCCTAACCGCCGCGGCTCCTTGAGCCCGCCTGGGGACCCCTTCAGGAGGCGGGGAGAAGCAGCATGGCGACGGCGGTGCCCGCGAGCATGAAGGGTCCGAAGGGAATGCTCGATTTCAGCGTCCCGCGCCGCACGGCAAGGAGGCCGAGGCTCCACAGTCCGCCGAACAAGAACGCCGCAAAAGTGCCGGCAAAGACATGCCCCCAGCTCAGGAACCCCAGATACATGCCCAGGACGCCGGCCAGTTTCACATCGCCGAAACCCATGCCCGGCGGATAGGCGGCCCGCAGGAGGAAATAGAACAGCCAGAGCACGCCTCCCCCGGCCAGGACGCGCAGCCCCGGCACGCCGAAAAGGCCGGTGCCGCCTCCGGATGCTGCCGCACCGGCCTGGAACGCCTGGCTCGCGGCGGCGCCGAGCAGGAGGACCCCCGCGACCGCATACGAGGGAAAAACGATCCGGTCCGGCAGCAGGTGGTGCCGGACGTCGATCACGGTGAGGCGGACCGCCATGACCGCGAAATACGCGCAGGCGGCAAGCACCAGCCAGAAGGCCGGCGTGCCTGCCTCTCCGAGTTCATCGAGCCGTTGGATCACCCTCGGATGGTACTGGATAATTCCCCGGCCGCGGCTGGCTCCGCGCGTAAACTGTGGATATGGCCGCATGGGACAGCAGGAACCGGCGTGAGCCCCGCACGCCTCGGAATCCGGCGGAACAGGCGGCGGCGTTCAGGAACCTGTGCCGGTCCTCGCCCTGGAAGTGGCAATCACTGCGGTTCGAATACCTCGACCGGCCCTTTCCAGATTCCGCCTCGGCCGCCGACGGCGCGCCCGATCTGGTCAGGGCATGGCTGCGACGTCCCGGTGCCCTGCGGCTTGAGACAGCCGATGCACTGGTCCTCCACAGCACCACCGGCATCAATGATTCCCGGGACGGCTTCTACGTAAGTTCCACGAGGAAATCATGGCTTCTCCCGCCGCAGCTGGTCACCCCGGTCTACGACGACGGGGGCCGGGTCCGGCGCCGTCCGGAGGCCGCCTACGGCGAACCCTGCTTCGGCAACGGCCGCTTCGCCGCTGCCCTGGACCCCGTGGAGCTGGCAGGGAACGCCCCGGTGCCCCTGGAGTTCCCGAACTCCAATCCCGTGGAACTGGGACCGATCAGCGAGGTCGACCACGAAGGCCGCCCCGCCCTGGAAACCACGGCAAGCCCCAACCCGGGCTACCGCCCTGCCGATCCCGGAGCGCCGCTGTGCCGGCCGGGACGCACCCTCCTGCGGATCGACGCCGGCACCGGCGTCTGCGTCGCGAGCCGCTGGCTTGACGACGAGCCAGCCGGGTATGGCCACTACTTGCGGATCCTGGCCGTGGACGAGTACATGCTGGATGACCTGTTTCTGGCCGAATCCATGAACCTTACCGACGTACGCCGGCACATCAGCTGGGACGTGTCGAGGGACGCCGGCCCGGTGGCCTGACACCCAGGCGCCACCGACAGGTGCGCCGCCGGCCGTACCGCTGGGTCCGGCTGAGGACCGGCCGCTGACTGGCCGCCAGGGAGCCGCGCCGTTAGGCTTCCGGGATGACTGAGCCCGCCACCTATTGGCCGCCCTTCGGCCTCGCGCTGACCACACCCCGCCTTGACCTGCGACCCATCCGCGATGACGAGATCCCGGCGGCCGTCGCGGCGGCTCGCAGCGGCGTCCATGAACCCGGCCGCAACCCCTTCAGCACCCCCTGGACCGAAGTGTCCGTGAACGAACTCGGCCCGAACATGGCGCAGTGGTACTGGCGTTGCCGCGGCATTCTGTCGCCGGAGGAGTGGACGCTGCTGCTGGGGGTCTGGCACGACGGCAAGTTCATCGGCTGCCAGGACGTCGGGGCGAAGAACTTCGCAACGCTGAAGACCGTAACCACAGGCTCCTGGCTCCGGCGGGATGTGCACGGCCGCGGGTTCGGCAAGGAGATGCGTGGCGCCGTCGCGCTCTATGCCTTCGACTGGCTGGGTGCGGAGGTCGCCGAATCCGACGCTGCAGCCTGGAACCAGCAGTCACTTGGGGTCTCACGTTCCCTCGGCTACGAACTTAACGGCGTTACCCGCGCGTCCTGGGGAGGCAAGGCGCAGGACGTGCAGAAAGTACGCCTCACACCCGGCACTTTCCGGCGTCCGGACTGGCCGCTGGAAGTCCGGGGACACGGGCCAACGGCCGCATACCTGGGCATCGGCAGCTAGCGGGGGTGGCCCGCGCCGGGACAGGCACAGGATTTTCCCAAGCTGCCGCGGATTGAATGACCGCATGTCCGGCCCAGCGATCGAGACCAGGCCCCGCCCGGCCACCGGACGCACGGCGCTGCTGATGTCCCTCACGCTGCTGTGCGCCCTCGGAATGGCGCTGGCCTATCTGTTCCTCACGGCCAAGGCGGCGCCCAGTGTTCCGCTTGGCGCCGCGGCGTTCGTTCCGGGCGGCATGGCAGGCATCAGCGAAATCGTGCCGCTGGAGGTCGACGGCTGGGCACCGCCCAGGGACCAGAGTCCGTTGTCGGGCAAGCCGCCGGAGGGAACTCACAGAGTGCGGCTCGTCGTCCGGATCACCGCGCTGGAGAGCGAGGGTGTGCAGCTCGACGCCCGCGACTTCACGGTGTCCGGCCTCGGCTCCTTCACGGCGCAGCCGGTGTGGAGCTCGGAGGCGAACATGGTGCTGCGGCAGGGCGAATCACTCGCCGCGACCCTGGTCTTCGAACTTCCTGACAAGGCCGTCGCCCTCATCCTGGAAGGCCCCGGGGACTCCAGGCTGTCCATGGGCCTCGCGCACCACCGCGGCTAGCGCTCACTATCGGAGGGCTCGGATTAGTCGGGGCAGGCATTGTGACCGTTCCGATTTCCGGCGCCAGTGCCAAATCGGCGAGCCGGCTCAGGGACAGCGACATGCCCCGCCCCTACCGGACGCCCCTGACATTGGCTCCTCCGCTTGGCTTCCAGACAACAGTCGATGCCAACGGGGTCAGGACCCAGCACTACACCCTGACGCAGAGGCTGGCCAAGGCGCAGATCCTTCCCCGCCTGACCACGCCCATCCTCGGCTATAACGGAATCTTCCCCGGGCCCACCATCCGGATAGAACAAGGCACCCATGCGGTGGTCCACATGAGGAACCAGCTGCCGGCCGGCATCCGACGTTCGGCCATGCACTGCCCACTTCCACGCACCTGCACGGCTCCGCGTCACTTCCCCAGTTCGACGGCTATGCAAACGACCTCACTCTGCCCGGCTTCTACAAGGACTACCAGTACCCGAACTACCAGCCGGCCCGGAGCCTCTGGTATCACGATCACGCCGTTCATTTCACCGCGCAGAACGTCTACTCCGGACTCGCCGGCCAGTACCTGATCAGCGATCCGGTCGAGAAAGGCCTGCTCCCGCAAGGAGACTTTGATATTCCGCTGACCGTCAGTGACGCGATGTTTGCGGCCGACGGTTCGCTTGGCTGTGACGACCGCGAGCACTCCGGCTTATGGGGCGACATCATACTGGTCAACGGAAAGCCCTGGCCGGTGATGAAGGTCCAACGCCGCGTCTACCGCTTCCGGATCCTCAACGCCTCGGTTTCGCGTTCGTACAGGTTCACGCTGAGCACCGGGGATCCGGTCACCGTTGTCGCTACGGACGCCGGGCTGATGCCTGCCGCGCAGACCGCAGCCTCGTGGCGCCACGGCGGCGGGGAGCGCTATGAGGTCCTGGTCGATTTCCGAAAATACGCCCCAGGGACTCGGATCGAACTGCGCAACCTTTCCAACCAGAACAACCGCGACTTCGACCACACAGGGAAGATCATGGCTTTCGACGTTGTGGCGGACGCCGTCGACACGGCGGACCGCAGCTGGAACAGGATTCCACGCTGGCCCGGAGCCACCCGATGGACCTTCCCGCAGCTGCCGCCACCAAGACACGCCGGTTCCGGGTCAAACACGATGACGCCACCAACATCTGGACCATCGATGACATGACCTGGGAAGAGGTCGTCGCCAGCGGCTTCAAGAGGGTCCTGGCGGATCCGGCCCCGAAGTCCGTGGAAATCTGGGAACTCCAGAACACCTCGGGCGGCTGGCACCACCCCATGCACATCCACCTGGTGGACTTCCAGATTCTCAGCCGCAACGGCAAGCCGCCGTTCCCTTATGAGAAGGGGCCCAAGGACGTGGTGTACGTGGGCGAAAATGAGACAGTCCGCCTGCTGGTCCACTTCGGGCCGCACCGCGGACGCTACATGCTTCATTGCCACAACCTGCCCCACGAGGACCATGCCATGATGCTGCAGTTCCGGGTGGGGCTCCGCGCCGACGAGGCCGATCCGAATGGTCCGGTCTCGGCCGCCCGGGCGGAGTGGGACTCGGAACAGGACTGAGTGCCGTGCGGCGGCGGACCCTGGCCGTGGCAGCGGTGTGTCTGGGCGGGCTGCCGGCTGTCCGGCTCTGGGTTCTCGAACCGATCACGGTCAGCTCCGGAAGCATGGAACCTACAATCCCGGCCGGCGGCGTCGTCTGGCTGAATAAAGCCGCACCACATCTGGCGGGCATCCGCCCCGGGCAACTGGTCGCCTTCAGGGAACCGGACGCCGGCGTCCTGATCAAGCGCGTCGTGGCCCACGGAGGGCAGACCGTGTCGATCCTGGACGGTCTGCTATACATCGACGGTAGGCCGGCAACGGAACCCTACGTGGACCAGCGGACCGTAGACGGCGTGTACTTCGGCACGGTGACAGTACCGGCCGGAGAGCTGTTCGTGCTGGGAGACAACCGGGAAACCTCCATCGACTCCCGCGACTTCGGCCCGATCGCGGCCTCCGACGTGCTCGGCACGCTCCTGGGAACAGGTTAGCCAGCCCCGGGGCGGATCAGCCGTGGCCGTCCGGAAGCCTGCGCCTCAGCGGGGGACGAACGAGCACGCGTGGACGGGCGGGCTGATCCGCCGAAGGAGACCGAAGCCTAGCTTTCCGCCCCCTCGAGCAGCTCGGTCACCAGGGCCGCGATCGGCGAGCGCTCCGAGCGGGTGAGGGTGATATGGCCGAAGAGCGGATGCCCCTTCAACGTCTCGACGACGGCGGCGACGCCGTCGTGCCGACCGACGCGAAGGTTGTCGCGCTGGGCGACGTCATGGGTCAGGACGATCTTCGAGTTTTGCCCGATCCGGCTCATCACCGTGAGCAGCACGTTCTTCTCCAAGGACTGCGCCTCGTCCACGATCACGAAGGCGTCGTGCAGCGAGCGCCCGCGGATGTGGGTCAGCGGCATAACCTCGAGCATGCCCCGGTCCATCACTTCCTCCACGACTTCCTGGCTGACGAGCGCCCCGAGGGTGTCGAAGACCGCCTGGGCCCATGGGTTCATCTTTTCGGCCTCGGAACCGGGCAGGTAGCCCAGCTCCTGGCCGCCCACCGCGTACAGCGGCCGGAAGACGATCACCTTGCGGTGCTCTCCCCGCTCCAGGACGGCCTCGAGGCCGGCGCACAGGGCCAGCGCCGATTTGCCGGTGCCGGCGCGGCCGCCGAGGGACACGATTCCCACGGCGGGGTCCATCAGGAGGTCGATCGCGAGCCGCTGCTCGGCCGAACGGCCGTGGAGTCCGAAGACGTCGCGGTCCCCCTTCACCAGGCGGACCTGCTTGTCCGCCCCGACCCGGCCCAGGGCTGAACCGCGGCCGGACAGCACCACCAGGCCGGTGTTCGTCGGCATCTCGGCCGCGGCCGGGAGAAAGACCGGCTCGTGTCCGTAGAGAGTGGAAACTTCCTCATCGCCCGCCTCCACCTCGGCGACGCCGGTCCAGCCGGAATCCTTTACGAGTTCGCTGCGGTATTCGTCGGCCAGCAGTCCCATGGCAGAGGCCTTGAGGCGCATCGGCAGGTCCTTGGACACCACGGTGACGTGCCGGCCCTCGTTGGCCAGGTTCTTGGCGACGGCCAGGATCCGGCTGTCGTTGTCCCCGCCGCGGAATCCAAAGGGAAGCACCTCGGCGGAGATGTGGTTCATCTCCACCAGAAGGGTTCCGCCGTCGTGGCCCAGCGGGATGGGCTGGTCCAGCCCGCCGTGTTCGACGCGCAGGTCATCCAGCAGCCGGAGCGCCTTGCGGGCGAAGTAGCCAAGCTCCGGATCATGCCGCTTGCCTTCGAGCTCGGTGATGACGACGATCGGCAGGATGACCTCATGCTCGGCGAAGCGCAGCACTGCCCGCGGGTCCGAGAGCAGCACCGAGGTGTCGATCACGAAGCTCCGGGCCCGGTCCTGGTTCGCTGTTCCTTCCCCGGAAACAGCGAGACCGGCCGCAGCGTTTGAATCCGCTGCTCCGGTCTTTGAGGTGTCGCGCTTGGCGCGAGAGGTAGCTGTCCGGCCCCGGTCGGAAAGAACGTCGGGCAGTTGTTCAGAAGTAGCCACATCGACTCCAGCCCCGGGCGCAAGCCCGGAATTGCTATTGGTGCGGCGGCTCGGCCTGGAGGCCGGACGCGGCCTCCCGTGCATCCGGTGCGAAAATCCGCTCCATGTGCTGGCCTCCCCGATCGGCCGGCGAATTGCCTGCCAATGACACTAACGTAAATCTCCGAAACGGCGTTTGCCCGCTTATTTTTCGGCGATTCCAGTTGCCATCGTGTGAACTCGGCGTTAACGCGCCCCGTCCGGCACCGGGGCACCGTGGCGCCCCTCGCAGGGTCCGGCTTCCGGTCCGTCAGGTGCCGAAGCGCCGCTGCCTGCCGGCGTAGTCGCGCAGTGCCCGGAGGAAGTCCACCTTGCGGAACGCGGGCCAGAGGGCCTCACAGAAGTAGAACTCGCTGTACGCGCTTTGCCACATGAGGAACCCGGAAAGCCGCTGCTCCCCCGAGGTGCGGATCACGAGGTCCGGATCAGGCTGGCCGCGGGTATAGAGGAATTTTGAGATGTCATCCACGCTGAGCTCATCGGCCAGTGTCCCGATGTCCGACCCCTGGGCGACGGCGTCGTGCAGCAGCTCACGGACGGCGTCGACAATCTCCCGCCGTCCCCCGTAGCCGACGGCGACGTTGACGTGGAGCTTCTCACGCACGGGAGTGCGTGCCGTGAGGTTGTTGAGCCGCTCCGCGAGATAGTCCGGCAGCAGTTCGGGGGCCCCCATGGCGTGCACCGAAATGTCGGCGTCGTCGTCCAGCCTGTCGAGGGTGTTGGCGATGATGCCCATGAGCAGGTCCAGTTCCTCGCCCGAGCGGTTCATGTTGTCGGTGGAGAGCATGTAGAGCGTGACGACGTTGATGCCGAGTTCCTGGCACCAGCCGAGGAACTCGTGGATCTTGTCGGCGCCCGCCTGGTGTCCCTGGCTGGTGGGCGCGTTGAACTGGCGCGCCCAGCGCCGGTTGCCGTCCACCATGACTCCGATGTGTTTGGGAATGCGCCCGGTGTCCAGGGAGCGCTGGAGCTTGCGCTCGTAGAAGCCGTAGAGGAGCCCGGGTATTTCCATCCGGAGGTTCACCTGGCTTCCTTGAGGTACGACTTTGGGGCACATCCTAGGCTACCTGCCGGAGGGCGGGGCAGGTTGCACGACTGCCCCGATTCTAGTTGCAGCGGTTGTTACTCATCGGTAACTTACCGGCCCGTAGGTTATTATGGCGGAATGGAAAGCAACAGTCCTGAGCCCCGGCCGGAGCGGCACACGGACCGTGGAAATGGCCCTCTGGACGATGCTGCGGCACGGATTGCCGAACTCCTGACGATCAAACCCAAGTGGCGCGGCTGGATCCACACGGTGACAGCGCCGCTGGCCTTGGCCGCGGGTCTGGTCCTCGTGCTCCTTGCCCCGACGCCCGACCGGAAAATCACCTCCGCCATCTACGCGCTGACGGGAGTACTGCTGTTCGGGGTCAGCGCCGTCTACCACCGGGGGAACTGGTCCCCCGGGGTCAAGATCGTGCTGAAGCGGCTTGATCACACCAACATCATGCTCGTCATTGCCGGCAGCTACACGCCCCTCGCCTGGTCCCTGCTGGAGCGGCCCAAAGCCGTGCTGCTGCTGTGGATCATCTGGTCCGGAGCCATCCTCGGCGTACTGTTCCGGCTGCTCTGGACCCACGCCCCGCGCTGGCTCTACGTGCCGATCTACATCGCCCTGGGCTGCGGGTCACTGTTCTATCTGCCGGACTTCCTCGCCGCCAATGTCGCCGCGGGAGTCCTGATCTGCGTCGGGGGCGCGCTCTACATTGCCGGGGCCGTCTTCTACGCCTTGAAGAAGCCCAACTTCAGCTACGAGCATTTCGGCTTCCATGAGCTTTTCCATGCCTTCACGGTGCTGGCCTTCGCCGTCCACTTCGTCGCGATCGCCGTCGCCGTCCTGGGCTGAGCCCGGCCGGGCAGGTCGGCGGCACGACGGCCGGGAACATTCATCCGGTCATGGCGGCCAGGCGCTCCCGCAGGTTTGCAACAGAACCCACGGGGAGCTCACAGACCATGCCGCGGCAGAGGAAGACCTGCGGCATACCGTCCGCGGCGGCCTCGCGGCCGCGCAGCAGCGGCACGGCCGGACCGGCAGCCGTGTCCTGAAGTGCCGTGTCCTGAAGTGCAATGACCAGACCAGGGCTCGCCGAGAGCAGCAGCTCCCGGTGAAGGGCCGCCCGCCCGGGCGTGTCCGGACCGACGACGGCGGCTTCCACCGGGCCGGCGAGGGCGGCCTGCGCGGTGGCGAGCAGCCAGCCGGCCACCCGCGGGGCGAGCGCCGCCAACGGGGGGAGCAAGGACAGGATGTTGCCGGCCATGGCGCGGTGCTTGCCCGACCCGGACAGGGCCGCGTAAGCCAGCAGGGCGCCGGCGAAGGCAGCTGCGCCGCTGGGCGTGGCGTTGTCGAACGGATCCAGTGCCGCCTGCCGGCCCTGGGCGTTGAACACCTGTTCGGAATCGCCGGCGGTGTCCGCCAGTGTGCCCCCGGCTGTGAACCGCGCGCAGGCGGCCTCCAGGATGGCCTCGGCCAGCCGGTACCAGCGCGTGTGCCCGGAGGCAGCGTAGAGCGAGAGCAGCCCGTCAGCGCAGAAGGCATAGTCCTCCAGCAGGCCGCCGATCCCCCGCGCTTCCCCGGCATGGGAGACGCGCGCGAGCGTGCCGGGCCGTCCGCCCGAAGCCGCCTGCCAGTGCACCCGCTGCAGGTACGCCGCGATGCGCTCGGCGGCGTCCAGCAGTTCCGGCCGGTGCAGCACGGCGCCGGCTTCGGCCAGCGCCGCCACGGCGAGGCCGTTCCAGCCGGCTACAACCTTGTCGTCGCGGGCCGGCTGCGGCCGGCGGGAGCGCGCTTCGAGCAGCAGCGGCCGCATCCATTGCCACCTTGCCGTTTCCTCTCCGGCGAGGGCACGTCCGGGGTGCAGCGGGGAGCCGTCCGCGGAGACGGTGCCGCGGGCGTGCACGTTCATGAGGCGTGCCACGGCGGCGCCCTCCGTGGGCCCCAACAGCTCTTCGAGTTCCGCGGCGGTCCACAGATAGCTGGCCCCCTCGGAGTTCATGCCCTCCACCACCGTGTCAGCATCCAGGGACGAGGCCAGGGCATCGGGGCCGGCTGGACGCCCGGGGCCAGGGGCGCGGACGTCGGCGATTTCCGGGCCGCCCGCCGGTTCCGCCTCCAGTCCCAGCGATCCCAGCAGCCAGCGGGCGGTCCGGCCGGCAACATCCGCGGCCTCCTCGGCCGGGTACTCCGCGCTGCCGCCGAGCCGGACCCAGTGGACATAGACGCGCAGCAACTGGGCATTGTCGTACAGCATTTTCTCGAAGTGCGGAACGGACCAGTCCCGGGTCACCGAATAGCGGGCGAAGCCGCCGTCCAGCTGGTCGAACAATGCCGACCGGGACATCCCCGCGAGCGCGCGCCCCGCCATGTCCCTGGCCGCCCCGGAGGTTTCCGACGCTACGGCCGCGTGCCGGATCAGGAACTCCAGGACCGCCGAGGGCGGGAACTTCGGTGCGGCACCGAAGCCGCCGTAGGTCTCGTCTTCCGATCGGGCCAGCGACCGCACGGCCTCCGGCAGCAGTGCCGCGTCAATGTCTTCCGGGGGCCCGTCCAGCCGCACCGCGGCGGCCGTCCGGGACGCCGCGATGCCGCGGGCCAGCATGGCGGCATTCTGTTCGACCGCGCTCCGGCGGTCCACCCAGGCCTCGCGCACGGCCTCGAGGATCTGGCGGAAGGAGGGCCGGCCCGGCACCGGCCGGGGCGGATAATACGTGCCGGCATGGAAGGCCCGGCCGTCGGGAAGCAGGAAGACGGACATCGGCCAGCCGCCTTCGCCGCTGATTGCCTGGGTGCTGGCCATGTAGACGGCGTCGACGTCGGGGCGCTCTTCCCTGTCCACCTTGACAGCGACGAAGTGTGCGTTCAGGTAGTCGGCGGTGTCCTGGTCCTCGAACGATTCATGGGCCATGACGTGGCACCAGTGGCAGGCCGCGTAGCCGATCGAGAGGAACACCGGGACGTCGCGGGCGGCGGCGGCGGCGAAGGCTTCGTCGCCGAACGGGCGCCAGTGGACCGGGTTGCCGGCGTGCTGCCGGAGGTAGGCGGAAGACTCTCCCCCCAAGGCGTTTGAGGCCCCGGGGAAGCTGCCGGATGAACCGCCGTCAGCGGTTTCCGGGCCCTGCATCGCCGGGGGCTTCCGGGCGGGAATCGGCGCCCTTGGCAGGACGCGCGGCGGCGTCCGGCTCGGGACCGGCGTCGCCGACCCCTGCAACAGCCGCGGCCGCACTTCCTTCCCGCAGTTGCGCTTCCCGCACCAGCGTTTCTTCGGCCTGCGCACGGTAGCGGACCCGGCGGATACGCCGCACCATGTCCACGATCAACAGCGCGGTCAGCACCACGATGAAGGCGGTCAGCAGGAAGCCGAGCAGGCCAGGAGTGACCTGGTCCTCGGACAGACCTGGACGCAGCGACGGCGTGGGGGTCGGCGCCGGGGCTGTTGCCAGAGCGATGAGCAAGGAATGCACGGTGGGAACCTTCTGTGGAAACTGTCGTCGGCCCCGGCTACGGGGCTTCGTCTGCTGGGCCTCTGCAAGGATCTTCTGCAAAAGTACTTCTACACGGCATGAAAATGGCCTCTTTGGTCTATCTTAGCCCGGCAAAGAGGTCCTTTTCGGGCAGCTCCGTGGGGATCCGGGACTGGATCAGGGAGTAGTCCTCCCACGGCCACACCCGGCGCTGCATTGCCGCGGAAACCGCGAAGAAGAAGCCCTCCGGATCAACCTGGGTGGCGTGCGCGCGCAGCGCGTCGTCGCGGGCTTCAAAGAAGTCCCCCGACTCGATCTGGGTGGTGGTGGGATGCGTTGGCGCCGGCGGGGTATGGCCCTCGGCATCCGCCTCCAGCCAGGCCGCCAGGCGCTCGGCATACGGTGACCTCAGGCCGGCTTCCTCCAGCGCGAAGTGAAGGGCACGGAACCGGTCCGGGCTGAAGGCGCGGTCGTAGTAGAGCTTGCTGGGCTGCCAGGCCTCGCCGGCGCCCGGGTAGCGGGTGGGATCGCCGGCGGCCTCGAAGGCCTCGACGGCCACACGGTGCGCCATGATGTGGTCCGGATGCGGATAGCCGCCGTTCTCGTCGTAGCTCAGGATCACCTGCGGCTTGAATTCGCGGACCAGCCGGACCAGGGGTGCGGCGGCCCGCTCCAGGGGCTGCGTGGCGAAGGAGCCTGCCGGCAGCGGCGGCAACGGATCGCCTTCGGGCAACCCCGAATCCACGAATCCCAGCCAGCGCTGGCGGACGCCGAGAACCTCGGCTGCCCGGTTCATTTCCAGCCGGCGGGCACCGGCCATGTCGCGTTTGGGGTGCGGCTGACCCTCCATCGCAGGGTTCTGGATGTCACCGCGGGAGCCGTCGGTGCAAGTGGCTACCAGCACGTCCACACCCTCGGCGGCATACATGGCCATCGTGGCGGCACCCTTGCTGGATTCGTCGTCGGGATGAGCATGGACAGCCAGCAGTCGAAGGGGGGCTGACGGGCTGGTGGACGCTGTCATCGTAGGACGGCTCCTCTTTCTTCTGTTCTGCTGGTCCGGCGTTGCGGGTGTGCAGGGGCGGGTTTCAACTGGTGCTCTCAACTACGGGTCGGAGGCGCGGATATTCCCTCGTCCGATCCACACTAAACTGGACTGGTGACTTCCGAGGATCAGCCTGCCGCGCCCGCCCCGGCATCTACCAGCCTAGCCAATCGCTATGGTGGTCAAAAGCGCGCACTGACCAGCAAAGCCAAACGCAACATCTTGATTGCGGCCCTCGCGGCCGGCATCGCGTTCATGGCGTGGATCTCGACCTCTTCAGCCACTGCTTCGGTCACCTTCAAGGACATCGGCTTCAGCGCCCTGGATGCCACCCTGATCGAAATCGACTTCCAGGTCACCAAGGACCCCGCAACCGAGGCCAAATGCTCGGTCAAAGCCATTGACGCCAAGTTCGCTGTCGTCGGCTGGAAAGTGGTGGACATCGGGCCGAGCGCAGCCGATGCCGGCTCGGACGGCGGACGCACCACGGCTCACCGGGTGCCGGTGCGCACCGAGTCGCAAGCCGTATCCGGCGTCGTGGACAGTTGCTGGATTCCCGACGCCGGCCGGTAGCCCGTGCGCCACGATGCCGAGTAACATGCTGTGATCCATGCCGCAGTGTTCTTTGGTTTATCCACAGCATTGACTACAATGGATCAATACCTTTCCCCCGCTGAGCTGGTTGCTGAGTTCTAAAAGTGGCCACGCTGGTGGGGTCTTTGCTTGTTTGACCACCTAAAGGAGAAGTCCGTGTCTACCACCAACAGCGCAACTGCAGCTTGGCTCACCCAGGAAGCTTTTGACCGCCTGAAGGCAGAGCTGGACCACCTTTCCGGCCCCGGCCGGGCGGATATCGTTCAGAAGATCGAAGCTGCGCGTCAGGAAGGCGACCTCAAGGAGAACGGCGGCTACCACGCTGCCAAGGAGGAGCAGGGCAAGATCGAGGCCCGGATCCGACAGCTCACCGCCCTGCTCCGCGACGCCCACGTGGGCGAGGCTCCGGCGGACGACGGAATCGTGGAGCCCGGCATGATCGTGGTGGCCAGGATTGCAGGCGACGAAGAGACGTTCCTGCTCGGCTCCCGCGAGATCGCCGGAGACTCAGACCTCGACGTCTTCAGCGAAAAGTCCCCCCTTGGCGCGGCCATCGTGGGCCACAAGGAGGGTGACCAGCTCAGCTACACGGCCCCGAACGGCAAGGTCATCACGGTGGAGATTCTGTCCGCCAAGCCCTACGCCGGCTGACACCAGGACGTAATGCACAGCAGGACCGGCGACGCCGGCCCCTCCCAGCAGCGGAAGGGGCCGGCGTCGTCGTTGGAGCTCCCGGGCCCTATCTCCCCGAGCCCCTCGCCCGCTGGGTACTGAGGAGCAGCGCGGCTATGACGCCGCCGATCGCCCCGCCAAGATGGGCCTGCCAGGAGATAAAGCCGGCCACGGTAGGCAGGACACCGAAGAGAATGCCGCCGTAGGCCAGGAACAACACCACGGATAACAGGATCTGCCGCCAGTTGCGGTTAACGAAGCCACGCACCAGCAGGAACGCGAAGAGCCCGAAGACCAGCCCGGACGCCCCCACCGTAACGTTCCAGCCACCGATCAGCCACACCGCGGCCCCGGACCCCAACCAACTGGAGGCCAGTGCGGTGACGAACACCCGCAGCCCGGACAGGAACACCAGGAATCCAAAAATCATCAGCGGCAGCGTGTTGGAGAACAGGTGGGCGAGGTTGGCATGCAGCAGCGGGAACGTCAGGATATCCAGGATTCCGTCGAGCCGGCGCGGCCGCAGGCCGAACTCGCCGTTCAGGGAATGGAACATGAGGGTGTTGACGATCTCGATCAGGTAGAGCAGCGCCACGAACGAGCCCACCACGAGCAGGCCCCTTCGGGCTCGGGCCGCCGGCGTATCACCGGGCCCCGGCCGCTCACTCCTCCACGCGTCCAGCACCATGGCTCTAGTGAACCACGATCGGCTGGAAACCCTCGGCCCGGAGCGCCGCGAGGACCTGCTCGCAGTGTTCGTGGCCCTTGGTCTCCAGGTTGACGGTGATGGAGACGTCGCCCATGCTGATGGAACCACCCACCCTGGTGTGGTCCAGCCCGGTGACGTTGGCGTCGTTCTCGGCGATGATGCGCGCAATCGTGGCCAGCGAGCCCGGACGGTCATCGAGCATCATGCGCACTGTCATATAGCGTCCCGCCGCCGAGAGGCCGCGCTGAATGACTTTGAGCATCAGCATCGGATCGATGTTGCCGCCGGAGAGAACCACAGCAGTGGTTCCCGGGTTTTCGATCTTGCCTTCCATCAGTGCCGCCACACCGACCGCGCCGGCGGGTTCGACCACCATCTTGGCGCGTTCCAGCAGGAAGATCAGCGCCCGGGCCAAAGCGTCTTCGCTGACGGTGACCACGTCGTCGACGAGTTCGCGGATGATGCTGAAGGGCAGCTGTCCGGGCCGTCCCACCGCGATGCCGTCGGCCATGGTGGAGACGCGCTTGAGCGGGACGAGGGCATCCGCGGCCAGCGACGGCGGGTAGGCGGCCGCATTTTCGGCCTGCACCCCGATGATGCGGATTTCCCGGCCGAGCTCCTTTGCCCTCGCCTTGACGGCCACCGCGACGCCGGCCAGCAGGCCGCCGCCGCCGACGCCCATCAGGATGGTGTCCACGTCCGGGATCTGTTCCAAAATTTCGAGTCCCACGGTGCCCTGGCCCGCCACAACATCCACGTCATCGAAGGGATGGACAAAGACCGCGCCGGTTTCATCGGCGTAGCGCTTGGCTTCGGCGAGTGCCTCATCGACGTTGTGCCCGTGCAGCACCACCTCGGCGCCATGGCTGCGGGTGGCAGCGAGCTTGGGCAGGGCAACACCCAGCGGCATGTAGATCCGGGCCTTGATACCCAGGCTCTTCGCCGCGACTGCCACACCCTGGGCGTGGTTGCCTGCCGAGGCCGCCACGACGCCGCGCTTCTTTTCCTCGGCGGAGAGCTTGGCCATGCGGACGTAGGCGCCGCGGACCTTGAAGGAGCCTGCGCGCTGCAGGTTTTCGCATTTGAGGAAAACCTCGCCGCCCACCATTCCGCCGAGCGCGCGCGTGGACTCGACCGGCGTCCGCGTAATAATCCCGTCGAGCAGCTTCTGCGCCCCCAGGACATCGTCCAGCGTGACGGGCAGGCTCTCAAGGGTATTCACGAACTAGTCTCCTTCTTGGGATCAGGCTCCGGTGCCATGTCCGGCATCGCTGCCCGGGACACCATTGTGGTGCGCGGCACCCTTGCGGCCCGGACTTTTGCCAGGCAGGTGGACGTCCTTGAAGGTATTGTCTTCGTCGGCCGCAGGAATGGTCCGGTGTCCCGCGGGCGCCGGCACCTCCTCATGTTCCCATGTTCTGCCGGCAATATAGCGAATCGACGAGTTTGCTACGGCGAGGATCGGGACCGAGAAGAGGGCGCCGGGAATTCCCGCGAGGTACGATCCGGCGGCGACGGCGAGGATGACGGCCACCGGGTGCAGCGCGACGGCCTTGCCCATGATGAGGGGCTGGAGGATATGGCTTTCCAGCTGCTGGACTGCCAGCACCACCCCCAGCATGATCAGGGCGTTGACCGGGCCGTTGGCCACCAGCGCCAGGAGCACCGCGATCGCGCCGGTCACCAGCGCGCCGACGATGGGGATGAAGGAACCAATGAAGACAAGCACGCTCAGTGGCAGGGCGAGCGGAACACCAAGGATGGCGGCGCCGACGCCGATTCCTACGGCGTCCACGAAGGCCACAAACATCTGGACGCGGGCGTAGCTGACCATTGAGGTCCACCCGCGGCGCCCGGCACCGTCGGCGGCCCTGCGGGCCTTCCGTGGCAGGAGAAGCCTGACCAGGAAGGCCCAGATGCGGTCTCCCTCGAGGAGGAAGAAAATCAGCACGAACAGGGCCAGAATCAGCCCTGCAGCGAAGTGGCCCGCGGTGCTTCCGAACGTCAGCGCCCCGCTCAGGATGCTGCTGCTGTTGTTCTGCAGCGCCGCCGTGGCCTCTCGGATGTACTGGTCAATCTGGTCAGCGGTCAGGTGGAGCGGGCCCTCCGACAGCCAGGTTTGGACCTGCTGGACACCGGCGAGCGCCTGCGACCAGAGCTCACTGAACCCGGAGATGAGCTGGCGGCCGACCAGCGCCAGCGCGCCGGCAATGGCGCCGATGAAGCCAAGGACGGTAACGGCGACGGCAAGGCCGTTGGGCACTCCCCCCTTCCTTAGCCACCCGACCAAGGGGCTGAGGAGCCCTGCCAGCAAGGCAGCCACCATGATGGGAATGATGAGGAAGCTGACGCCTCTGAGCAGCCAGACCAGCGCGCCGCCCACCACCAGGAGGACGCCGATCCGCCAGGCCCAGGCGGCTGCGATGCGCATGCCGTAGGGAATGTCTTCATCGAGCTCGTGCTCCGCCCGGACGTGAGGGGAAGCCTCCGGGGCGTATTCGGAGCGGTTTCGGGGTGCGATGTCCTCAACTGGCTTCATAGCCCCATGATTCCCCAGCCGCGCCCGGATGGGAAACCCTGCAGCAGTGCGCCTAGCCCAGGGAGGCGCTGATGCCCCAGTTCATGGAGAACTGCCCACCGGCGGCCAGCCAGCGCAGGCCGTCGCCACTGTTGAACGCGTTGGCCGGCCCGGTCATTGGCTCGATCGCGACCGCCTTCGTCCGGCCGGGGTACTGCGTACTCACGAAGACATGGACATAGCCGCAGCTCTCGTCCTGCCACAGGCTCACGCTTCGTCCATCCGGCGCCTGCAGCACGTGGCGGGCGATTCCGCCGTCGAATTCCAGGTCCGTGTAGGCGGAGTCGATGTCCAGCCCGGCCACCAGCCGGCCGCCGCGCAGATCGAAGTCGCCGCCGACCGGTTCCGTGCTGCGCGGGATGAGGCGCCCGTCCGTCACCAGCCGGGTGCGGGCGCCGACTGTCACCGTAAGATCCTCACTGGGCAACTCTCCCAGCCGGAGGTAGGGGTGGGAGCCGAGGACGAACGGCGCAGGATCCTGGGAGTCGTTGATCAGGGTCTGCCGCACCACCAGGCCCAGGTCTTCCGCCAGTTCGTAGCGGACCTGGTGCCGCAGCAGGAACGGATAGCCATGCTGGGGAAAGACGGCCGCTTCCAGGGTGACCGAGACTTCGGATTCCTCCACGAGGGCGTAGGACGCGTTGCGCAGCAGCCCATGGCTGGCGTTGTTCCGCGACACTTCGGTGATGTCCAGCTGCTGCTTCGTGCCGTTCAGGTACCAGACGCCGTCTTCCACACGGTTTGCCCACGGTGCCAGCGCGATCCCGGTGGCACCGGGAGGGATCTCCGCATCGCCGTAGCTTTCGGTCAGCTGGGTGCCGGCGCGGCTGTAGAGCCGCAGGCCGGCCGCCAGTTCGGTGACGACGGCGAGGGCGTCTCCCCGCCGCAGCTCGTACTGCCTGCCGGACGCGTAACGCCGCCCTGACCCACCGGGTCTGGGACCGTTGCCGCTACCGGTGCCGTCGTCATTGCCGCCCATGTCAGGGGCCTTGCGGGTTAGGGGTTCGCTTCCATCCATGGGCACCACCGTACAGACCGCCGGCCGGACCGTGCAGAAAGACCGCCAAGCGAGTCCCTTTCAGCGGGCGGCCCCCGGCAGGAACCCTGCGGCTGGCATAGGCGGAGCGTAGGCTGGGCGCATGCCAGATGCCGTCATAGTTTCCAGCGCCAGAAGCCCCATCGGGCGCGCCTTCAAGGGCTCGCTGAAAGAGGAGCGGCCTGATGACCTCGCCGCCGCCATGGTCAGGGCGGCCCTCGCCCAGATTCCGGCCTTCGATGCCCGGGATTCCGCCGGACACGGCCTGGATGACCTGTACTTGGGCTGTGCCGAGCCGAGCGGTGAAGCCGGCTCCAACATGGCCCGGGTGGTCGCCATCCTGGCCGGGCTGGACAATGTTCCCGCCGCCACGATCAACCGCTTCTGTGCCTCCAGCCTGCAGACGCTCCGGATGGCCTTCCACGCCATCAAGGCCGGCGAAGGACAGGCCTTCGTTGCCGCCGGCGTGGAAGCCGTGTCCCGCTACCGGAACTGGGCCGGCGCCGGAGAGACCGATGCCGGCACGCACAATCCGCTCTTCGACGCCGCCAGGAACCGCACGGAGGCCAGGACAGCCTCCAACTCACCCTGGACTGACCCGCGGCTGGACGGACAGCTGCCGGACATCTACATTTCCATGGGCCAGACGGCGGAGAACGTCGCCACGAGCCAGGGCATCGGCCGCGCCGAGCAGGACGCCTGGGCCCTGCTGAGCCAGAACCGCACCGAAGCGGCCATCGCCTCGGGGTTTTACGCCCGCGAGATCACTCCCTACACACGGAAGGACGGCACGGTGATCGACCGCGACGATTCACCGCGGGCCGGGGTGACGCTGGAATCCATCAGCGCCCTGCAGCCCGTCTTCCGCAGCGAAGGAACCGTGACGGCCGGAAATGCCTGCCCGTTGAACGACGGTGCGGCCGCCATCGTCGTCATGAGTGATGCGCTGGCCCGCGAACTGGGGCTGCAGCCACTCGCAAGGATCGTGTCCACCGGCGTCAGCGCCCTGTCCCCCGAACTGATGGGCATGGGCCCGGTCGAAGCGAGCCGCAGGGCGCTGAAGGTGGCTGGACTGGCCATGGGCGACATTGACCTCGTGGAACTTAATGAGGCGTTCGCGGTCCAGGTGGTTGCGAGTGCACGGCAGCTTGGCATTGACTTCGAGAAGCTCAACGTCCACGGCGGGGCCATCGCGCTGGGGCATCCTTTCGGCATGACCGGTGCCCGCATGACCACGACCCTGCTCAACGGGCTCCGGGAGCGGGATGCGAGCCTGGGCCTGGCCACGCTGTGCGTCGGCGGCGGTCAGGGCATGGCCGTCATCCTGGAGCGGCTCAGCTAAGCCCGGCAGCACCTGGACAGTCCTGACAACGCCGCGACAACAAACGGAACAGGGCCCCGCCAATGGCGGAGCCCTGTGTTCGTGAAGGAACCTACTCGTCGCCGCGGAGAATTGCGAGCAGACGGATGATCTCAATGTAGAGCCACACCAGGGTGACGGTGAGGCCGAAGGCCGCCGTCCACGAGAAGCGCTGCGGGGCGCCGCTGCGGACGCCCGCCTCGATGCTGGTGAAATCCATGATCAGGGAGAACGCGGCCAGCCCGATCGCCAGCACGCCGATGAAGACGCCCAGCGGAATGCCGAAGATCTCCACGCTCGTGCTCAGGCCGAACGGCGAATTGACGGCGCCGGTCCACACCATCACCATGTTGACGAGCGCGAAGACCGCATAGCCAATCAGGGCAATCATGAAGAAACGCATGGCCTTCGGGGTGGCCCGGACCTTGCCGCTCTTAAACAGCACGAGGGTGACGGCGAAGACGGACAGGGTGCCGATGACGGCCTGCAGCCCGACGCCCGGGAACAAGCCGTCGAGGATCCGCGTCAGCCCGCCGAGGAACAGGCCCTCCAGGGCGGCGTAGGCCAGGATCAGCGCCGGTGAAGGCTGCTTCTTGAAAGTATTGACGAGGGCGAGAACGAAGCCGCCCAGGGCGCCGACGATCATCAGCGTGGAGGCCAGGCCCTGCGCCACCACGAGGGTGACTGCGGCACCGGCAATCACTGCGCCGAGGCAGAGCGTCGTCTTGACGATAACGTCGTCAAAGGTCATGCGTCCGGTGTCGGCAGGGCCTGCGGCGGGCCGCTTGTACATCTGCTGCAGCTGCTCCGGGGTCATGCCCTGCTGCGCGCCTGTCCAGCCGCCCTGGCCGTACTGGCCCTGGCCGTAGGCATTCTGACCGTAGGGGCCCTGTCCGTACGCAGCCTGCGGAGCAGGCGGTGCCTGGGTTGCTCCACGGAAGTTTTTTCCGTTGAAGACTGGGTTTCCGCCAAGTGCCATTGCGGGTGTCCTCCAAATAAAGCGGGTGAATGATCAGCGTTCTATACAGTCCACGCTACCAATTTCCACGTATCGGGGGGAGGGATAGTTCCCGCGGGCATCTGGCCGCAACCCAACCGTGACCTGCGCGCCGCCCTTCCCGGCTCCGCCCTTTCCGTCGGCTAAAGGTTTAGGAATACTGGGAATCAACAAAAGTTATCTTAAGGGCAGGTAAAGCGACGCCCGGGCGAGCTACACAGTTGTTACCCGATCGCGACGTTCGGCCAGCTTGCAGCGGCATTTTTGGCCTTCCACGCGCTGTAACATGAGCCACACAGGGTGACCGAAGTCACAAGTTTGTCCGCTTTATCGCATCGCACTACCCCTCGTCCCCTGACCGTTCGCAGCGGTTGCAAAGGCGCAACCCAGACCAACCCCCATGTGGAGGTTTTCAATTTGAGAAGCACACCGAGAGGCCTGTCGCAGAGGCGGCGCGGCAGACTGCTGAAAGCTGTGGGCGCCGTATTCGCCGCCGTGGCCGCGCTACTGCTCATCGTTGCCCCGGCATCGCAGGCCACGACCCCCTCGCCGGCGCCATCCCCGGCGGCGACCACGTTCCAAAACAGCATCAGCGGCTTCCTCCGCGGCGACGACCGCGCCCCGATAGCCGACGTGACCATCACCGCCAGGAGCGGAGACTTCACGGGGACCACAAAGTCCGGACCCAACGGCTCATGGACCATCGGTGTCCCCACGCAGGGGACGTACGAGGTGGAGCTGGACGAATCGACCCTTCCGGAGGGCATCCAGCTCGCCGAAGGACAGGAAAACCCCCGCCAGGTCACCTTCAGCCAGACCTCCAACCTCTCGGTGATTTTCACCTTTGGCGAGGGCATTGTCATCCAGCAACAGGACTTCGGCCAGAACCTGCTCAACCGGCTGGTGGCGGGCCTTAGTTTCGGGCTGTTGCTCGCGCTCGCATCCGTGGGCCTGTCGCTGATCTTCGGCACCACCGGCCTGACGAACTTCGCGCACGGCGAGATGGTCACCCTCGGCGCGGTCCTTGTCTTTGCCTTCAACGCCATGAACCTTCCGTTCTGGCTGGCCATCCTCCTGGCCTTGCTCGGTGGCGGCCTGTTCGGCTACGTTCAGGACGCCGGCCTGTGGAAGCCGCTGCGGCGCCGCGGCACCGGCCTGGTCCCCATGATGATCGTGAGCATCGGCCTGGCGCTGGCCGTCCGCTACATCATCCAGTTCTACTTCGGCGGCGCCACCCAGCAGCTGCCGTTTGCGCAGAGCTCGGAAATCCAGCTCGGGCCCGTCTCCATCTCCCCCAACAACCTCTGGTCCCTCGTGATCAGCGCCGTGGTGATCGCCATCCTCGGTGTCGTCCTGTTGAAGACCCGGCTTGGCAAGGCCACCCGCGCGGTGGCCGACAACCCCGCACTCGCAGCCGCCTCCGGCATCGACGTCGACTCCGTCATCAGGATTGTCTGGATTACCGGCGGCATGCTCGCCTCGCTGGGCGGCATCCTCTGGGCGTACTACCGTCCCGGTGTCACCTTCGACATGGGTTCGCAGATCCTGCTGCTCATCTTCGCCGGCGTCACCCTCGGCGGCCTCGGCACTGTCTGGGGTGCCCTCATCGGTTCCATCATTGTCGGCATCTTCGTGGAGCTGACCACCGTGTTCGGCCTCGCTGCCGACCTCAAATACGTGGGAGCACTGTTCATCATGATTGTTGTCCTCTTGTTCCGGCCTCAGGGCATCT
>JAODMS010000099.1 GCA_025464925.1 Arthrobacter sp.
TCAAGCCGGTTCGTGCGTCCAGCATGAACCACAACCATGAAATGCAGATGAAACGGTCATGAAGGAACCCTCATGAATGCCTTCTTCCCGGTCCCGCCCGGCGTCCCGTACGCCGGTCCCCACCGCGGTATGTTTCTGCCGTTTCCTGGCCTACTGAAGCCCTAGCGATACACGCACCTTGGATTCCCGTATACCCTGCCTGCAAAATGCCCACTGAGGGAATTTTCTGCGCTCCAAGGGGTATCGAAATCCAGGGACTGCTAACGGTCAACCACCCGCGGAAGACGCTCACTGCACCACGATTCAAGAAGCCTGGTACGGCGGATGCGCCGGCACGAACCGAGCTGACGGGTCTATGGCGTGCGGGCAAAACCAGAACGTCCCGCAATCCCAGAGTTAGAAGACAGGTTGACGAAATAGGCAGTACTGACTCATTTTTCGCGATTGTTTTCTGCTTGTGAAGTGTCTCCGGCTTGGTCGGTTTGATCAGCGGGCGGGGGCGATGTGTTCGTGGGTCGGCTAGTTGTTGAATTCTGCTGCTTCTGCGACAGCTGTGGCCGCCCAGCTGGTGAGGAGTTTGATGCGCTCTTCGTGGGTCGTGCCGGGTTCGGCGGTGTAGGCGCTGAGTTCATGGATGGCGCGCGGGAAGGTCGGCAGGGTGAGGGACTGGTAGGTCAGCTCCAGGTCGCCGACCACGGGGTGTCGCAGCCGTTTGATTCCTTCATGGCGGAAGCGGATGTCGTGCGAGGCCCACAGGGTGCGGAACTCCGGGCTCAGCGTGGACAATTCGCCCACGAGTGCGCGCAGCGAGGGGTCGTTGGGCTCCCGGCCGGCTTCAGCGCGCAGCAGAGCCGCGGTGGCCGCGGCGCCGGCGTCCCAGTCGATGAAGAACTCCCGTGAGGCCGGGTCGAGGAAGTGGAAGCGCGCGAAGTTGGCGTGCCCGTGGGCGGTGGTGGTGTCGCTGGCGAACATCGGCGCGTGCAGTGCACGGGCCAGCGGGTTGCTGGCCACGACGTCGAGGCGGCCGTTGCGGAGGAACGCGGCCGACATGGTGATGGAGTCAAGCAGCCAATGGACCGGGGCCGCCACCCCGGCTTCCTTGCGGCGGGAAGGCGCGCGGCGCGCGGGCCGGGCGGCCCGGGCGAGCTCGAAAAGGTACAGGCATTCCTCATCGTCCAGGTGCAGTGCCCGGGCGA
The DNA here is from genome assembly GCA_025464925.1 of Arthrobacter sp. Next base: position 1,197 of record JAODMS010000099.1, read on the forward strand.
CGGCCTTGAGGACGTCTTCGGACACGCCGCTGATGTTGCCCTTCTCCAGCCGGGCATACCATTCAGGGCTCACTCCGGCGAGAACCGCGACTTCCTCGCGGCGTAGTCCGGGGACGCGCCGCCGGCTGCCGGCGGGCAGGCCGACCTGCTCCGGGCGGAGTTTGGCGCGGCGGCTGGCCAGGAAGTCCCGGATGTCGGCGCGGTTGCCGGGCTGGTTGTCCATGAATCCACGATAGCCCTGGTTCACGCCGGCTAAGGGGGGAGAGTTTGTCCCCCCTATAAACACAGCCTTCTTCGGGCCGCGGGAACGCGGTGACATTGATGGAGACGTTATCGATGGCAACGAGGAGTTTTGTATGCGAGGGGAAGCCCCCGGCACCCGATCCGGGGTCCAGGCCGGCAAGAATAGCGGCCGGTCAACCCGGCTTCCGCCGGTGATCTACGTGCTCGCCGTGGGGACGTTCCTGATGCTCACGACCGAGTTCGTGGTGGCCGGCATTCTTCCGCAGATCGCGGGTGACTTCCAGGTGGGTGTTGCCCAGGCGGGCCTGCTGATCACGGTGTTTGCAGTGGGGATGGTCGTGGGCGCACCGCTGATGGCGATGCTGACTCTGCGGCTGCCGCGGCGGCTGACGCTGATCCTCGCTCTTGTCGTGTTCGCGGTCGGGCATGTCATCGTCGCACTCGGCTCCAGCTTCGACGCGCTGCTGGTTGCGCGGTTCCTGACAGCGCTGGCCACCGGGGCGTTCTGGGCGGTGGCCGCCGTCGTCGCTACCCAGGCCGCCGGCCCGGCGATGGGCGCCCGGGCAATGGGTCTGGTGAATGCCGGTGGCATGCTCGCCACCGGCATCGGCGTGCCGCTGGGTGCGTTCACCGGCCAGCTCATCGGCTGGCGGGGCACGTTCTGGGCCCTGGCGGCCCTGGCCTTGATCGTCATAGCGCCCATCGCGCGCCATGTCCCGCACGGGGTGCAGCCCCAGCGGGGGGTCTCTGTCCGCTCTGAACTGTTCGCTTTGCGCTCCGGCCGGCTGTGGCTGGCGCTGGCGGCCTGCGCCACCACGACCGGCGGGGTTCTCGCCGCCTATTCCTACATCTCGCCGCTGCTGACCGGCCAGGCCGGCATCCCTCCTGGACTCGTTCCGCTGGCACTGACCGGGTTCGGCGTAGGTTCCCTGGCCGGCTCGATCCTCGGCGGACGTCTCGGCGACGCCCACCCGCACCTGACCATCATTGTGGCGCCCGCCGCCAGTACGGTCATCCTTCTGCTGATCTGGCTGCTCTCAGGACAGTCCCTGCTGACAGGAGCACTGGTCGTGCTGCTGGGACTGTTCGGGCTGGGGGCGAATCCGGTGCTGGTTTCCCTGGCCTTGCGCTTCGCCGGCGGTGCCCCCACGCTCGGCTCGTCCCTCAGCGTCTCAGCCTTCAACATCGGAACGGCCGCGGGATCCTGGCTTGCAGGCCTGGCCCTGGTTTCCCCGCTGGGAGCCACAGGACCCGCCATGGTCGGCACAATCATCGCCGCGCTGACCTTGATCCCCGCAGCAGCGCTTGCTTTGGCCGCGCGCCCGGCAACAGCTACGACCACAGCGGCCGACACCGGCCGACCCACCACCGTTCGCGTCGGGAACTAGGGCCACCCCGGCGTCGAAAACCAAGCAAGGCCCACCCCAAAAGGAGAATTTATGCTTACCGTCAATGCTTACGCGGCCCCGTCCGCCACCGGGGACCTGGTCCCGACCACCATCGAGCGCCGCGACGTCGGCCCGCACGACGTGCTGATCGAGATCAGGTACGCCGGCATCTGCCACT
>JAODMS010000103.1 GCA_025464925.1 Arthrobacter sp.
CCGCACGCGAAACCCCCCGCCCCGCACCGGCCCCCCACACCACCCGGCCACCCGCCGGACCCCGCCACCGCGCAACCCCCCACACCACCCGCCGACCCGCCAGAACACCACAAGGAACCCACCGCAAAACACCACCCACACGCCAACCAGCCCGATCCTAAAAACCAGAAACAATGATCAGGTGTTGCCACCGAAGGAATCCGAGAGCCGGGAACGACCTTTAGCGCGAGCCAGTTGGAACGGGTACCTCTTCGGGCAGGTCCTCGGGGAAATCGTCCGGGAAGTCGCCGCGGACGGCCGCCGGGGCGGCATGGCGGCCGGTGCGCCGCAGGGCCTTCTGTTCCCGCCGTCCTTCCACCAGCCGGTATAGCACCGGAACGAGGACCAGCGTCAGGGCCGTGGAGGAGATCAACCCGCCGATGACCACGATCGCCAACGGCTGCGAGATGAAGCCGCCGCCGCCCGTCAGGCCCAGGGCCATCGGCGTCAGGGCGAACACCGTGGCAAGGGCGGTCATCAGGATCGGACGGAGCCGCTGCCGGGCGCCGTGCGTAATCGCATCGGCCACGCTCATGCCGGGCTCACCGTTCCGTGGCTGGCGGTACTGGTTGATGAGGTCGATCAGCACAATCGCGTTGGTCACCACGATACCCACGAGCATCAGCATCCCGATCAGCGAGGGCAGTCCCAGCGGCACCCGAGTCACCAGGAGCAGGGCAATCGCGCCGGTGGCGGCGAAGGGGACGGACACGAGCAGGATCAGCGGCTGCACAAGGGACTTGAACGCCGCCACCATGATCACATAGACGATCGCGATAGCGGCCAGGAGCGCCAGCCCGAGCTGGGCGAAGGACTCGGCCTGCTGCGTCGTGGCGCCGCCGATCGTCGCGGTGACGCCCTGCGGCAACTGGACGGACTGGAGCCGGTTCTGTACCTCGGTGCTGACCGCCCCGAGGTTGGCGCCCGACGGCGTCACGGACACCCGTGCGGTCCGTTGGCCGTTGCTGGCGGTGATTGAGACGGGGACGTCCACCTGTTCCACGGAGGCGATGCTGCCCAGCGGCGCCGCACCGCCCGGGGTCGGCAGCGGGATGGCCCGGACGGCTTCGATGCTGGTGAAACGGGTTCCCTCACCGATCCGAACCGGGAAGTCGTTGGTGTCGATGCGCACGGTTCCGGCCGGAATCGGGCTGACGGTGGCAGCCAGGACGCCTGCCACTTGTTCCTCGTTGAGGCCTGCGGCGACGGCCTTGACCCGGTCCACCTTGACCTGGACGACCGACTGGCTGGCGGCCAGGTTCGTGACGACTTCACTGCTGCCGGGCACGCCGTCCATGGCCTTCACCATGGCGTCGCTGGCGGTCCGGAGGTCAGCCGTATTCGAGGCCTTCAGGGTGATGTCCACGGTGGATGTCGTGCCGAACCCGCCCTGCCGGGCGCCGACGGTGATCTTGCCGGCGTCGCCGACCTTGGCCAGCTCGCTGCGGACCGTCTCCTGAAGCTTGACCTGGTTGGCCTTCTCGTCGGTGACCACGGTGAAGCTGGAATTCGAAGCTCCGGTGGACAACAGCGCGGAGAAGCCCGTCTGGGCGTTGCCGGTGGTGGCCTGGACGTCCTTGATGCCGTCGATGTCGCGCAGCACGGTTTCGACCTTGATGGCTGCGGCGCTGGCGTCCGCGAGGCTGGTTCCAGCCGGCAGGGCCTGCCGCACTGTCATGCTGTTTTCACCCGAACGGCCCAGCAGATCGGTCGCGAGCAGCGGGGACATGGCCGCCGTGGCGCCCAGGACCAGAACCGCGGCGACCAGGGTGACCACCGGATGGCGCTGGGTCTTGGCCAGGACGGGCAGATAGCCGCGCTGCAGGGCCGTGCGCTGCTCGGCCTCGTGCGCCTTCGCCGCCAATCCCTCGGCCGACGCTCCGACGCCTGCGGTACCGGCCGTGTCGGCCGGCGTGCGAAGGAACCAGTAGGCCAGCACCGGGACGATGGTCAGCGAGACCAGCAACGAGGAGAGCAGGGCAATCGTGACAGTGAGCGCGAAGGGCCGGAACAGCTCTCCGGCCAGGTCGCCGACGAAGGCGATCGGTAGGAAGACGGCCACAGTGGTCAGGGTAGAGGCGGTGATAGCGCCGGCGACCTCGCGGATGGAGATCAGAATCCCGGTGATCTTGGGCTCGCCGTAACTGAGGTGGCGCTTGATGTTTTCGATAACCACGATCGAATCGTCAACGACGCGGCCGATCGCGATCGTGAGCGCGCCCAGGGTCAGGATGTTCAGCGAGTAGCCGGTGGCTGAAAGTCCGATGAAGGTGACCAGCAGGGACAGCGGAATGGACACGGCCGTGACCAGGGTGGAGCGCACGGACATCAGGAACACCAGGATCACCGCGACGGCGAAGCCCAGGCCCAGGAGGCCCTCGGTGGTCAGGTCCTTGATGGACTTCTCGATGTAGGGCGCCTGGTCGAAGACCGGGGTGAACTTGGCGTTGGAACCGAGTTCGGCCTCCATCTGCGGAATCGAGTCCTTCACCGCATGGGAGATCGCCACCGTGTCGCCCTCGGGCTTCTTGGTGACGGACAGGGCCAGGGTTTCCTTGCCGTTGGTCCGGGTGATCGAGGTGCGGGCGTCCTCGGTCAGGCTGACCTCGGCCACGCTGCCGATCGTGGCGGCATTCCTCGCGCCGCCCAGGGGGAGGGCCCTGACCGCGTCCAGGGAGTCCACCGGGCTGCCGATCTGCAGCGAGAGCGTCTTGCCCTGCTCCTCGACGGTACCGGCCGGAAGAAGGGCTCCGTTGTTCTTCAGCGCGCTGCTGATGGATTGGATGCTCGCGCCGGACGCCGCCATGGCCTCGGGCCGGGGAAGGATCTTGATGTGCTGCGTGGCGCCGCCGGTCACATCCGCGCCCCTGACGCCGTCGAGCTTCTGCAGACGCGGAACGCTGAGGCGCTGGAGGTCGGCGTTCAGCTCGCTGAGGGGCTTGTCAGAGGAGACGGCAAGGTACACGATCGGGAAATCGCTGATGCTGCCGGCGATCGCCTGCGGCTGGACGTTGTCCGGCAGCGCCTGCTTGGCGTTGGAAATGGCCCGGTCGATCTGGTTCCGGGCCCGGTCCAGGTTGGCGCCGTAGGTGAAGACCATGCTGATCTGCGAGACGCCGTTGCGCGAGGTTGACGACGTCGACTCCAGGCCCTCGACGCCGTTGAGCGCGGTCTCCAGCGGGCCGCTGATCTGCTTGTCCACGACTTCCGGCGAGGCGCCGGGCATCGAGGTGAGGACAGTGATCTGCGGAAACTCGATGGAGGGGATGAGCTCCTGCTTCAGCGAGGACATCGTGATCACGCCGAAGACCGACGCGAAAACGGTGATCAGCGCGATCAGCGCCCGGTTTCCCAACGAGAGTTTTGCGAGCCGGAACATTCAAAGTCTCCTGGTGGGTCGACGGACGTAATTCAGAGGTAAAACGGCCGCAACCCAGGCCGGGCATCAGCTGTGGGAGGCGCCGACCTGTTCGAGCTGCAGCGCCTTGGCCGTCTCGGCCTCGAGCTGCGCGGCGAGTTCCGGGTTCTCGTTGAGCTTGATGCCGTAGCCGGGCATCATCTGCTTGAGCTTGGACTGCCACCCCTGGAAGTTCTTGGGGAAGGACTTCTGGAGCAGCTCGATCATGATCGGCACAGCCGTGGACGCGCCGGGCGACGCGCCGAGCAGGGCACCGATGGATCCGTCGCGTGCTGCGATGACCTCGGTACCGAACTGCAGCACGCCGCCCTTCTTCGGATCTTTCTTGATGATCTGAACACGCTGGCCGGCCGTAATGAGTTCCCAGTCGCCGTCTTTTGCCTCGGGGTAATACTCGCGCAGCGCTTCGACTTTGGCGCCGTGGCGCTTGGCGACTTCCTTGACCAGGTAGGCGGTGAGGTCCATGTTGTCCTTGGCCACGGCCAGCATCGGGATGATGTTGGAGGGCCGGATGGACAGCGGCAGGTCCAGGTAGGAGCCGCTCTTGAGGAAGTTAGTGGAGAAGCCGGCGTAGGGGCCGAATAACAGCGAGCGCTTGCCGTTGACGTAACGGGTGTCCAGGTGCGGCACGGACATCGGCGGAGCACCGACGGATGCCTGGCCGTAAACCTTGGCGCTGTGCAGCGCAGCAAGGTTTTCATTGGTGCAGCGGAAGAACTGGCCGGAGACGGGGAAGCCGCCATAGCCCTTGCTTTCCGGGATGCCCGAGGCCTGCAGCAGATGCAGGGCGCCGCCGCCGGCCCCTACGAACACAAACTTTGCGTGGATGGAGCCGTGTTCGCCGGACTTCGGGTGCTTGAGCGAGAGGTCCCAGCCGCCGTCGGAGGCGCGCTTGATGCCGTCAACGTCGTGGCCGTAGTTGATTTCCGCGCCGTTGTTGCCGAGGTAGGTGGTCAGCTCCCGGGTCAGGGCGCCGAAGTCGACGTCGGTGCCTTCCGCGGCGCGGGTCGCCGCGATGCGCTGCTGCGGGTCGCGGCCCTGAACGATCAGGGGGGCCCACTTGGCGATCTGGGCGTGGTCCTCGGAATACTCCATCGAGCGGAACAGCGGGTTCTGCTTCAGCGCCTGATAGCGGCTGCGGAGGAACTTGGCGTTGGCCTCGCCGAGCACGAAGCTCATGTGCGGCACAGTGTTGATGAAGCCCTTAGGGGAGCCGATCAGGGAGTTCGTGACCAAGTGGGACCAGAACTGGCGGGACAGCTGGAACTGTTCATTGATCTGGACTGCCTTGGCGGGGTTCACCGAGCCGTCTTTTGCGGCGGGAGTGTAGTTAAGCTCACACAGCGCGGCGTGACCGGTGCCGGCGTTGTTCCAGGGGCCGGAGCTTTCCAGGCCGGGTGCGTCCAGCTTCTCGAACAAGGAAATGGTCCAGTTCGGCTCGAGCTGCTTCAAAAAGGCGCCGAGCGTGGCGCTCATGACGCCGCCGCCAATCAGGACGACGTCGGCATGTTGGGTCTTGGAAATGAAAGTCACATCAGTCTCCGATAGCAGCGGCTCTGGCTGTCACAGAATATCCCCGCAC
>JAODMS010000249.1 GCA_025464925.1 Arthrobacter sp.
GGCGACTTTGCCGAGCAGCTCGTCGAAAACCAGCAGCGCGCCGACCTGTCCAACACGGACCTGGCCGCGGCCATCGCGCGGCTGGTGGCCGAAGGCGCCAGCACCAAAGACATTGCCGCGCTGTGCGCGCTCAAGGACTACCAGGTGGCGGCCTTTCGGCAGGCGGGCCACTTCCCGCCCGAGCTCGCTTGTCGCCTGGACACATCCGACATGCGCGCGCTCTATGACCTGTACCGCCAGTGGGGCAAGACCCCCAGTGAGGTGATTGCCGCCTTGCCCGAGCCTGGCGTGTTCATCAGCGTGACCGAGGCCCGGCGCATCATTGGCGCGATCACCGGCAAGCCGACCGGCTCCATAGTGCTCGAGCGTGCCCGGGCGGAGGTTTTTCAAGAGCGCGGCCAGTCGCCGCAACGCAGCGAGTCAGATGGCGAACCCCGAACAACGGCCCCAGTGCGTGTGCCCCCTAGCAAGGAGGGCCCTCCCATCCAGGAGCCGCCTGCACCCGAAGGCTTGTACGCCCAGGCCCCACCCAAAGCGGACCCCCGTTCCGCCCAGGCGAGCCCGTCCGACGTCCCTGTCTTTCTTGTGGCCGTGGGTGACGGGCCCAGCGGGCGGCTGGTGGTGGACCGGCGCGCCAAGCGGGCAGGGTGGGCATTGGTGGCCTACGCCACAGGTACCAAGGAAGTGGACGCCACGCAACTGCGGATCGTTCGCGTCGAGTAAGCCGCTCCCGCGCATCAACTGGAAAAGTGCCTTCCTGGCCGAGTAGGCCGTTGTGATCGCCCCAAACGAGAGGCCAGAGAAGAAGGGCCTGCAATTTTTGCCAATCACCATTTGGCCCGTCAAGCAATGCGTGATGCTCGCGTGACTGCCCAAACCCGGTTGCTCAGCCGTACCATGCCCGGCTCGATAGCCATGCAGTGCCTTGGCCATGGCCGGCTGCCTTGAGCTTCCAGCCCGGGTAAAGAGTTTTTACCGGGCGCTGTTATTGCCGACTTGTCGGCCACGGCAACACAAAACCCTTTAAAAAACCTTTGCAGCCTTGTCGGTAATGGAAATCTGGCAACGGATCGGCAAGGGGTTTTGACGAGTTCGGCCAGGCCTTGAGCAACCTGTCGGAGACCGGTTGGTCCCGATGATAGACACTTTTTTCCGAGGTATAGAAAGGAAAGGTGGAGCAGGGAAACCAATGCAGGAGAAGGCCTTAGACTTTTGGACTTATCTTAGGGCTGTGGGCTGGGAAAAGGCCCGAATTCCGGGCTTTTGCCACCTGAAGTCGCCGCGCTCGATGAATTTGACATGCTCGGCAGCCGTCAACTCGATCGTCGCCAGCTTCATCACCTAGTCGTTTACAGAGGCCCGCCCTGGCGGGTACTTGCCGGCGTTCATTGCCCTGCGATGCGGATGAACTCGGCCTGCAGGTCATCCAATGTTGGTGGACTGGCTTCAAATTCATTGAGTTCGTGCGCCACCTTTGCGGCAAGCTCTGCCGTAGGACAGTTGCGCAGGACTTCGCCATCTGGGCGAATGACCTGGTGCATTGTCTTGGCTGCCAGTGGCAGGCCCATCAGGCCCTTGCGCTCGACGGTGACGGTCTTGGCCGTGTAGCCCGGTGCCGCTGGCGCGTGGGCGGCTTGCATGATCTGGCGCAGGTGCATGTAATCCTCGGTAAGGCGGGTGCTAATGGGCAAATTGCGCTCATCGCACACCGCGCCGTCTTTGCGAAGATTCAGTGTCATGGTGTTGCCGTCCGAGCTAGTGACGATGCAGACCTTGTCGCCTCGGGCATTGGAGCCAGCGGCGACTGCGGTGTAGGTGACTTTCATCTTCATGCTCCTTGTTGCGATGAGGAAGGTAGGTACAACAATCCATAAAGCGCAATGGATTTGACAATTCTCTTGCGTTCTTGCTTGGCATTGGTAAATGGCGGGCGGTAATCAAGGTCACAAAATCAGCAAGACTCCTGGCTGCGCAGCATTTCGTACCACCGGGCGTAGGGTGTATGGCGCACCATGCGCCGGTTGTAGTCGGGCGCGCCATCGGTCCACCACGGCGGCCCGCGTTCGCCCAGGCCCAGCTTGGCCGCATCTACAGCCTGCCGGGCCAGTCTTTGGGCTTCTGAGTCCTTGGCGCGAAGGGCCTGTCCCACTTTCCGCCGTGCTTTCATCAGCTCCGCGACGAGCCGGGCGCGCTTTTCCTCAGGCAACTCAGGGTTGGCCATGCGCCAGAGCCGGCCGCGCACCACAAAGTACCGGCCGTCAGGCGTGATGGGGTAGGGCGCGGGTGCAAGGGGTGCGGCCATCCCAACAGGATAGCTTGGGTTGGGCGCAAAAAAGCCTACCGGGCAGGCGGGCGCAAGAGGCTGAAGGCAGCTCATTGCGTGTGACCTCAAGGTGGCGCAAGTCCTCCCGGCTCTGTTCAGAAATAACCAAGACGCAAGCAGACGGTTTCTTGCCATTGCAACATCAGTGAAATCAAACCTGCATCGTACGGCCTTGCCTTCGCCTGCAAAAGCTTGCAGTTTGGCTCTTTCCAGCTCTGCCAAGGTGCCTTTTTAAGATTCCACATCCCAGCACCCACATCATTGAGCGTGCGGTAAAACCGCTATTTCTTGTAGTCAAAAACCTTGACTTTTATCGATGTCAATAAGTAATTCCTTAAAGAAATAAAACGTCTCAATTTTGCAACGGGCATTTGTAAGGGATGGGGCTAAGAATCTACCGGGAAACTTTAGGATTTTTGGTCTTTAAACACCACACGCACCTTGGCTGAAATTTTGGTAATGCTGCACCGCACCATTACAAGCCACTTTCAAATTGTTGTGCTTTGTGTTTCATGGAACCTGGACAGCAAAAATCTGACAAGCAGGACAGGAATGTGCTGTTGCATCACTTACTGCCCTAATGGGCAGTTATTAAATAGTTTCATTTCTTTAATGAAGGTTAACCATTACTTCAAGTTACCTTAAAAGCTGATACAGCCATCCTGGTCATTCCATCCAGGGTAATTCCAATCAACTCAGGAGGGAACTATGACTGTCATAAAGCTTCGCGCCGAGGGTAAGCAACGCGTTTCAATGGTGACCGGCGGCGCCGGATTTCTCGGCAGCCATGTTTGCGACCGGCTTGTTAAAGAGGGTGCGCAGGTCATCTGCGTCGACAACCTCATGACAGGTCGCCGTGCGAACGTCGCGCATCTGAAATCATCGCCTTGTTTCACGCTGATCGAAGCGGACATCGCTACCGCTTTGCCGCAGATCGATGTTGACGAGATCTGGAACCTTGCATGCCCTGCCTCCCCGCCGAGTTACCAAATGGACCCGGTGCATACGATGCTCACGAACGTCATGGGCATGAAGAACTGCCTGGACCTTGCGCGCAAAAGCAGTGCCCGTGTGTTCCAAGCTTCCACCAGCGAGGTTTATGGCGATCCGGAAATTCATCCGCAGGTTGAAACCTATCGCGGCCAGGTCAATCCGATCGGGCCACGGGCCTGTTACGACGAAGGAAAGCGCGCAGCCGAAACGCTCTGCTTTGACTACTTGCGTACCTACGGGGTCGATGTCAGGGTGGCGCGGATCTTCAACACCTACGGCCCGCGCATGGACCCGCGCGACGGACGCGTAGTGTCGAACTTCATCGTCCAGGCGCTGCTCGGCGAACCTCTTGAACTCTACGGCGACGGGTTGCAAACGCGCTCTTTTTGCTTTGTCGACGATCTTGTCGAAGGCTTTTTCAGGCTGATGCGCGCGCCGGCTGGGGCGCCGGGTCCGGTCAACCTCGGCAACCCCGGTGAATTCACGATGCGCGAACTCGCTGAACTGGTGCTCGAGATGACCGGCTCATCGTCGACCATCACCTACGGCCCACTGCCCGTCGATGACCCGAAACAGCGCCGCCCCGACATCGGCCTGGCCGACACGCTGCTCAGCTGGAAGCCGGCCGTGGCGCTGAAGGACGGATTGAGCACTACGATTGGCTACTTTCGCACCGAACTGTGGCTCGCCCCGTCCGCCAAGGAGCAAGCCGCATGAGAGTCCTTGTCACTGGCGGCGCCGGCTACATTGGCAGCCACACCTGCAAGGCGCTCGCACGCGCTGGTCACACCCCTGTCGTGTTTGACAACCTGTCAACGGGCCACGCCGATGCCGTGCGCTGGGGACCGCTGCATGTCGGCGACATTTTGGACGCGCATGCACTGGATGTGGCCTGCACCGCACACCGCCCGGAGGTCGTGATCCATTTCGCCGCCCTTGCCTATGTCGGCGAATCGGTCGTTGATCCGGGCCGTTACTACCGTGTCAATGTCACGGGCACGCAGACGCTGCTCGATGCGATGCGCCGCCACGGCCTGACGCGCATCGTGCTGTCGTCGAGCTGTGCAACCTACGGCATTCCTGAGACGCTGCCGATTTCCGAGGACACGCCGCAGCAGCCGGTCAACCCCTACGGCTTTACCAAACTCGTGACCGAACGGATGGCGGCCGACTACGAGCGGGCCTACGGCATTCGCTGGGTTGCGCTGCGCTACTTCAATGCGGCTGGGGCCGATCCCGA
>JAODMS010000143.1 GCA_025464925.1 Arthrobacter sp.
CGGCGGCAAGTCGGAGCAGTTCCTGACGCTTCCGGAGCTGCTGGACATCCTGCGTTCGGCTGGCCGGGACATCGGACTGGCGATCGAACTTAAGCACCCTAGCCCCTACCAGCTCAAGCTCGAAGACAGGGTCCTCGAAGTCCTCGAGGCCGAGGGCTGGAATCCGGACACGTCGATGTTGGAGAACATCAAGGTGTCCTTCATGAGCTTCAGCCCCGACGCGGTGAAACACCTGCTGAGGTCCGTGCCGGCGGAGGCCGTCTGCCAGCTCGTGGACAACGTGAGCGTGGAGGAAATCCGCGAAGGTTTCGGCTTGGGGGCCTTCGCCGGCGGGGCGCTGGCGAACGTCATGAAGGCCGCGCAGACGGAGGGGGAGCGGCTCCTGGACCAGGGCGAGGTGGGCATGGCCGGGCCGGGCATCCACTACGTCCGCGAGCACGCCCGCACGGTCCAGCGCTGGCTCGACTCCGGACGGCGGTTCCGGGTGTGGACCGTGGACTCGGTAAACGACGTGGCCTTGTGCCAGGGCCTGGGAATCGACGAGATCACCACGAACCGGCCGGCGCAGGTGCTTGCCCAGCTCACGGCCGGCAGCCAGCCGGTTAGCTGAGAGGCCGGTCATACGCCCGGAGACGGACCGGAGACCGCCGGATACTGGCCGGAGCGCCGGCGAAATTACGGCGGGCCCGGCGGCTGTGATTGAGTGGTTCCATGCCATTTCGCTGGTCCCGCCGAACCACCCAGACTCTCTCCGCGACAGCCATGAGCGCGCTGCTGCTGGCCAGTGCCGGAAAGCACTTCCGCGAGCCCCAATTTTTTGACGACGTGGTTCCGGACTACCTCTGCCGCGATGATTCCGGCAAGGTGCCCAACGAACCCTTCGCGGTGCTGTCCCGCGAGGAGTGGGTGGCGGTGAGCGGGCTGCTGGAGGCGGCCGCCGCCGTCGGGCTCCTTGTTCCGGCCACCCGGCGGGCGGCCGCCGGCTGCGTCACGGCCATGTTCACCCTCTTCCTCGCCGGTCATGCTGACGCCCTTCGCAGGGCTTACGCGGCAGGCGGAACGTCCGGACAGCGCCGGGTTGCCATGCTGCGCCTCCCGTTCCAGGTGCCCCTCATCTTCTGGGCCTGGAGCCTCCGGAACGCCGGGCGCCAGCCGTGAAGCTCCTGCAGTCCCCGGCCGTGCGGGTCGGGCTGTCCATCAGCATTGCCACCGGTCTCTATGGAGTGTCCTTCGGCGCCCTGTCCGTAACCTCCGGGCTTGATTTCTGGCAGACCATGGCCTTGAGCTTTTTGCTCTTCAGCGGCGGCTCGCAGTTCGCCTTCATCGGCGTGGTGGCAGGCGGCGGCTCCGGCGTCGCTGCCATGGGTGCGGCTACGCTCCTGGGCATGCGCAACGGGATCTACGGGATGCAGATCAACGCCCTGTTGCAGCCCCGCGGCTGGCTCAGGTTCGCGGCGGCGCAGGTGACGATCGACGAGTCCACCGCGACGAGCACCGGACAGACAGACCCGCTCGAGCAAAAGCGCGGCTTCTGGACGGCCGGCATCGGCGTCTTCGTGCTGTGGAACCTGTTCACCGCCGTGGGCGCCCTGGCCGGCGGCGCGTTGGGGGACCCTAAGCAGTGGGGCCTCGACGGCGCCGCGGTGGCGGCGTTCCTTGGCCTGCTGTGGCCGAGACTGAAAGGCCGCGAGCCCATGGCGATCGCCGTCGTGTGCGCGCTGGCCACCGTACTCGCCGTGCCCTTTGCGCCCCCGGGGGTGCCGATCCTCGTCGCCGCCGTCGTGGCAGCCGGAATCGGCTGGTTCAGCCACGGCCGCAGCGACGAAGGCCTGGAACCGGATTTGGACCCCTATGCCCAGCAGGCTTCCGCCCGTCTCCCTGGAGACGCGGCGTGAACCTCTGGATGTGGCTGCTGCTCGCCTGCCTGCTGGCTTACGCCTGGAAGCTGCTGGGGTACTTGGTCCCGGCCAGCCTGCTCCGCAATCCCAGGATGTCCAGGATTGCGGGAACCATGACAATCGGGCTGCTGGCGTCCCTGACGGTGGTGAATACGGTCGCCTCGGGGCAGTCACTCGTGCTCGACGCGCGTCTGGGGGCACTGGCCGCGGCAGGGATCGCCTTGTGGCTGCGCGCGCCCTTCCTCGTGGTGGTGCTTGCCGGGGCCGGGGCGGCCGCCGGACTGCGGCTGATTGGCTGGAACTGACCGACCGGGCGGACCGGCGGGCATCCGGCTCCAGGACCACAGGCAGCACCTGTCAGGGGCCTAGCCCATCGCGACGTCGAACGCGGTACCGGACAGCGGCGACTGGGGCGGCAGCGGCCGGTCCGGCCGCTCGGCCCGGATGGCGTCCTCAACGAGGGCGACGGGCCGCCGCCACGCATCCGAGCCGGGCTCCATGGTGTCTACAACTCCGATCAGCATGGCCAGGAGGCGGATCATGTCCGTCATTGATACATCGCTGCGCAAGGTCCCTTGGCCCTGCCCCCGGCCCAGCAGCACGGCGATGGATTCGATCAGGCCGCCGGTGATCCCGGTCAGCAGTCCACGCCGGCCCGCTACGGCACCCAGGAGGTTGGCCTCCTCGCTGGCAACACCCATCAGCGCATCTATGACTTCGAAGAGGCCGTCGGCAGCATCCGGCCCGGCCAGTGCCTCGTCGATGGCCGGATCGACGAGCAGCCGGAGCTGCCGGTTCAGCGCCGCTAGCACCAGCTCTTCCTTGTCCGCGAAATTCCTGAACAGCGTGGCCGGGCCCACTCCGGCGGTGGCGGCGATGGTCTGCAGCGGCACGTCCGGCCCGTGCTCGCGGAAGCACTGACGGGCCGCGGTGATGATTTTGTCCACGTTGCGCGCGGCATCAGCGCGGAGGGGTCGGCGGTCTACTGCCCGGTTCATCTGCCTAGGGTAGCAACGCGGCGGTGGAGCCACCTTGTTACTGATTGGTAGTCCGGTATGTGACGGTTTCTTTTTCCGCAAGCAAAGCCGGACCGGCACAAATCAGCCTTGGCGGCACGTGCAAGACTGGAGCCATGTTGCTTGCATTCTCTGTCGCACCCTCAGGCCGGCCCCCCGCAGCGGGCACCGATGCGGCTTCCGCTGCCACCGCCCCTGCTGCTGACGCGTCGGTCCACGACGCCGTTGCCGAGGCCGTGCGGATAGTCCGGGAGTCAGGACTGCCGAACCACACCGATTCCATGTTCACCACCATCGAGGGTGAATGGGACGAAGTGTTCGCGGTGGTCAAGCGGGCCACGGAGGCTGTAGGGCGCTACGGCAGCCGGATCTCGCTGGTCATCAAAGCAGACATCCGTCCGGGCTACTCGGGAGAACTGACGGGCAAGGTGGAGCGCCTGGAACAGGCTCTCGGCGGTTCCCGGAGTCCAAGCCAGAGCTAGGAACCAGGGGCCCAAGGCTACCGCCGGGCCCTGGCAGCTGACACACTGGGGCATGATCGAGCATCAGCCGACGGCAGGCTGGATCGCCGTGGAAGACTTTTTGTCCGACGTCGTGGTCCGCCCGGACAGTGCCCTCAATCGTGCCGTGGCCACGGCCCTGGAGGCCGGCATGCCACCCATCGAAGTGACGCCCAGCGCCGGCAAGCTGTTGAAGCTGCTGGTGCAGCTGTCCGGCGCCCGCCGCGTGCTGGAGATCGGAACGCTGGCCGGCTTCAGCACCATCTGGATGGCGCAGGGACTGCCCGACGGCGGGTGGCTGGTCAGCTGTGAATACCTCCCCAAACATGCCGGGGTGGCCCGCGCGAACGTTGCCGCCGCCGGGCTGGGCCACAAGGTGGAGATCCGGATCGGTGCGGCGCTGGACACCCTGCGCGGCCTCGAAGCGGAAGGCGCGGACCCCTTCGACTTCGTCTTTATCGACGCGGACAAGGAGAACAACCCGCAATACCTGGACTGGGCGATCCGGCTGGGGCGGCCCGGCACCACCGTGGTGATGGACAACATGGTGTGGGAAGGCGCCGTGCTGGACCCTTCCCTGGACCCGGTGAACGCGCCGGGCATCATCAGCGCGCTGCAGATGATGGGCGCGGACACGCGGTTGGACGCCACCGTCATCCAGACAGTGGGTTCCAAGGGCTGGGACGGCTTCGCCTTGGCGCTCGTTCGGTAGGCGCGGTGCGGCCTGTCCCCGGACGGCCAGAACGGAGCGCCGGAGTGCTCGGGCGCCGGAAGGCGGCAGGGGCTAAGTATGCTTGGATCTACCTAGCACCCGCCGGCCCGGCGGCCGCGGACCCGACCACTACTTGCCGAAGGAGAACAGGCCCCGAATGAACGGGACACTGGACGTCCGACCACCGCGGGCGGTGGGAATCAGCTCCTCGGCGGCAGAACTCGCCGAGATCGGCCCGCTGCTGGTGGCCGCAAAAGCGGCAGTCGGCGATGCCCCGGCGCTGCTGGACCTTGCCAAAGCGGTGGCGGACAAGGCTCCGAAGCCTGGGGACGGCAGAACCGGATTCCTGTGGGAGATTCTGGCCTCCGTTACCGCGGTCGACGTCGCCGCCGGCCGGGTGCTGGAACCCCACCTGGACGCCTCCGCGATCCTCGCCCAGGCCGGCAGCAAGGCGGCCCTGGGCGGAACTGGTTTCCCGGACCTGGACGGCCTCCGCTTCGAGGGAGCATGGGGCGTCTTTGCCGCCGAGGCCGCCGGGTTGCGGCTGGAGGCGGAGCGGACCGCCGAAGGGATTTTCCTTCATGGATCGAAGCCCTGGTGCTCGCTGGCCGCGCACCTGGACCATGCGGTGCTGACCGCGAACGTGGAAGGTAGCGGGCGGGGCGCCTTCGCCGTCGACCTCCACGCCCAGGGGGTGAGCTTCGCGGATCCCGGATGGACCAGCAGGGGCCTGCGTGAAATACCCAGCGGCACCGTGCATTTCGACGGCGTCCGGGCCGTGCCATTGGGAGGATCCGGGTGGTACTACCAGCGAGCAGGTTTCGCCTGGGGCGGCATGGGCGTGGCTGCCTGCTGGCTTGGCGGCGCCGTCGCGGTGGCCCGCGGGTACGCGGAGTCCCTGAAGAAGGCAGCCGCCGGCGGACGGGAGCCTGACCAGATCGCATTGGCCCATCTCGGCGAGCTGGACCGCACCCTGGCATCACTCACCCGGTATCTGGCGCAGACCGCCGCTCGGATCGACACCGGAGAGCTCCCTGCGCAGAATGCGTGGCGGGAGGCACTGCGCGTCAGGGGAAGCGTCGCCACCGCCGTCGAACGTATCCAGGCGCTGGTGAGCCAGGATCTCGGGCCCGGCCCGCTGGCCTTTGACGAGCAGTACGGCAAACGCATGGCGGATCTCTCGCTGTACGTCCGCCAGCACCATGCCATGCGCGATGACGCCCAACTGGGTGCCCTGACCCTGGCAGGAGAGCACCCGTGGTGAACTTTACCCACAGCGATGCCGGCACAAGCGAGGAAGCCTGGGCGGCCAGCGCGCTGGCCGTGCTCCCGGAACTGCCGCTGGATGCCCAGGAGCTCGCCGGGAGGGCATTCATTGTCCTGGCCGCCCATCCCGACGATGAATCCCTCGGTGCCGGCGGTCTGCTGTGTCGGCTGCAGACGCTGGGCGCCGACGTCCGGGTCCTGCTGTGCACGGCAGGGGAGGCCTCCCACCCCGAATCTCCCACCACGACGCCGGAGCAGCTGACCGAGGTCCGGCTCGGGGAGTTTGGCGGCGGGCTCGCGCACCTTCTCCCGGACTCCGAATGGCAGTATCTGGGGTTGCCCGACGGGCAACTCGCCGAACACCGGCAGGCGATCCGTACCGCCCTGCAGGAGGCCGTGAGAGACGGCGGCCGGCCGGCCGCGCGGATCATCCTGGTGGCCCCGTACCGCCACGACGGCCACCCTGACCATGAGCTGCTGGGATCCGTCGCCGCCGAAATTGCCGCCACGGGAGGCCACGGGCTGCTGGAGTACCCGATCTGGTACTGGCTATGGGCGGAAACCGCAGATCCGGCTTGGCAGAGCTGGCTCCGCGTGCCGCTGAGCCCCGCCGAGCAACAGGCCAAACAAGGGGCCATGGCTTTCCACGCCTCCCAGATCCGGGCGCTGTCCGAGCGGCCGGGGGATGAAGTCCTGCTTCCACCGGAGTTTCTGGAGCACTTTGAGCGCCCTTGGGAGACCTTCGCGTGGCAACACCCGGCGCACCAGCCGGCCGGTGTCCCCGGCGGCGCCCACACCGCCGGCGACGCTGAAGCCATCTTCGACACCCTCCACCGGCGACACGAGGACCCCTGGGAGTACACCACCAGCTGGTACGAACAGCGGAAACGCGCCCTCACCCTCGCCGTGCTGCCCCGGCGCAACTATACTGCCGGACTGGAAATCGGATGTTCCATCGGTACCCTGAGCGTTGAGCTGGCGCAACGGTGCGGGACCTTCCTGGCCACGGACGCCAGCAGTGCCGCCCTGGAACGTGCGTCCAGGCGGCTCGCAGACCTGCCGGCGGCACAGACCCGGCACCTGACAGTGCCGCAGGACTGGCCGGAGGGATCGTTCGACCTGATCGTGGTCTCCGAGATGGGCTATTACCTCTCACCGGAGGAGCTGGCCGAGCTGTTCCGGCGGGTCGAGGCCTCGCTCCTGCCCGGCGGCACCCTGCTCCTGTGCCACTGGCGGCACCCCATTTCGGGCTGGGAGCTCGACGGCGACTCGGTCCACGCCACCGCCCGCCGGCAGCTGGGCTGGGCCGACGGCGGGCTCTACCGGGAACGTGATTTTGTCCTGGAGGTCCTTCTCGCCCCTGGGGCCCGGCAGGCCGCCGCCGGCCCGGGACCGGGGCGGTGACCGGATGGTTGCACTTGCCCAGCTGCTGCCCCAGGGACACCGGATCGACAGGGTCGTCGTGGTCATGCCGGCCCATAACGAGGACGAATACATCGGTGGCGCCCTGCTCGCACTGCAGCGGGCTGCGGATACGCTGCACCGGCACCGGCCTGACGTGGCCGTCAGCGTAACAGTCGTCCTGGACAGCTGCACGGACCAGTCCGCCGACATCACGGCTCGCTATGCTGCGGCAGACCCGCGGTTCAAGGCAGTCGAGGTGGAGTTCCGCAGCGCCGGCGCAAGCAGGGAAGCAGGCGTCCGGGCCTCCGGAATCGGGGGCGCCGTTCCGCTCCCGCCCGGCAAGCGGCCGGCGCCGCCACTCTGGGCGAGGCGGACGTGGTTGGCCAACACGGATGCTGATTCGCAGGTTCCGGAGAACTGGCTGGTGCGCCAGTTGGAATTAGCCGAAGCGGGGACGGATGCGGTGCTGGGGTCCGTGGAACCGGACCCCGCGGGGATGGATCCGGAAATCCTACGGCGCTGGCTGGAACGCCACCCGTTCAAGGAAACCCACCCGCACGTCTACGGCGCCAATTTTGGTGTGCGGGCATCGGCCTATTTGGCCGCCGGAGGCTTCCCCAAGCTGGCCTCGCACGAGGACAAGACCCTCGTCCAGAGTCTTCGCAACCGTGCCTTCACCATCACAGCCACGGACAGCATGCGGGTCCGGACCTCCGGCCGGACCCGCGCCCGCGCCCCGCACGGCTTCGGCGCCTACCTGCGCACGCTGGGAAAGCCCCGCCGGCCCGCCGCCGAGGTCCTGGGGTGAGGTAATGCGAACGGACTTCAGCCCAGACGAACTGTCATCCCGGGAATTTTACCGCCTGCTGACGGCGGTTATTGTTCCCCGGCCCATTGCATGGGTGTCGAGCAGGTCCCTCGCAGGGGTGGACAATCTCGCCCCTCATTCGTTTTTCACGGTTGCCTCCGTGAATCCGCCCATCATTCAGTTCACGTCCGTGGGGGAGAAGGACTCACTGCGCAACATCAGCACAACCCGTGAGTTCGTGGTGAACCTGGCTCCGCTGGAGCTGTTGGCCGAGGTCAATGCCACAGGCACCAGCTTTTCTCCGGACGTGAGCGAGTTCGACGCAGCAGGCTTGACGCGCGAAGAGAGTCGAACGGTGGCAGTGCCACGAGTAGCGGAATCCCCGGTGGCGCTCGAGTGTAAGCTGCACAGCACGCTGGCGATGGGCGACTGCGTCCTGGTTTTTGGGGAAGTCACTCATGCGGTGGTGGCTTCCGGGGTCCTGGAGGGAACCCATCCCCGGATCCATCTGCTGAAGCCGCTCTCGCGTCTAGGCCTGGATGAATGGGGAACCACCGGACCCGTGACGGAGGCCAAGCGGATTCGGACGTCGGAATGGCCAGGGGATTTCCGGCGGAAGGACCGTTCTGGCGGCTAGGCCGGAAGCGCAGCGGGTACGGCACCCACTGCGGGAGGTGTGCAAACCACGCTGCTCAGCTCAGGTGCAGCACGGCGGCACCGGTGATCCGGTCGCCCGCCAGGTCCTGCAGCGCCTTGTCCGCGGCCGAGAAGGGGTACGCGACGGTGGTGGGGCGGAGCGGAATTTCCGCCGCCAGGCGGAAGAACTCCTCGCCGTCGGCCCTGGTATTGGCCGTGACGCTGCGGAGCTGGCGTTCCTGGAAGAGCTCGGCGGCGTAGTGCAGGGGAGGGATGTCGCTCAGGTGGACGCCGGCGACGGCGAGGGTCCCGCCGCGGTCCAGCGCACGCAGCGCCGCCGGAACCAGTCCGCCTGCGGGCGCGAAGAGGATGGCGGAATCAAGGGGTTCCGGCGGCCGGTCCTTGGCTCCGCCGGCGAAGGTGGCCCCCAGCTGGAGGGCGAGCCGGCGGCCTTTCTCCGAGCGGGTCATAACGTAGACCCTGGCGCCCCGGTAGAGGGCGATCTGGGCGGCCAGATGCGCCGATGCGCCGAAGCCATAGATGCCCAGCCTGCCGCCGATGGGCAGCTCTGCCCGGATCAGGGCGCGGTAGCCGATGATTCCGGCACACAGCAGGGGCGCGGCTTCCTCATCAGGGAAGATATCAGGAATCCTGTAGGCGAAGTCCTCGGCGACCGTGATCAGTTCGGCGTAGCCGCCGTCGCGGTCCCAGCCCGTGAAAACGGGGGACAGGCACAGGTTTTCCTGGCCCCGCAGGCAGAAGCGGCACGAACCGCAGGTGCCGCCCAGCCACGCCACCCCCACCCGCTCGCCAGGGCGGAACCTGGCGGCACCCGCACCGCATTCGAGCACTTCGCCGACGGCCTCATGGCCCGGGACGATGCCGGGATGCCGAGGTTTGAGGTCGCCCTCGGCCAGATGCAGGTCCGTGCGGCACACGCCGCAGACCCGGACGCTGAGCAGCACCTCGCCACGGCCGGGACGTGGATTCGGGAGCTCGCCCGCCACGAGGGGACCGCTGGACAGGGGCCCCGGGTGCCCAACCCGCCATGCTCGCACGCAGCCCTCCTTCTCGTGCAGTTCCGGCCTGTCTCCCAGGTTCCGAGGGCCGGCTTCCGGGCCACTTCGACGGCACTGTCCAGCAGTTCCTGCCCTGCTTGGGGTGCCGACATGCTTCCTCCCGGCTCGGCGGCCGTACCACTTCCCCCGGTACTTGCCCCAGTAGAGCGCGTCGGAACCCGCAGTGGCTAGGGGCTTTGGTCCTGCGCAGGCTGCTCTCCGCGGCCGGGCGGCGCTGGGCCCTAACGGCGTTTCTCGTCGCCGTGCTGCTCCCGCAGCTCCTGGCCGCGCCGGATGTCTTCCTCCTCCTGGTCCTGGAGTTTGTCGCTTTTCTTGGTGTCACGGGGCGGCAGCTGGATCGTTTCCTCCGCCTCGATGCCCGCCTGGAGCTGCCGGCCGCGTTCCATTTCGGCGTCGAACTCCGCACCGAACAGCAGGGACATGTTCAGGATCCAGAGCCACAGCAGCATCACGATGACGCCGCCGATCGCGCCGTAAGTCTTGTTGTAGTTGCCGAAGTTGGCCACATAGAACCCGAAACCGAGGGAGGCCAGCACGAAGGCCAGCAGCGCGATGAAGGAGCCGATGCTCATCCACCGGAACTTGGGCTGCTTCACGTTGGGGGTGGCGTAATAGAGGATGGCGATGGAGACCACGACGAGCAGCACCACGACGGGCCATTTGGCGATGTTCCATACTGCCAGGAAGGGGCCGCCGAGTCCGATGGCGTTGCCGACGGCTTCGGCCACGGGGCCGCTCAGCACCAGCATGGCCGCCAGCAGGGCAACGATGACGACGTTGACGATGGTGACGACGAGCATGGTGAGCCGGAGCTTGAGGAAGGGCCGGCCCTCATCGACCTCGTAGACCCGGTTCATGGCGCGGGCGAAGGCTCCGACATAGCCCGAGGCCGACCAGAGGGCTGTCAGGACGCCGATCACCAGGGTCAAACCGGCCGCCGGCGAGTTCGTCAGCTCTTCGATCGGCTGCCGGATGATCTCCGTTGTTGAGCCGGGGGCGATCCCCTGGACGATTTCCAGCAACGCCGAGGTGGTCTTCTCGGCCTGCCCGAAGACGCCCAGGAGCGAGACGAGCGCCAGAAGGGCCGGGAAGAGGGACAGGACCGCAAAATAGGTCAGGGCCGCGGCGAGGTCAGGGCACTGATCTTTCGAGAATTCACGCAGGGTCTTCCTGGCGATGTATTTCCAGGAAGGTTTCTTGACGTCGGTGGGGCTGTCCGGCTTCCTGGAGTCATCTGGCGCCGGAGCGGTCCGGGCCTTGGTCGTGCTGCTGTTTTTTGATTCGGCGTCAGTCATAGCATCATTGTCTGCTCTGGCGGAGTTCTTGGCCATGGCAATCAACCTTCGTGGGGGTCGAAGTGCGCCGGCCGGCCGCCCCGCTCGGAAGCGGAGGCGGCCGGCCAGGATCCTGCAGGCCTAAGCCTTCCGGACGTTGTCCTTGGCGCTGGCTGCCGTGTCCTTGACGTTCGCCGCAGCGTCCTGGCCTTCGGCCTTGACGTGCTCCGCGGCTTCGGACGCGGTTTCCTTGACGCTGTCCAAGGCCTGCTGCGCCGGTTCCTTAAGATTTTCAGCCACGTTTTTGGCGGCTTCGGTGAGCTCGGTCTTGAGGGGCTCCGCAGCCCCCTTGAGGGCCTCCGCCGCTTCGCGTTCCTTTTGGCTGGCGGGGATCAGGGAGGAAACCAGCAGGCCCGCCCCGAACGCGATCAACCCGGCAGCGAGCGGGTTGCCCTGGGCCTTGGCCGCCACGCGCTGGGGTGCCTCCCCGATCGCCGTTCCGGCGTCGCTGAGGTGCGCCCCGGCGCTGCCGGTCGCGGAATGCACGCTGCCGGTGGCGGAGTGCACGGTGCCGGCCACGGAATCGGCTGATCCCATGACTTTCTCCTTCACGCCAGACACGGCGTCCTTGACTGATTCCTTAACTTTGTCAGTTTGCCGCTGGACGACGTGCGACGGCGTGACTTTATCCGCTACGGCGTCGACGTTGGTGCCGAGGCGCGCACGGGTTGCTTCAATATCGGCTCGGATGGCGTCGGGGTTTTCACTCATAGTTTTTCCTCGCTGGATCTAGGGATTTGGCTTAAGGGCGGGGGGGATTTCCTGGAGGGTCTCGGCGGTCTGGGGCATGCCCTTGATGGCATTCAGTTCCTTGCGGCCCATCGAGGCCAAAACAGCCGCGACAATGCCCCAGATCACGGCTACCACGACTGCGGACCAGCCCAGCCCGATCAGTGTCCCGAGCGCCCACCAGAGCGCCAGGGACAGGAACAGCAGGACAAAGTGCCCCGCTACGCCGGCGCCGGCCAACAAGCCGGTGCCCTTGCTGGCGCGGGTCGCGGACTGCTTGAGCTCGACTTTGGCCAGCTCGAGTTCCTGGCGCATCAGGGTGGACATGTCCCGCGTTACGTCTCCCAGCAGCTCGCCAAGGGACGATGTGTCGGCCTTGGCCTGGGGGGTTGTCGGAGGGATCTCGCTGGTCATCGACGGCCGCCGTCAAAGGGGTCGTCCCGGACCGGATTGCTGCGGTAGGGATCCGT
>JAODMS010000152.1 GCA_025464925.1 Arthrobacter sp.
GCGTGGTCAGCTCGTCGAAGGCGAACATGATGTCCGCGCCGATCCGGTGCTGGACGTTCATGGAGATCTCGGGGCTGAAACGGTGCCGGTCGCCGTTGAGGTGGCTCTTGAACCAGACGCCGTCCTCATCCACATGGGCCAGGCGTTCCTTGCCGGGTGCGACGGCGTCGTCGGGCCCGGAATTGTCCACCGATTTCATGTCGATGACCTTCTTGAAGCCGGAGCCCAGGCTCATCACCTGGAAGCCGCCGGAGTCGGTGAAGGTGGGGCCGGGCCAGTTCATGAAGGCGCCGAGGCCGCCGGCCTCATCCAGGATCTCCGCGCCCGGCTGGAGGTACAGGTGGTAGGCGTTGGCCAGGACGGCCTGGGCGCCCAGCTCCGCGATCGATTCCGGCAGCACCGACTTGACCGTGGCCTTGGTGCCGACGGCGATGAACGCCGGCGTCTGGATCTCGCCGTGCGGCGTGGTGATGGTGCCGGTGCGGCCCAGGAACTCCCCGCCGTTGGCGGCGACCTGCTCGGCGGACGGCAAGCAGCTTTCGCTCAGGCGTTTTCCCACCCGGAAGGAGAACTGCGACTGCTGGGTCGGCGAGGCTGCTGGTTCAGGATTGGCTGGCACGGTTCCAGTGTGCCAGCTAACATCCGCCGCGCCTTAGTGCAGCGGCTCGGATGTGGGGTAGTTCTCAGCCCGCCACTTGTCCCAGTCGCTGCGGACGGCCTCCAGCGCGTGGGCGCCCAGATCGTAGGTGGAGACGATCACGAGGGAGCCGCCGTCGGGCCGGACGTCCGGGATGGCGGGCTGGTCCGCCACGATCACCAGGCCCTCCCCGTGCTCGGCATAGCTGTGCACGGTCAGGCCCACCTGGTGGTCGCTCCGGAACCACACCTTGCCCGAGATTTCCTCGCCGGTGGCCAGGGTGAGCGAGTAGGGTTCCCCGGGAGCCGGGACATCGCTGAGCCCGAGTTGCTCGATGGCGGACCCCTCGGTGCCGGGCACGGAGAAGAAGGCCGTCCGCCGTCTGCCGTGCGGGTGCCGCTCCAGCGCGAAGCGCAGCTGCTGGAGGAATGTCAGCCAGCCCTGGGTGATGTCCTCGTCCCAGGCGGCCCACTCGGAATCATGGTCGATGGCGGCCCGGGTGACACTGACCTCTGTGCCCGTGGGGACCGGGGTGAGGGTGAAGACGTCGCCGCCGTCGACCACCAGGGAGGTGTGGTCCGCGCCCTCGATCACATTGGGGCTGAAGTAGATCTCATTGATCTCGGCGGCCTGGTCGTCAGCCTCCCAGCCGTGCCACTGTGCCAGCTTGGAGGGTTCGCGCAGCATGGTCCAGACGTGCTGCGCGTCGGAGTTGATCACAACGCTCAGATTGTTCGTCATGGGCTGAATCTACAACGGCCCGCCATGCCGGGGTAGAGGCAAGCGGCTTCCGGGAGCGTCAGGAGCGGACGGACTCGAGTTCGTTGCCGATCCGGCGCTCCAGCTCGGGCGCGCCGATGGTTTCCGAGCCTCCGTGGGCGCGCAGGAACAGCAGCGCCTCGAGCCGCAGGAGCCGCCAATCGCGTTCCGCATCCGGATTCGAGTTGTCGATGGAGCGGAAAATTTCCTTGTCGTACAGGTTCGGCTCGTTCAGCGAACGCTGGCGCACCTTGGCGTTGATGCGGGCCTTGAACGGGTCTGTTTCCATGGCGTCGGGCGCACGGAGGAATCTCTCGTAGACAGCGGCGCGTTCTTCCTGCCCCAGCTGGCGGCAGATGTAGCTGGACAATGCCAAGGTCGCCTCCACCGAGGCCCAGCGGCCGGGGTTGCCATCGAAGGGCAGGACATTGAGCAGGTCCGCGACGGCGAGGGCGTTCTCGGCGTCCTTGAGGGTGATGAACAGCTCATGCGCCAGATCGCTGAGGTCCTTGAGGCAGCTGCCGGACTTGGTGTTGATGCCCTTGGCCAGCCGTTCGCTGAGCAGCAGGACGCCGACGGCACCCGGGTGGGCCTCTGCCGCGGCTTCCACCACGGATTCCGGGGCGCCGACGGGCGCGGGGATGAGAGCCAGGTCCGCGTCGCTGGTGCCGATCGCGGCGGGCGGAGTGGCAGGCAGGGGAGGCACGACGACGGCGGGAGCCGCTGCGGCGCTGCCGTCCTCCTCCGGGAGGTGCCCACGGGGCTGCGCCGGGGGGACGTCGACGCCGGACGGGCCGGGGGCCGGTTCTGCGGTCCCTGCGCCGTCCGTGGTTGCTGCGGATTCTGTGGTCTCCGCGCTGAGCTCAGCCGCCGTGATCCGGACCGACGAGCCGGCGGCAATCCGCAGTGCGCCGCCGCCGGTGAGGGTCGCCAGAACCATGGCGGGCGTGCCGAAGTCGTCCGTTTCGACGTCAACGCGCAGGATTTCGGCGGAGCGGTTCCCCTCGGGCAGGAGCAGGTGATCGCCGGCCTGCAGAGATCCAGCCTGCTGTTCGCTGTAGGCCGGGGAGGCTGGGGGGTGGGTCATCGGGAGTCCTTAAATTCTCTTGCGGTCCACCCAACAGTCTACAAAGCCGGGTGCGCGAAGTCGGGGACGCCGGCGTTCCCTCGAGCGTCCCGGGCCGCTCGGCGGCTGTGCCCGGGCGGCCCGGAGGCGCTTAGTTGCCGACGCCCGCGAAGGCCAGCGCCTGTCGGATCAGGGCGCCGCGGCCACCGCTGAATTCCAGCTGCACGTCCGAACTCATGACCTCCTGCGGCGTCATCCAGGTGAGCTCAAGGGCGTCCTGCCGCGGCTCGCACTCGCCGGTGACCGGGATGACGTAGGCCAGTGACACCGCGTGCTGGCGGTCATCGGTGAAGCCGGTGTGGGACGGGGAGGGAAAGTATTCGGCCACCGTGAACGGCACCGGACTGATGGGCAGCTGCGGGAAAGCCAGCGGACCGAGGTCCTTTTCCATGTGGCGGAGCAGCGCGGCCCGGATGGTCTCGCGGTACAGCACACGGCCCGAGACCAGGGAGCGGACCATGGTGCCGTCTTCATCGGCCTGCAGCAGGGTGCCGACCTCGTTCACGAACCCGAGGGGATCCAGCCGCACCGGAACGGCCTCGACATAGACCATGGGCAGCCGGCTGCGCGCCTCAAACAGATCGTCGTCGGAGAGCCAGCCAGGATTGGGGTCAGGGGTGCGAACGTTCATGGTTAAGTTCTACCGCATCCCCGCCGGAAGCCCGCGCCGGCGCGAGGCAACCCCGCCCGCGGCCGCCACTATTGCGTGCAGGGCGTCCTTGCCGGCCCCTGCCCCGCAGCGGCTAGGACGGATGCCTGGCGGCAACCCAAATGGTCGGGGTCGTTTTCGCTGCCCGGCCGGCTGCATCAGGGTTGGCCACATGCAGGGAGCGGCCATATGCCTCTTCGGTCATGCTCACCTCGTGTCCCGCGGCGGTGAGCCGGTCCCGCAAGGCGTCCAGGTCGCCGTCGTACTCGAAGCCCAGGCCGGACCGCGGCGGGCCCAGAGCGGGACGCACCATCAGAACCCCGCCGTTCTTGGCGGTGAAATCAGCCGTCTCATCGTCGTCAGGCACGGGACGGAAACGGGCGCCCATGCTCTGCAGCGTTTCGGCGGCCGCGGCACCATCCTCGGTGAACCAGACTTCGACGACGGCGAGCGCCGGGTCAGCGTCCGCGGAGCCGGCGGCGCGGGCGGCCTTGTCGGCCAGGAAGGTGAAGCCGTCGCCGCCGGTGATGCGGCAGGACTCGCCGTGCTCCGCCTGGATGAGCTCGGCCGGGGTGTTTCCGGATCCGGTGCCGGCTTGGTTGGTGCGGCGGGCGAACTCCGCGGGGTCGCGCACTTCGACGCCGAATGCGGTGGTGCCGTCCGCGGCAGAACCGTCCGCGGCGCGGCGCAGCGCCAGACGGCCGGAGCCGGCGTCGAATTCCCGCGAATCGGTGCCGCCTGCGGTCTTCACCAGGCCCAGATCGGTAAGGAGACGTTCCCAGTGGTCCAGGCGGGAGCTGAAGTGGATGGGACGGACACGCAGCATTGGCTTCTCCCCGTACATCGGATCGATGGTGACATGGCCATAATGCCACGCCTTGAATCAGCCCGCTCCCATAGCAGAATGGTGCCATGGCTGCTGACCTTGAGGAACTGCTGGTGCAGGACGCAGCCGCGTGGCGGGCGTGGCTGGAGGCGCACCACGCGGATAGCCCCGGCGTGTGGCTGGTGCTGCACAAGAAGGGCGGCGCGGCCACGGAGCTGGACTACGACGCCGCTCTCGACGAGGCGCTGTGCTTCGGCTGGATCGACGGCCAGGCCAGGCGCCGCGACGAGGACAGCTATCTCCAGCGGATGACCCGCCGCAGGCCCAGAAGCCCCTGGTCGGCGCGGAACGTGGACCACATTCAGCGCCTCGAGGCTGCCGGAAGGCTGACCGCGGCCGGCCGCGCCGCCGTCGAGAGCGCCAAGGCGGACGGCCGCTGGGAAGTGGCCTATGCGGGAGCAGCGGCGGCGGAGCTTCCCGCGGACCTGGCCGCAGCGATTGCCGCCGAGCCGCGGGCGCAGGCCATGTTCGACGTCCTGACCTCGGTGAACCGGTACGCCTTGATCTACCGCACCAACGCCGTGAAGCTGGCCTCGACCCGGGAACGGAAAATCGCCGGATTCGTGCAGATGCTGGTCCGGTATGAAACCCCCTACCCCCAGACCAGACGGCCCCAGGGCCCGTAGCCGCGGGCGCCGCCCGCAAACCGGTTTCCCGCGCTCCCAGCCGTGATGCCCCTTGGCCTGGTGGCGGCAGGCCTCAGTCCTGCGCCAGATCCTCCAGCGGAAAGGCCACGGCCTCGCCGACCACGCGCAGGCACAGCTCGGTTCCCGGCCGGGCAATGGAGGCGTTCCAGTGCCGGATGGTGATGATTTCACCGCCGCCGGGGTAGCGGTGGTCGGCCACGGCCCCTTCTGCGAGGACCGGCGGGACGTCGAGCTTGAGGCGCACGGTGGTCTCCGGGCCGAAGTAGTCGGTATCCACCACGACGCCGCGGATGGGTCCGTCTTCGGCGATGCGGATCTGCTCGGGGCGCAGCATCAGCTGGACGCGGCCCTGGGCCGGAGGCCGGCGCACGGGGATCCCGCCCAGCGAACACGTGGCGAGGGAGCCTTCCATCCAGGCATCGAGGATGACGGCGTCGCCGAGGAATTCGGCGGTGGCGCGGTCCGCCGGGCGGGTGTAGACCACGAACGGGTTGCCGATCTGCGCCAGTTTCCCCTCACGCATCACCGCCACCTGGTCCGCGAAGGACAGGGCCTCGGCCTGGTCGTGCGTCACCAGGATCGTGGTGACGCCGGCGTCATGGAGTACCTTCCCCACGGCCCGGCGGGTAGCCACCCGCAGGCCTGCGTCCAGCGCGGAGAACGGCTCGTCCAGCAGCATCAGCTCCGGCTCGCGGGCCAGGGCCCGCGCCAAGGCGACCCGCTGCTGCTGCCCGCCGGAGAGCTGATGGGGCCGGCGTCGGGCCATGGCCGGGTCAAGGGCCACCATTTCCAGGAGCTCGCTGATCCGGGCCTTGACGGCCCGGTGCCCGCCGGGGAGCTTGGAGGCGTCGAGGCCGAAGGAGATGTTCCGGCCGACGTTCAGGTGCGGGAACAGGGCGCCGTCCTGCGCCACGTAGCCGACGTGGCGTTTGTGGGCCGGGACCCAGAGGCCGTCGTTGCCTGCCACCTTGCTGCCGTTGAGCGAGATGCTGCCGGTGTCAGGGTGCTCGAAGCCGGCAATCAGCCGCAGGAGGGTGGTCTTGCCGGAGCCGGACGGGCCGACGATCGCCGTCGTTCCGCCCTTGGCCACCGAGAGGTTGACGCCCCGGAGGACGGGCTGGGAACCGAAATTCTTCGTGACAGCTTCGATCTCCAGGTGGTTGTTGGTGCTGGTCGCCACGGACGTGGCGACCCGCGGTTCCGGAAGCCGGGAGGGGGCATTCCGCAGGGAGGGAGAATCGGTCACTGTCCCGCTACTTTCTTGGACTGCTGGAAGAGGAGATAGGTCATTGGAGCCGAGATCAGGATCATCAGCAGCGCGTAGGGGGCGGCGCCGGCGTAATCGATCTCGCTGCTCCTGCTCCAGAACTCGGTGGCGAGGGTTCGAGTGCCGTTGGGGGACAAAAGCAGGGTGGCCGTGAGTTCGTTAACGATCCCGAGGAACACCAGCGCGGCTCCGCCCGCGGCCGCCGGGGCGGTGAGGCGCAAGGTCACCCGGAAAAAGGACAGCAGGGGAGGCTTGCCCAGCGCCTGGGCCGCCTCGTCGAGCTCCTTGGGCGCCTGGGACAGGCCGGACCGGATATTGACCAGCGCCCGAGGCAGGAACAGCAGCACATAGGCAGCGATCAGGAGAGCCGTGCCCTGGTACAGGCCGGGCGCCAGCCGGATGCTCACGGTCACGAACGCCAGGCCCACGACGATCCCGGGCAGCGAGCTGGTGATGTAGTTGGACAGCTCCAGGGCCTTGCTGAACCAGCTGGGATGCCGTACGGCCAGGTACGCCAGGGGGAACGCGACCACCGTGGTGGCCACCGCACCGGCCAAACCGTAGGCGAGCGTCTGCAGCAGCGCCGGCAGGAATTCGTCGGCGGCCCAGATGCCCGGGCCGCCGGCGAAGATCCACCGCAGGACGAACAACAGCGGAAGACCGAAGGCCAGCGCCGAGAGGGTGAGCAGGGATAACTGGGCGGGGAGCTGGTAGCCGCGCAGCGGCAGCCGCAGGGCCCGGGCCTGGGCGCCCGAGCCGACCCTGGCATAGCGGGCGGTGCCGCGGCTGCGGACTTCCACCAGCAGCAGGATGAGGCAGAGAAAGACCAGCACACTGGCCAGCATGTTCCCCGCGGTCCCGTTGAACGTGGACTGGTACTGCACCATGATCGCGGTGGTGAAGGTGTCGAAGCGGATCATCGCAAACGCCCCGTACTCGGCCAGCAGATGCAGCGACACCAGCAGGGCGCCGCCCGTCATGGCGATGCGCAGCTGGGGCAACACCACGCGGAAGAAGGCGCGCCAGGCCCCGAGGCCCAGCGACGCCGCGGACTGCTCAATCGCCGGATCCAGCCGGCTGAGTGTTGCCGCGGCCGGGATGTACACGAGCGGGAAATAGGAGAGCGTGGCGATCAGGACACCGGACCACAAGCCGCCGAGAGAGGGCACGGCCGAAACCCAGGCGTAGCTGTTGACAAAGGCGGGGATGGCCAGCGGTGCGGCGAGCAGCACGGCCCACCACCGGCGGCCGCGGAGGTCCGTGCGTTCCACAAGCCAGGCGCCGCCCACCCCGAGTACGAGGCACAGCGGCACCGTGATCACCATCAACAGCACGGTATTCAGCAGGAGCTCACCCACCCGGGCACGGAAGATCAGCGCAACGGCAGTTCCCCATCCCGTGGTGGCCGTCATGATAATGACGTAGCCCAGGGGGATCAGAGCGAACGCGGCGATCAGGACCGCGATGATCGAAACAACGGAAACGCCGAAAGGCGGGCGGGAGCGTTTGCTCCTGCCCGCCGTCGTCGTGCTCCCGGACTTTCCGGGAGCCGCCAGCTTGGTTATCACTGTGGGTTACAGCAGTCCTGACTTGGTCATCAGTTCGGTGACCTTGGCGGAATTGAGCTTGGCGGGATCCACGGTGGGCGCCTGCAGCTCCGTCAAGGGCACGAGCTTCTCATTGGCCGGAACATCGGAGGCGACGGGGTACTCGAAGGAAGTGCCCTTCTGGAGGATTTCCTGGCCCTTTTTGCCGGTGATGAACTTGACGAAGGCCTGGCCAGCCGCCGCGTTCTTGGAGGACTTCAGCACGCCGCCGCCGGAGACGGACACAAAGGCGCCCGGATCCTGGTTCTTGAAATAGTACGGGGTGACGTTCTTGGAGTTCTCGCCGGTTTTGGCCTGGTCACCGTAGTAGTAGTAGTGGTAGATCAAGGCGGCGTCTACTTCACCGGCGTTGACGGCCTTCATCGCCGTGCTGTTGCCCTTGTAGGACGTGGAGTTCTCCTTCATCCCCTTCAGCCACTCCTCGGCGGCGGCTTCACCCTTGAGTTCCAGCAGGGCGGAGACGATCGCCTGGAAGTCGGCGCCGGACGGCGACGCCGCCCACTTGCCCTTCCACTCAGGGTTGGCCAGGTCCAGCATCGACTTGGGCAGCTGGGCCTCGCTCACCTTGGCCTTGTCGTAGACCAGCACGGTGGAGCGGGCTGCGATGCCGGTCCACTTGTTGGTGGAGGGGCGGAACTCGGCGGGTACCTGGTCGACAGTGGCCTGGTCCACGTCCGCGAACAGGCCGGCGTTTTCCACCTGGGTCATGGCGGGGGAGTTTTCGGTGAGGAAGACATCGGCCGGGGAGGCCTGGCCTTCCTGGACGATCTGGTTGGACATCTCGGTGTCCGAGCCCTGGCGGAGCGTGACCTTGACACCGGTTTCGGCGGTGAACGCGTCGATCCACTCCTTGGTCAGGGACTCGTGCTGGGCGTTGTAGACCGTGATCTCCCCGGCTACGTTGCCGCCCGCCCCGCTGGTGGTTGCGGGGGTGGTGCCGGCCGGGGTGGTGCCGGCGCCGCAGGCTGCCAGGCCGAGGACGGCGGAGGCAGCAAGGGCGATGCCCGCCAGCGCGTTGTTTCGGATCTTCATGGGGCTACTTTCTGCAGGTCAAGGTCGGGGAACCCAACCCCCCGTGAGCGGGGAAGTTAGGACATGCTCACTTACAAAAACTGTAGGTTAGCCAAACCTAAGCAACCAAGCCGGGAAGCACGTATGTGACCAGGATCACAGGATTTACGCAACTGTTGCGTGCCCTAATTCCTGGTGGCCGATTCCGTGTCGGGGTGCGGCACTGCTGCGATCGCCGCGGCGGCCTCAAGTACCATCCAGGCCTGGAGCTGGGTGGAAAGCTCGACGGCGGCGCCCTCCGGATAAGTGTGTGCCGCCGGTACCTCCGGGCGGGGAGAGAAGACCAGCCGGGCGCCCCGGCGTGCCAGCGGTTCCCGGGCGGAGACAACGCGGCGGCCCGCCCAGAAGGCCTCCGCGGTGTCGTTCACCAGCATGGCGGCAGTGGCCCGGGTCCCGGCGGAAAGCCGTTCATCGACGGCAGCCAATGCCAGGTACCGGGCGAGGACCCCGGTGAAGAGCCCGCCGTCGCCGGTGCCCTCGCAGCGCAGCACCGGGGGGCAGCCCCCTGTGCCCGGGGGCGGCAGGGTGAGGCTGCGTGCCACCGACGCGACCAGCGCGGCCGCCCGCTCCAGGTTGGCCGCGCCGCCAAGCTCAAGCAGGGCGCCGAGGACCGGGCCCTGGTTGTACGTGTAAATAGCGTCTTCCAGCACCACCTCGCCGGGGCCGCTGATCCGGAGCCCGTCCCGGTACAGGCCCTGTTCCGGCTCGTAGAGCCGGGCGTTGAGCCAGTCCAGCAGGGCCTGCGCCTTGACCGTCCTGCCCGTCCGCGCGTAGTAGAGGGCCACCGGTGCCGTGGCGGGCGTGTTCTTGAAGTCCCGCTTAGTGCTCCAAAAGGTGCCGCCGCCCAGGTCGTCCGTGGAGGCGGAATCGAACTGGCGGGTGAGGCTCTTCAGTATCCGGGCATTGCGTCCCCGGCCGGCCGGCCGGCGGGTGCCTTCGGCAAGTTTCACCAGCCGCAGGGTGGACAGTGCCAGCCAGGCCATGTCGTCGTAGTAGTTATTGACGACGCTCAGGAAATTCCGCAGCCGGATGCCGGTGACCAGCCGGGAGGCGAGCCTTCCGGCGCCCGGCCGGCCCCCGCCGTCGGACCCCGGACCGGGGCGTCCTCCGCTGCCCAGTTCCCGCCGGCCGGCGTCCACCAGGCAGTCCAGATAGTGTGCCTGCCACCAGTAGTGCCAGGGCCGGGCCAGGTTCTTCAGCCCGCCGGAGGGCCGCACGACCGCGGCGATATGGGTCCCCGGCAGGAAGAACAGCCGCTGGCCGAAAAGACCGGTCACCGCGCGGGCCGCTTCGCCGGCACGGAACGGCCAGTCTGGGGTGGCGGAGGCATCTGCTGGGGTCATGGTCCCAGCCTAGCGGCGGCCGTGCCCGGCTGGCCGGGACCGCCGCGCGAAGGTGCGGAACGTCCGTATTCCAGTTAACATGCACTAACTAATGTTCCCGGCCTGCGGCCGGGTCCGGTTCCACATCAAGGAGGATGCATGGACGTCAAGGGTACTGTCGCGCTGATCACGGGCGGGGCCTCAGGCTTGGGCGCGGCGACGGCCAGGCGCTTGTTCGACGCCGGCGCGTCCGTGGTGCTGGTGGACCTGCCGGCCTCTGCCGGGGACGCCTTCGCCGCCGAGCTGAACGCTCGGGGCGGGGCGGGTGGGGGCTCGCCGGACGCCGGCAACGCTGAGGGACCGGACGGCGCTCCGATGCCCCAAAGGGCCGTCTTTGTCCCCGCTGACGTCACCGACGAGACGCAGGTGCAGGCCGCCGTCGACGCCGCCGCTGCCCTGGGCCCGCTGCGCATTCTGGTGAACTGTGCCGGGATCGGCACGCCCGGCAAGGTGCTGGGCCGCGACGGCGTGCTCCCGCTGGAGAACTTCAACCGCGTCATCCAGATCAACCTCGTCGGGACCTTCAACGTGATCCGCCTCGCCGCGGCCGCGATGGCCGACACCGAGCCGGCCGTAACCGAGCTGGGCGGTCCGGAACGGGGCGTCATCATCAATACCGCCTCCGTCGCCGCCTTCGACGGCCAGATCGGCCAGCCCGCCTACGCCGCCTCCAAGGGCGCCGTCGCCGCCATGACGCTGCCGCTGGCCCGCGAACTGGCGCGCTCGCTGGTCCGGGTGGTCACCATCGCGCCGGGAATCTTCGAGACTCCGATGATGGCAGGCCTTCCGCAGGAAGCGCAGGACTCCCTCGGCCACCAGGTGCCGCACCCTGCCCGGCTCGGCCGCGCCGCCGAGTACGCGAACCTGGCCGCACACATCGTGGACAACGCCATGCTCAACGGCGAGACCATCCGCCTCGACGGCGCCATCCGGATGGGACCGAAGTGACGCAGCCAGCGCCTGCCCCGCACTCCCCGCCGGGCCCGGCTTCCGGGCAGTCCTCGGCTGCCGCTTCCACGGCGGGGCTTCCTGCCGCCGACTTCTTCGACTTCGAGGCCCTGCTCAGCGCGGCGGAGCAGGACAAGATGGAGGAGCTGCGCCAGTTCCTGGCCCGGGAAGTCGCCCCGTTCGCCGGTGAGTGGTGGAACAAGGCCGAATTTCCGGCCTCCATCCTGCCCAAACTGGCCGCCCTCGAACTGAGCACGCCGGCCCAACGCGGCTACAGCCATCTGTTCGCCGGGCTGGTGATTGCCGAGATGACCCGGGCGGACACCTCCCTCGCCACGTTCTTCCTCGTTCACCACGACCTTTTCGTGGAATCGCTGTACGGTTTCGGATCCGAGGAACAGAAAGCACGCCTGCTCGACGACGCCGCAAACCTCCGGACCACCGGAGCCTTCGCACTCACCGAACCCGACCACGGCTCCGATGTCGCCGGCGGCATGGCAACCCGGGCCCGGCGGGTGCCCGGCGGGGACGGGGCGGATCACTGGGTACTTAACGGTGCCAAGCGCTGGATCGGAAACGGGACGTTCTGCGACTACATGCTCGTGTGGGCCAGGGACGAATCCGCCGGCGCTGACGGGTTGCCCGGCGCGGTGCGCGGATTCATTGTGGACGCGTCCCTGCCGGGGGTGAGCCGGAGCCGGATTGAAAACAAAATTGCGCTGCGGACGGTGCAGAACGCCGACATCGTGTTTGAGGATGTCCAGGTGGCCGAGGCCGACCGTTTTGCCGGCATCAACAGTTTCGAGGACACCAACCGGCTGCTGCGCGGCTCCCGGATCATGGTGGCGTGGCAGGCGGTGGGACAGCAGCTTGCGGCGTTCGACGTCGCCCGGCAGTACGCCGTCGAACGCCAGCAGTTCGGCCGGCCGCTGGCGAAGTTCCAGCTCATCCAGCAGCAGCTGGTCACCATGCTGGGCAACGCCGTGGCGAGCATGGGCATGATGGCACGGCTGGCCCAGCTGCAGGACGACGGTGCCGCGGACATGCCCCAAGTGGCCCTCGCCAAGTCCTATACCAGCGCCCGGATGCGCGAGACGGTAGCGCTGGGCCGGTCCATCCTGGGCGGGAACGGCATAGTGACCGACTACAGGATGGCCAAAATCTTCGCCGACGCCGAGGCTATCTTCACCTACGAAGGCTCCTACGAAATCAACACGCTCATCGTGGGCCGGGCCGTCACGGGCGTCTCCGCGATCGTCTGACGTGCCAGGCGCGCTCGCACCGGCAGGCGAGTAACGTCAGACCTAAAGGACCGGCAGGCCGAACTGGAGTGATCATGAAGATTGCAGTACTTGGAACCGGAAGCGTGGGGCCCGCCCTGGCAGCGGCCCTGTCCGGACTGGGCCACGATGTTGTGATTGGAACCCGTGACCCGCAGGCTACGCGGGCCCGCACCAAGCCTGGCGGGACGGG
>JAODMS010000160.1 GCA_025464925.1 Arthrobacter sp.
GTCTTCAGCGGTACCGATGTCGTTAATCGCGACTACGGGGGTACCGGTCTTCTCGGTGGAGGTGATGGTCATGTAGTAGGGGCTCCGTTGTGGATAGTAAGTCGGTCAGGCAAACCGCTTCGCCCGCACTATGGAATGCAGGCCAAGCACACGGCGTCTCAACTTCGATCAGCCGGGTCATCCTGATTTGTGGATTGTAGATGCGCGCACGTAGTACACGCCCGTTTAGTCTAGTCGTTTACCTCAACGCCGGTCAAAGCGCGAGAGGGCCGGATCGGGGCAGGCGAGGGCCGTTTTTTCGCCTAGAAGTGCGTCAGGCAGTGCGGCGCGCGCTCGACGGCGAACATGAGCCGCGCCTTCAGCGCCGCCCCCGGCGCCTTTTCGGTGATGCGCCCGGCTGCCTTAAGCGTCACCGGGCAGACAGCACCGAGGTAGATGGATCCAAGTTCGGCGACGTCGAGGACCAGCTCGGGCACGGTCCCCGCAGGGGCCACGGTGACGGTGGCCTCGCCGCCACTGACGTCCAGGGTGTACGTTCCGTCCGCGAAACCGAGGCTGTCGGTGATGCCCAGCAGCAGGCTGCCGTCGGCCGCGTAGCGCCTCGCACCAAGGGTTTTGACGGTGTCCAGGATCCGGAGCCAGAGCATGTCGGCGTTCTCGCCGGACTCGATGCAGCGCGGGTCCTCAAGGGCCCACGTCAGCGGATCGTCTATGGGCGCTTCGGCCCACGTGACCCGTTGGATCAGGTCGATGCTGCCGAGGAACTGCCACAGCTCCAGATACGCGGCGTCGGTAGCCGCCACGAGGTCGATGACCTCCATGGCGTGCGGCTTGGAATCCCACCCGGAAAACTTGTAGGCGACATAGCCGTCCACGCCTCCGGCGGCGTCGTAGTGCAGGACGCACCTGATCGAGTCGTCCTCCGCACCGTCCCGGCCCAGGGTGCCCGAACTGCGCTGCCGGTACGCATCCTGGCGCACAATCGATCCCGGCGTCGCCCGGTGGACCCGCTCGAACACTTTAGGGGCCAGGTCCAGCAACACCTTCCGGTCCGCGACCTCCACCGTGCCCGTCGCGACGTGCCGCACACGGAACCGGGGCCCGGTGTCCACCTTGATGCTGCGCTCGAAAGTGGCGACGCCGAAGCCGAACCGCCCGTAGATGGAGGCTTCCGACGCCGTCAAGGCAGCGATGGCGACGCCGTCGCCCCTCGCCGCGGCGAGGTCCTCGCTCATCATGCGGCGCAGCAGCCCCCGCCGCCGGTGGGTGCCTCGGACGGTCACAGCAGTCACAAGCTGCGCTTCAAGCTGGCGGCCGTAGCCGATGTTGAGTTCCTTGCGCAGCGTCGCGAATGTGGCCACCGGGACATCCGCGGCCAGGGAGTGGGACGCCACGGTACCGGTCTGGTAGACCCCCGTCATTTCCCGGTTGTCCACGCGGTACATGGCCATGACCTTGTCCACGAACTCGTCCTTGTGCCGCTCGTCGTAGAAACCGACGCCGACGCCGCGCAGCCAGTCCGTCCCCGACGCGTAGCCGGGCCCACCCTTTTCGACCGCGCGGAACCGCCGGACTTCGTACTGTTCGGCCACGTGTTTCTCCCCTGTGAAAGACCTGCTGCGAATCGTGCGGCCCCGGCAGCCCGGAGCCGAAGAACCTAGTGCCCAGCCTCGTACCAGCTGGTACCGATGCCGATCTGGACGTCGAGCGGAACGGTCAGCTTGGCCGCGGCGCCCATCTGCTCCGTCACGAGCTTTTCCACGGCCTCGCGTTCGCCGTGGGCCACCTCGAGGACGAGTTCGTCATGGACCTGCAGCAGCATCCGCGATTTCATCCCCTGCTCGGCCAGCGCACCCGAGACGCCCAGCATGGCGCGTTTGATGATGTCCGCGGCCGAGCCCTGGATGGGTGAGTTCAGCGCGATGCGCTCCGCGTTCTCGCGCAGCTGCCGGTCCGTGCTGGTGAGGTCCGGGAGGTAGCGCCGGCGGCCTTCGATGGTGGCCGTGTAGCCGTCGATGCGTGCCTGTTCGACTACACCGCGCAGGTAGTCGCGGACAGCGCCGAACCTGTCGAAGTAGTTCTTCATGAGGGTCCGTGCCTCGTCCACGGAAATCTCCAGCTGCTTGGAGAGCCCGAAGGAGGTCAGCCCGTAGGCAAGGCCATAGGACATCGCCTTGACCTTGGAGCGCATGGCGCTGGTGACCTCCTCGGTGGGCACATGGAAAATGTTGGAGCCCACGAAGCGGTGGAGGTCCTCACCTTCCTTGTAGGCCGCGATCAGCCCGGCATCACCGGAGAGATGCGCCATGATCCGCATTTCGATCTGCGAGTAGTCCGCCGACAACAGGCACTCGTAGCCCTCGCTGACGACGAAGATGCCGCGCACTCGGCGGCCTTCCTCACTGCGGATGGGGATGTTCTGGAGGTTCGGGTTGTTGGACGATATCCGACCGGTCGCCGCCACGTTCTGCGCGTAGGTGGTGTGGATCCGGCCGTCTTCCGTGACGGACTTCTTGAGCGACTCCAGCATCTGGCGCAGCTTCGAAGACTCGCGGTGCGCCATCAGTTGGACCAGGAATTCGTGCCCGGTCTTTTCCAGGAGGTTCTTCAGCGAGGCGGCGTCGGTTGTGTAGCCGGACTTGATTTTTTTGGTCTTGGGCAGCTGGAGCTCTTCGAAGAGGACCGTCTGCAGCTGCTTGGGCGATCCGAGGTTGACCTCGTGGCCGATGGCAGCGAAGGCCAACTCCTGGGCGTTGTCGATGACCTTGGCCAGATCAGCGAGCTGCTCGTCCATGCGCTGCATGTCGACGGCGATTCCGGCGGTCTCCATGTCGGCAAGAACGCGACTGACGGGCAGCTCGAGCGTGGTGAGCAGGTCGCCCGCCTTCCGCTCGATCAGTTCCGATTCGAAGTGCCGGCTGAGGGCCTGCACCACTGCCGCTACCTGAACCAGGGCGTCCGCGGCTGCGGCGTCGTCGCCGTCGAACGCCAGCTCAAGCTGGCCCGCCTTGGACGTCTCGGCGGAGATGCTGACGTTGAGGTGGTGCTGGGCCAGTTCGGCCAGCTCATAAGTCCGGCGGTCAGGCTGGATGAGATATCCGGAAATTGAGGTGTCATCCACCACCCCTTCCAGGCCAAGGCCACGGCTGGACAGGGCTTTCAGTGCCGCCTAGTAGCCGTGCATGACCTTTGGCGAGGCAGGATTCCGCAGCCAGTCCGCCAGGACGTTTTCGGCTTCAGCGTCCTGGGCCGCCAAGTCGATGTAAACCGCCGCGTGGTCACGGACAATGGCGATGGCTGCGGCGTCCTCGCCGATCCTGCCCGGCACGAGGTCGACGGCGACTGCCGAGCGTTTCCCGTCACCGGCGGCCAGGAACGCGCCCAGTTCCGCTGCGTCGGCGGGCGTCCCGTACTCCGGGATGTCCACACTTTCCCGTTCGGCCGGTTCCAGGTCCTCGCTGGCGTAGAGGGCGAACAACCGGGCACGAATGGTCTTGAACTCGAGCTCGTCGAACAACTGCTCAAGCGCGGCCTCGTCCGGCCGCGGGTCCGCGAGGTCCTCCAGCGTCACGGGAAGCTCAAGATCCGTGTGCAGCCTGTTGAGGCGCCGGTTGCGCTTGACGTCCTCGACGTTCTCGCGGAG
>JAODMS010000171.1 GCA_025464925.1 Arthrobacter sp.
ACCAGAACGTACCGCCCGCGGACACCATCAGCGATCAGTTCGTCGAGGGTGTGGAATGTCATGAGTCTTACCCTAGCCCAGCTTGGCTGCGACAAGCTCCGTAAGGTCCACGAGGCGGTTGGAGTAGCCCCATTCGTTGTCATACCAGGCAACAACCTTGACCTGGTTGCCGAGGACCTTGGTCAGGCCCGAGTCGAAGATGGACGAGGCCGGGTCGCCGACGATGTCCGAGGAGACGATCGGCTCGTCCGTGTAGGTCAGGAATCCCTTGAGCTCTTCGGACTCGGCCGCTGCCTTGAGGGCGGCGTTGACTTCCTCGACCGTGGTTTCGCGGGACACGGTAACGGTCAGGTCGGTTGCCGAACCGGTCGGGACGGGCACGCGGATGGCGTAGCCGTCGAGCTTGCCCTTGAGTTCCGGCAGGACCAGTCCGATAGCCTTGGCCGCACCTGTGGAGGTCGGTACCATGTTGACGGCGGCGGCGCGGGCGCGGCGGAGGTCCTTGTGCGGGCCGTCCTGCAGGTTCTGGTCGGCGGTGTAGGCGTGGATGGTCGTCATCAGGCCCCGCTCGATGCCGAACACGTCGTTGACGACCTTGGCCAGCGGGCCGAGGCAGTTGGTGGTGCAGGATGCGTTCGAGATGATGTGGTGCGCCGCCGGGTCGTAGAGCTCGTGGTTGACGCCCATCACGATCGTGATGTCCTCGTCCGAAGCGGGGGCGGAGATCAGGACCTTCTTGGCGCCGGCGTCGATGTGCTTCTGCGCATCCGAGGCCTTGGTGAAGAAGCCGGTGGACTCGATGACGATGTCGACGCCGAGCTCGCCCCAGGGAAGCTTCGCCGGATCGCGCTCGGCGAGGACCTTGATGATGTTTCCGTTGACGACGATGTTGCCGTCCTTGACCTCGATGGTTTCGGACAGGCGTCCGCCGACGGAGTCGTACTTGAGCAGGTGGGCAAGGGCTTCCGGGCTGGTGAGGTCGTTGACGGCAACGATCTCGAGGTCTGCCCCCTGGGCGAGTGCGGCGCGGAAGTAGTTGCGGCCAATACGGCCAAAGCCGTTGATACCAATACGGGTCGTCACGTTTTCAGTCTCCTTGGTGCTCTTGCGAACACGACTAGTTGAGCAGGCGTTCAAGCCAACTAACAGATCCCGCACGCCATTGGGCAGAGATGATTACAGATCGGAGGGCGACCAGCCACATTGCTGAAGGCCAATCGCCTTCCGTGACCTATCTTACGTTTAACTGGGTCCGCCCCCGCAAGTGCGGGGGCGGACCGTCCACGATTCCGGGCCGAACGGCCCGCAATGTGAGATTTGTTACACCTTGGTGTCGGCTTTGGTTCCCTCAGAGGGTGATCAGGCCGCTCGCGTTCGTCCGGGCGGCCTGGAAGCGCTGGGCGACGTCGGCCCAGTTGACGATGTTCCAGAAGGCCTTGACGTAGTCGGCCTTGACAGTGACGTAGTCGAGGTAGAAGGCGTGCTCCCACATGTCCAGCATCAGCAGCGGCGTGGTGCCCAGAGCCACGTTGCCCTGCTGGTCGTAGAGCTGCTCGACCACGAGGTTGCCGCCAATGGGCTCGTAGGCCAGGAAGGCCCAGCCGGAGCCCTGCAGCGCCAGGGCCGCTGCGCTGAACTGTGCACGGAACGCGTCGAAGGAGCCAAAGGCGTCGTCGATCGCTGCTGCGAGCTCGCCTTCGGGCTTGTCGCCGCCGTCCGGGGAGAGGTTCTTCCAGAACACGGAGTGGTTGATGTGGCCGCCCGTGTGGAAGGCGAGGTCCTTGGAAAGCCGGTTGATGTTGGCGAAGTCGCCTTTTTCCCGGGCGTCTGCCAGCTGGGCGAGGGCGTTGTTGGCCCCGGTCACGTAGGCAGCGTGGTGCTTGCTGTGATGCAGCTCCATGATCTTTGCGGAAATGTGGGGCTCCAGCGCTGCGTAGTCATAAGGCAGTTCGGGCAATACGTACTCGGTCACAAAATCCTCCAATGTCGTGGACGGTTGTCCGGTTCGGTAACTCTCGGATTGTGCATCCGGATGGGTGTGCATCCGGAAATCTCTAGGAGGTATCTCCAGCCTCTGGATTCAACTCTGTTGTCGATTCTAAGCGAGACTAGTCGTCCAGCATTTCCGGCGTCACATTGGCCTCCGTCCCGGGGATGCCCAGGTCCTCGGCCCGCTTGTCC
The DNA here is from genome assembly GCA_025464925.1 of Arthrobacter sp. The sequence goes on from JAODMS010000171.1 coordinate 2,182, forward strand.
GCCATGGCCAGGAGCCGGCGAATCCGACCGGCGATGGCGTCCTTGGTCATTACCGGATCGGCGAGGCGGCCGAGCTCGTCAAGGCTCGCCTGCTTGTGGGCGACGCGCAGCTCGCCGGCGTACTTGAGATGGTCGGGGACGTCGTCACCCAGGATCTCCAAAGCGCGGTCCACGCGGGCGCCGGCGGCGACGGCCGCCTGGGCCGAACGCCGCAGGTTGGCGTCATCGAAGTTTGCCAGGCGGTTGGCCGTGGCGCGGACTTCCTTGCGCATGCGCCGTTCTTCCCAGACCATGAGCGCATCGTGGGCGCCCATGCGGGTCAGCAGCGCGGCGATGGTGTCGCCGTCGCGGATCACGACCCGGTCCACCCCCCGAACCTCGCGTGCCTTGGCCTGGATGCCGAGGCGACGGGCCGCTCCGACCAAGGCAAGAGCCGATTCCGGACCGGGGCAGGTGACCTCCATGGCGGAGGAGCGTCCCGGCTCGGTGAGGGACCCGTGCACCAGGAAAGCGCCGCGCCAGACGGCTTCCGCGTCGGCGGCGGACCCGTTGACGACCCCCGAGGGGAGGCCGCGGACGGGGCGTCCGCGGGCGTCGAGGAGCCCGGTCTGGCGGGCGAGGGCTTCGCCGTCGCGCACAACGCGCACCACATAGCGGCTTCCGCGGCGCAGTCCCCCGCCGGAGACGACGATGATCTCGCTCTGGTGCCCGTAGACCTCGGCGATGGCGGCGCGCAGCCGCCGGGCGGTCGAGGCGAGGTCGACTT
>JAODMS010000256.1 GCA_025464925.1 Arthrobacter sp.
GCGACCTCGATCGGCGCTTCGGTCTCGATGCCGTGGTCGTTGAGCGTGCGCACGACCTCGATGCCGGCCAGTACGCCGTAGTTGCCGTCGAACTTGCCGCCGGTCGGCTGGGTGTCGATGTGGCTGCCGGTCACGATCGGGGGCAGGGCATTGTTGCGGCCGGCGCGGCGCATGAAGCCGTTGCCGATCTGGTCGATGGTGATGGTCATTCCGGCGTCCCTGGCCCAGCCGATGACCAGGTCGCGGCCCTGCCTGTCCAGGTCGGTGAGCGTCAGCCGGCAGACGCCGCCCTTGGGCGTGGCGCCGATTTGCGCCAGTTCCATGAGCGAGGCCCACAGCCGTTCGCCGTTGATGCGCAGTCTGTCGAGGTCGGTATCGGTGGTAATGGTCGAAGTGCTCATAGATGTGCCAGTGGTTGCATTAATTAAAAACCAGGAATCAAAATTGATCCAATGGAAACACCGGGTGCTTCACATGGGTAAACGGAAACAAGGTGTAGTCCGAACTCGTAACCCCTGGGCTGTCACATTCAATCAATGCATGAGAAATTGGCTCGAAAACAGGCCGGCAGTACATGCGTGATTTCAACAAAAGGAAACGGTGCGCGCCTGGCTCTAATCCGACACAGCGAAACACGCCAAGATCCCACGGTTCATGCGGGCGCTCGGTTACCACGATTTGGGCATCACCAATGTCAAACAAGACTGTTCGCCCCATGCCGCACCGCTGCCCGGTATAGATAGGGCCAGTGACGGTGTATTCCCCGTCACTGATGGCGCGTACCGTACCAGTTACCTGCATGGGCTCCTTGACGATGCCTAATTGAGTCAAGGGCACCTTGTTGCCCAAAGCAATGCTCACCTTGGCACCAAGGCCGGCTTCAACCAAAGCCCGAACCGACTGAGCATCTGATAGCGGACCAACCGCGATGTCCTGAAGTCCCAATGCAAGTGCTGCCTGAAGCACATCCATCGTGTCACAGGTGCCGCCTGACATGCAGTTATCGCTGTGATCGAGTAAAAGCACGGGCTGAGTGGCATCAACAGCCATGGCCTGCGCCCGTTGCAATGAAACATTCAAGGGTTCGCTGTCATACACAAATGCTGCCCGTTCGGTCCATATTTGGTCGGCGATTTGGTCTGCGACCATTTGTGCCGCGGCACCCCCTTCAGCCGAAGCCACACCTGTGACCACCACGCTGACGAAGGGCGCTTCAATATCTGCCAGGGAGAAACCTGCAAAGACGGAAACGGCTGGCATACCCAGTTGCTCCGCAGCGCTTGCGGCTTGCACTGCGCGCCGCATGGCGCCGTTCAAGGTGGTGCTGCGAAGGGTGTGGCTCATAAGCGGCAGTTGATGCCAGCGAACGGCATAGCGAACATCACCCTTGAGCATTGCGAGCAGCAGGCGGCCGACGTGCTGGCCCGTCTCGTACATGTCCACATGGGGATAAGTTTTGAAACCAACCACTACATCGGCGTTATCAATGATTTTTTGAGTGATGTTGCCATGAAGATCCAGGGCAACGCCAATAGGCACCCCCGGCGCAGCAGCACGTACACGTGCGAGCAGGTCGCCTTCGCCGTCAACACTGTTTTCTGCGACCATCGCGCCATGCAAGTCGAGCAAAATGGCATCGCATCCGGGCACTGCGTTCACAATGCGGTCGGCAAGCGCATCGTAGGCATGGGCATGCACCGGTCCACTCGGATTGGATGTGGCAGATACAGGCGTGACCATCGTGGCGCCAGTGTTCTGTGCCATATCGATGAAGGCGGCCATGGCTGTGCGCATGCCGACGTTATCCCTATACGCTTCATCTCCGTAAGTGGGCGAAAAGGCTTCCAGCGGTGTTGGCACTGGAGAGAACGTATTGGTCTCATGATTAAACCGTGCGATCAAAAATTTCATCTTTTCACCTTGACGCTTCGCATCATGTTTTAGGTTTAACTATTCATGGGTATCAAACCAGACCGACACCCAAGTACCGGTCCTTGATGGCCACATCTGCAAGGAAAGAAGTGTTGTCGGCGCTGTAAACAACGGTTCCCTGCTCGATGATGCAATGCCTGTCCGCCAATTGCGTACACACTTCCAGGTTTTGCTCGACCAACAAGATGGCCACGCCAGCGGCCTTGATGGTCTTGAGTTGCGCCACGATTTCTTCGACGATCACCGGCGCCAATCCCTCGACTGGCTCGTCCAGCATCAAGAGCTTGGGATCGTTCATCAACGCACGGCCAATGGCCAGCATTTGCTGTTCGCCGCCAGAAAGCTGGCCGCCGCCGTTTTTTCTTCGCTCATTGAGCCGTGGAAAAATCCGGTAGATGTCTGCCAATTGCCAGGGTGAACGCTTTCGCAGTCCGAGCAACAGGTTTTCTTCAACGGTCAGCAGTTTGAAAATGCCACGGTGTTCAGGCACGAGGCAAACGCCGCTTCTTGCAATGGCATGGGTTGCCAAGTCGGCAGTAGATTGCCCGCAGAAGCGAATATCCCCTTGACTTGGTGCCATTACGCCAGCAATGCATTTGAGGGTGGTGGTTTTGCCTGCACCGTTACGCCCGAGCAGCGTAACGAGTTCACCATCGTTCACCTGCAATGTCACGCCCTGCAAGATATGGCTCTTGCCGTAATGGGCATGGCAGTTATCCATTTCGAGAATCATGCCTTGCCTCCCGTGATCATGTTGCCCAGATAGGCCGCGCGCACGCTGTCGTTGCTGCGAATCTCGTGGGGCAAGCCTTCGGCCAGTACCTTGCCTTGCTGCATCACAGTGACCGTGTCGGAAATGTCCATGACGATGTTCATGTTGTGTTCGATGAGCACCACGGTGTGGTCTGCACGCAGGCTTTTGATAAATCTCTTCATTTCATCCAGATCATCAACGCCCATGCCCGAGGTGGGCTCGTCCAGAAAGATAGCTTTGGGTCGGGCGGCAAGTGCCATTCCCACCTCAAGCCTGCGTTGCTGCCCGTGGGAAAGATTGCCCGCCGGAACAGTTGCGAAGCTCTCCAGTCCCAGCTTGGACAGAACATTGGCCACTGTCTCAGCGCAAGAGCGCCGTCCTTCTGGCGGATGCCAGCAGTTCATGGCCATGGCTGGGGCAATTCCTTGCGCGGCCAGTCTCAAATTTTCCCGGACCGACAGACTTTGAAAAAGGCTTGTCACTTGGAACGACCTGGCAATACCGCGCTGAACTCTGCGGTGGTCAGGCTCATGGGTCACGTCGTGTCCATCAAATAAAATACGTCCGGCGCTGACGGATTTGGTGCCTGTCAGCATATGAAACAAGGTGGTTTTGCCGGCACCGTTCGGACCGATGACGGAATGAACGGTGTTGGCCCGTACCTTGAGGTTGACGCCCCCAAGTGCAGCGAATTTTCCGTAGTATTTTTCAATACCCACGGCTTCAAGCAGGATGGGCGAACTCATGCTTTTTCTCCTTGCGCCCTGGATTGGCTGCTGGCTCGATCACGCTTTCTTCCAACTGCCGCCCAGAGCTTTTCGCCCAAGCCCCACAGGCCGCGCTGCATCCACAGGCTGACGGCTATCAGGACCAAGCCCAGCAATAACAACCACCGGGGCCACAGGGTAGAGAGCCAGTCGGCGAGCAAAAGATAGAAAGCCGAACCCAGCACGGAGGCAAACAAGTTTCCGGTGCCGCCGATGACCGTCATGACCAGAATCATTTCGCTGGTGTGGTACTCAGCATTCGAGAGCGGGGCGATGCCTGTCATCATGGCATGCAGAGCGCCTGCCAGACCAGTAACGACACCGGAAATGACAAAAGCCTGGAGTTTCAGAACCTTCAGGTTGTAGCCGATGGCGCCAGCGCGCTCCTCGTTGTCGCGCACGGCAAGCAAGGTGCGACCGAAAGTGGAACGGGAAACTTTCAGCAATAGCCAAAATGCCACCATAAAGACCACGGCTACAAAGCCATAGAACTCCCATGGGGTGACCAGCGGCCAGAGCGTCTGGCCAAATACCGTGATGCTGGGGCGAGGAATGTCCAGCAAGCCGTTGTCCCCGCCTGTGAGTCCCGTTGCGGTATAGGCAATGAAATAAAACATCTGGGCAAACGCCAATGTCAACATCACGAAATACGTTCCTTTTTGGCGAATGGCAATCCACCCCACAATCGCAGCGCCGAGCCCGCCCATCACCATGGCCAGTACCAGTGCTACGGGCATAGGCAATGGCCAGCGCGTCAAGGTAAGTGCAATGGTGTAACTGCCGAGCCCAAAAAAAATACCCTGTCCAAATGAAAGCAATCCAGTAAAGCCCAGCAGCAGATTGCACCCCATGGCGGCCAAGCCAAAGATCAACACTTCACTGGCCAATGAGCCTGAATTCATCAGCAGCGGCATGAGCAGTACGACTGCCAAGGCAAGAAAAAGATGGGTGTTTTTTTTCATGGTTCTATTCTTTGCGACCGAGCAAGCCGTGGGGGCGTAGCAGCAATACAGAAGCCATCGCGATATAGATCATCAGTCGCGCGCCTTCAGGCCAGAGCGTGCTCATGACGCTTTGTACGATGCCGATCAACAAACCGCCCAACAAAGCCCCGCTGAAACTACCCATGCCGCCGACCACTACAACGACAAAGGCAATTCCTAAAGCCTCAATTCCCATGAAGGGTTCTGCGCCCCGGATCGGTGCCGCGAGAACACCGGCCAATGCGGCGGTGGCGGCTCCCAGGGCAAATATGAGGCTAAAAATTTGAAAAACGTTAATACCCAGCAAAGACACCATCTCGGTTGATTCGCTTCCTGCCCGCACGGCGCTTCCTAGGCGAGTTCCTTCGAGCACGTACCACAGGACAACGGCCAGGATGGAGGTGAACCCAATCACAAACAATCGGTATTTGGGATAGATGAAGCTGCCCCACATCACCACGCCTTGCAGCAAGTCGGGTACTGGAACGTTATCGCCCAAAGGGCCCCATTGCAAAATCACCAATTCCTGAATGGCCAAGGCCAAGCCTACGGTAATGACGATATGGAACTCATGGGCTGTTGCATAGACATGGCGAAGCATCAGCTTTTCCGTAAGCCAGCCTAGGGCCCCTACAGCCAGGGGGACGACAACCAGCGCCAGCCAAAAACTCATGCCCCAACGGGTCATCTGGTAGCAAAAATAGGCCCCTAGCAAGTAAAAGGCACCATGAGCAAAGTTGACAAAGCGCAGCAGTCCGAACACGATGGACAAACCCACGGCCAACAGAAAGTACAGCATGCCGATGCCGACTCCATTGATGATCTGAAGCAGATAAATGTTCATGCGTGTTTAAGAGAAGCTAAAATTTTTAGCCGCCCAAGTGGCGCGACTGAGAAGCAACATATCCGTCGAATCAGACGAATTTGCAGCCGGTTTGGTCAACAGGCAAGAACGAACGACCCGAACTCAGCACGTCGACGAAGTCGTCCTTGTTCGCCATCTTGTTCTTGGCCTTGCCTTTGAGGAGGTAGTAGTTTTTGAGCACCTGGTGATCGCCCTTGCGAACCTCTTCCTCCCCCGTCAACCCTTGGTACTTCATGCCTTCCAGTGCAGCGATCACTGCTTTTTGATCTACCGAGCCGGCCTTGATGATTCCGTCAATCAAGAGCTTGGTGCAGATGTAAGAGCCCGCCAGGCTGTAATTGGGATTGGCGTTGAATTTGCTGATGCTGCGCTTGACTAGATCACGGTTTACCGGGGAATCCACCGTATGCCAGTATTGGGCGCCAAAGTACAGGCCTTCGCAGAGATCAGCACCCAAGGACTCGAACTGCTCCAATCCGGATGCCCAGGCAACCAAAATAGTCATGTTTTTGTTCAGGCCAAAGCTCACGGCCTGGCGCAGTGTATCGGCGCATTGCCCACCAAAATTGAGCAGTAGCAACACGTCCGGCTTTGCTGCGATGGCGTTGGTGATGTAGCCACTGAACTCCTTTTCAGCCAGGGAGTGGTAGCTGTTGCCCACATGCTCAATGCCCTTTTCCTTGAAGATATTTTTGGCTGCCGACAGCAATCCGTCTCCAAAAACATATTGCGGCGTGATGGTGTACCAGCGCTTGGCTTTTGGCATGGCATCAATGAGGGGGCGCACGGTTTGCTCAATGGCGCCGAATGTGGGAACTGACCAGCGAAACGTAGCGCTGTTGCAATCCTTTCCTGTGATTTCATCCGCGCCTGCGGTGGTGATGAAGATGCCGCCTGCTTTTTCGGCTTCCTTTCCCATGGCCAGTGCCTCAGAAGACAAAATCCCCCCTGCAAAGAAACGGGCACCTTGCTGCTGAGCCGACTCTTGAACCTTGCGCACCGCAGTAGCAGGCTTGCCTTCCGTATCGAGAACGGTATAGGCCAGCGGCCGTTTAAGCGCCGTACCGTATTGTTCAATCGCCAGTTTCATGCCCAGGTCTGCATATTTTCCGTTGGCCGCAAAAGCGCCTGACATAGGGACTGGACATGCAAACTGAATCGGTCCAGCTGTTTGGGCCAATGCCGTCTGGGAAAGACCGAAGTAGGAAGGCAATGCGCCCAGAGCCGATAGTTGAAGAAGTTGACGACGTTTCATGACAAGCTCCAGTTGGGAAAGTAGCAAAAACCGATAGGAAAACAATTTCTGAATAAAGGCCTGTTTGCACAAATCATGCCAAGGCTGATTTCATTGAATTCCTCATTTGAGTGGAGGAAAAGCCCTGTAGGTTGAATGTATTGATCCTATTTATACTTATAAATAGGATCTAAAAACACAGTACAAACCCGATGCACCATGCCAGGCCCTCTTCAGGTGCATACTGCACCACTGATGCAGATTGGCGGCGATCTGTACTTCTGCCTTTGAACCACCTCGATACACATGGCAACTAAATCCAATGCGGCACCAGCAATATTTCAGGAACCCAAGAGGCGAATCAAACAGCTAAAACGTTCTGATCTGGTGGCCGAAGAGATCAAACGCTTGATCACCGAAAAAAACCTGAGTCCTGGGGACCGACTCCCGCGGGAAAACGAATTGCAGATTCAGTTTGACGTGAGCAAGGGAACCATCCGTGAGGCGTTAAAGTCCCTTGAGGTGCAAGGGTTGGTCAAGGTCTCAACGGGTCCCGCAGGTGGTGGCACCGTTATTGAAGTCACCTTGGATCGAACGCTGCAACTGCTTCAGAACTACCTGTTTTTCAAAGACGTAACGATTGAAGATATTTACGCTGCACGCAGACTGCTGGAGCCTGAGTTGGCTGCAGGCGCAGTTCCGCATCTGAGTGAGTCTGACTTTGTGGCACTCGAGCACAGTATTGCCTGCTGTGATCCGACATCCAGTCATGAAGATACGCTGAGCCAGCGGCGTGAAGACGTGAACTTCCATGACATCTTGGCAGCAGCCAACCCCAATCCTTTTCTGCGGTTTACTTGCGAACTTATCAACGAGATGATTCGGCAATTGATTGTTTTTGGGAACCGTACCCCACAAGCAGAGCACCGCCGTTTTGGGGAAGCCAATGCAAAAATTCACCGCGAGATCACTCAGGCTGCGCGGGAAAAGGATGTTGAAAAAGTGCGTGAACTGATGGCCCAGCACATGGTGGATGCTTCCGGCCATGTCAAACGAATGAAAGGAAAACTGCAAGGGCGGCTCATCCTGGATGCAGACAGTTTGAGGCGACCACGGACATTATGAAATAAACTCCCAAAAAATCGGGGACGCTACAAAAATGTGTAATATTCCACGAGTTAAGGTTATGTTAAGTGGTGATCATGAAAGGGGAAACCAGTCTTTTTGCTCAGAGGCACTTGGTGCGCACCTGCTGTACGCTTGATCGGGCAATGGTCCTATCGCACAAAACGCCGAGTTGCCCTCGTGCAAGATGCCCTACCCTTTGGATAACCCCTAGCACAAAATCAAAAACCTGCACCAGTGCTGGCTCTGCAGGCGCTGCCCAAAAAATAGTCAAAGACCGCTCTCCTCTCCTGACCGGCTGGTGATCGTTTTTTTCAGGCCATCTGCAGGCGAGCCGCTAATGTCTGGGCTTGCTCAAGTTTTGCAGGTGGTCGGTTAGCGTCTCCTGCAGGGCTAGGGTATTTAACGCCTTGGTACCGTCTTCAGCCCATTGTTTAAACTGCTCAACGTCGGCTTTCAATGATACGAGTTCAGCCAAAGCGTCGCCCTCCGCCTTGCAGGCGTTGAGCAGCATCGACCAGGCAGTGGCTGTTTTGGTGAAGCCGTCCAGAAGGACGCCCCGCCGCTGCAAGAAATGGACCTTGAAATCGTCGTGGATGGGAATGTTCATGTCCACGGCGTCACGCCAAAGTGTCATGCTGGTCCGTAGCCAGGCGGGATCAAGTTCGAGATTCATGGAGAGTGATAATAAAGTATGTATGTATTGGGACATACTGAAGCGAATGCAGCGCAATACACAGCGATTGCCACCTCAAGCCTGACTGGCTGCTGGCCAGTTGCTTGACATAAGGCCCAAAGCGCTAAATTCTCTGCAAGCGTGATGTCAATGCTAAGTTCAAATGTCGCATACCCTGCAAAGTAGAAATGTCGCTTTATGCATTTTGATCGAATCGAACTCACACTGTTGTCCCCGTGCAGACTTTCATGACTGCAAGTTCAAGGTCTTCTGCCGTGAACTGACTTGAGAGCTTCGTGCCC
>JAODMS010000214.1 GCA_025464925.1 Arthrobacter sp.
ACAGGTCGTAGCCGGGCGCCGCCATGGCGGGGCCGTGCCAGCCGTAGGGGACCAGCACCACGTCGCCGGTGCGGACTTCTGCCGCAACGTCGATGGGGCGGTCATCCGAGGCGTAGACGCGCTGGTACCCGATGGCATCGGCGTCGGCAGGCGCGCTGGAGCCAGCGGCTACCTGGGTCTCGAAGTAGTAGATCTCCTCAAGGTTGGTTTCCCCATCCTTTTCCTCATCGTGCTTGTGCGGGGGATAGGAGGACCAGTTCCCGGCCGGGGTGAGGACCTCGCAGACGATGAACCGGTCGGCTTCGAGCGCGGCCGGGGTGCCGAAGTTATGGACCTGACGGGAGCAATTGCCGGCCCCGCGCAGTTCCACCGGTGTCTCGGCGGCCGTGACCAGGCGGGTGGGGTACGAGGCCTTCGCCGGGGCGGTGGCCACCGCGACCCGGCCGCCGTCGGCCGAACTGATGGTCACGGCCTTGCCGGTTCCGGTGTACAGCACGTCGCTCGGGCCGCTGAAGACGCTGTCGCGGCCGGCCAGCCGGTACTTTTGGCCCTCCACCGACGCGGTGAAGGATCCGCTGAGCGGAACGACGATGCGCTCCTCGGCGGCGGCGGCCAGTTCGACGGCGCCGCCGGCGGCCAGGGTGGCCACCTTCAGCCCGGTGTGTGCCCAGCCGTCCACGGCCAGCGTGGAGTCGGCGGTGCCGAGGGAGACGTCCCAGCTGCCCTCGGCAGCGGAACCCAGCGGATAGACCCAGTCGGCCATGGAGGTGCCCTTTCGGTGGGTGGAACCAGCGCTCAGCGCCGGCGGTCAGAGTTGGCGGTCCTCTTCGAACCGCTCATCTTTGAACTAGGGTCATTTCAAAACTGTACGAATCGGCGCGGTAGACGTGGTGTCCCGTTTCCACGAGCCGTCCCGTGTCGTCCACGGCCGTGCGCTCCATGGTCACCAGGGCCGAGGCCGGAGGCGTTTCGAGCAGCGATGCCTGGTAGTTGTTGGCCACCATGGCACCGATTCGCTGGGAAGCAAGCCGGAAATTGACCCCTCCGTTGCGCAGGATTCCGTAAAGGCCCTGTGATCCGAGCAGCGCTTCGTCGATGTGGGTGATGTCGTCCGGGACCCAGTTCTCCATCAGGGCCAGCGGCTTGCCGCCGACCTTCCGGAGCCGGGTGAAATGGTAGACCTTGGCACCGGCGGGGAGCTGCAGGGCTTCCCGGGTTGCGGGGTCGGCTTCGGTGTGGGAGAAGCTCAGGACCTCCGTGGTGGGCTTGCTGCCGTTGTTGCTGAGGTCGTCGAAGAGGCTGGACAGCTCCAGCGGGCGCCGCACCTGGCTGGAAACCACCTGGGTGCCGACGCCACGCTTGCGCACGAGCAGCCCGGAGCGGACCAGTTCATCCATGGCCTTGCGCATCGTGGGACGGGAAAGGTTGAGCTGGGCGGCGAGGTCGATTTCGTTTTCCAGCCTGCTGCCCGGTTCCAGCAGCCCGGTGTGGATGGCGGCTTCAATTCCCTGTGCCACCTGGTGGTAGAGCGGTACCGGTGAAGAGCGGTCGATGTTTAGATTTAATGAATTCGCCACGTAGCGCTCCCTCATGCTTCGCGGATGCTCCGGCAGTACCGGAATATCCGCGTCTGTCAGCAAATGTCCGATTGATAGGACATGCTGCCTTTTTCCGATAGTAGCAGGATGATTAGGAGGAGCAAAGGGCTGCCCTGCCCGTCCAGCCTTGCGGAGCAGTAGGCCGGAGGGGCGCCCAACTCCTCGTTGCGCTGGCAGCCGATCGCCCGCCACCAGGTCAAAACATTCTAATGTCAGGACAAAGTATTGACATCGGTGAGCTGAATCACGATGATCGGGGGAGAAGGCTCACGGACTGGCGCGAGGAAGCGTGCGGAGGGGCCCGAATAAAAGGAGATGTATCGTGACCAAGTTTTCGTGGCGGAAGGCGGCCTTAGTGACCGCCGTTGTGCCCCTGCTGGCCCTCAGCGCGTGTTCCAGCACCGGCGGCAGGCCTGCCGACACCGGCAACGCAGCAGGTGGCGGCCAGGCTGTCAGCACCCCGCGGCTCAAAGTCGCACTGATCACCCACGCAGCACCGGGCGACACGTTCTGGGACATTGTTCGAAAGGGCGCCGAGGAGGCAGCCGCGAAGGACAACGTCGAGCTGCTCTACACCTCGGATCCTGAAGGCGGCCGGCAGGCGCAGCTGATCCAGCAGGCGGTGGACCAGAAGGTCGACGGCATTGCCGTCACGCTGGCGAAGCCGGACGCACTCAAGGACGCCCTCAAGAAGGCAACGGACGCCGGCATTCCTGTTGTCAGCCTCAACGCCGGCGAGTCGGTGGCCACACAGCTCGGCGCGTTCACTCACTTTGGATCCAATGAAAAACTGGCAGGCGTCGCGGTGGGCGACAAGCTTGCCTCACTCAGCCTCAAGCATCCCATCTGCGTCATCCAGGAACAGGGCCATGTGGGCCTGGAAGCCCGGTGTGCCGGCGTCAAGGAAAAAGTGCCCGCCACCGAAATCCTGTATGTAACGGGCACTGACATGACCCAGGTTTCCTCCACTGTGACGGCCAAACTGCAGGCAACGGCCGACGCTGATGCCATCGTCGGTCTGGGCGCCCCTTACACCCTCACCATCCTCAAGGCCGTCACCTCGGCCAACAGCAAGGTGAATGTGGCCTCCTTCGATATGAATGCGGAACTGGCACAGAAAATCGTGGACGGCCAGGTGGTCTTCACGGTGGACCAGCAGCCGTGGCTGCAGGGCTACAGCGCCGTTGACGCCATCTGGCAGGCCAAGCGCGGCGGGTTCAAAATCGGCGGCGGACAGCCCGTGCTGACCGGACCCACAATTGTCGATCAGGCAGCGGCAACAGACGCCCTCAAATTCGCCCAGCAGGGCGTCCGCTAAGTAGTCTTTCGGCTTGGCCCGGGCAGGTCCCGGGCCAGGCGCTAAGGAGAAGAACAATGACTCAAACACTCACCAAGCCGCTGGTGGCCGATGAGCGGGTAGGTAAACGCAATCCGCTCCAGAAGCTGCTGGCCCGCCCCGAGGTCGGCGCGCTCGTCGGCGCGATCGTGCTCTTCGTCTTTTTCGCCGCTGTTTCGCCGACGTTCACCCAGCCGAACGCCTTCGCCACGGTGCTCTACGGCAGTTCCACCATCGGCATCATGGCGGTGGGGGTGTCGCTGCTGATGATCGGGGGCGAATTCGACCTCTCCACCGGTGTGGCCGTGATCAGTTCGGCGCTGACGGCTTCCCTGTTCAGCTGGTACTTCAGCACCAACGTCTGGATCGGGGTGGTGCTGGCCCTGGTGGTGTCGCTGGGTATCGGCTTCATCAACGGCTGGATCCTGATCAAGACCAAACTGCCCAGCTTCATCGTCACCCTGGCGACCTTCCTGATGCTGACGGGCCTGAACCTGGGCCTGACCCGGCTCATTGGCGGCTCGGTCTCATCCCCGTCGATTTCCAGCATGGACGGCTTCAAGTCCGCGCAGGCCATTTTCGCGTCCTCGGTCAGCATCGGCGGCGTCGAGGTCAACAACACCGTGTTCATCTGGATCGCACTCGTGGCGGTGGCCTCCTGGGTGCTGCTCCGGACCAAGGTGGGAAACTGGATCTTCGCCTCGGGCGGCGACGCCAACGCTGCCCGTGCCGTGGGCGTTCCCGTGACCAGGACCAAGATCGGCCTGTTCATGGCCGTCGGTTTCTGCGGCTGGATCCTGGGCATGCACAACCTGTTCGCGTTCGACGCCGTGCAGTCCGGTGAGGGCGTGGGCAACGAATTCCTCTACATCATTGCCGCGGTGATCGGCGGCTGCCTGCTGACCGGCGGCTACGGCTCGGCCGTGGGCGGAGCGATCGGCGCGTTCATCTTCGGCATGGCCAACAAGGGCATCGTCTATGCGCAGTGGAACCCGGACTGGTTCAAGTTCTTCCTGGGCCTGATGCTGCTGCTGGCCACCATCGTGAACCTCATCGTCA
>JAODMS010000067.1 GCA_025464925.1 Arthrobacter sp.
TGCGTTCGCCGCCGGTGAGGATCACCGCCGACGGCGAGGAGCCCTGATGGAAGACGTCGGCGATCCGCACCGAGTTCGTAACCACCGTGATCCGGGGACCGGCGCACAGCAGCCGGGCGAGCGCCCAGGTGGTGGTGCCCGCGCTCAGGCCCACCGCCATCCCCTCGCGCACCTGGGCGGCGGCCTCCTGCGCGATCGCGGCCTTCTCCTCCTGCAGCTGCGTCACCTTCAGCTCGAAGCCGGGCTCATGGGTGCTGACCCCGCCGGGCAGCTTGGCTCCGCCGTGGATCTTTTCGACGGCGCCCGCCGCGTCCAGCACTTCAATGTCCCGCCGGACGGTCATCAGTGACACGCCGAGCATCTGGGCGAGGTCTGCAACGCGGACGATCCGTTCGCGCTGGACCTCCGCGATGATGGCGGAATGACGGGCTGCGGCTAGCATTCTGCGTCCTTTGTGGCTGGCTGAGAGGGAGTATGGGAAGGGACGACGGCGACGGCGCAGGCTTCCTCCTGCAAATACTAATCTTCCCCGCGCCCACGACGAGTCGCCTGCTTCATGATTGATTATGTTACCTATTGTTTGAATTTGTTTTATCGTGTACAACTGGAACCATGACACAGACCACGACGGCTCGGCTGGCTGACGGCCGCGAGATCCTCTACTTTGACGATGCCGGGTCGGCCGGGCGCCCCGCCGAGTCCTTGGTGGACCGCCGGGAGCTGCCCGGGCGGTCGGAGCCGGGCCAGTTGCGCTTTGATGCGCTCAGCCGGGAATGGGTTGCCGTCGCCGCGCACCGGCAGTCGCGCACGCACCTGCCGCCGGCGGATCAGTGCCCGATCTGCCCGACGACGCCAGCCAACCTGTCCGAGATTCCGGCGCCGGACTACGACGTGGCGGTCTTTGAAAACCGCTTTCCCTCGCTGGGGCCTGCCACGAGTGAGGTCACTTCGGCGCCGGGCTGGGGGACCACGGCACCGGCCGTGGGCCGGTGCGAAGTGGTGGCATTTACCCCGGAGCACACCGGGTCCTTCGCCGAACTGGGATGGCGCCGCACGCGAACGGTGGTTGATGCCTGGGCACACCGGACGGCGGCGCTCAGCGCCTTGCCCGGCATCCGTCAGGTTTTCCCGTTTGAAAACCGGGGCGCGGAGATCGGCGTCACCCTGCACCACCCGCACGGGCAGATCTACGCTTACCCCTACGTGACACCTCGTGCCGCGGTCTTGGCCGCAGCGGCCGGCGAATACTTCGACATGTTGGACGGCACGGCGACGCTCACCTCTTCCCTGCTGCAGGCCGAACGCAGCGACGGCAGCAGGATGGTCCTTGAAGGCGAGCACTTCAGCGCCTATGTGCCGTTTGCGGCCCGCTGGCCGCTCGAGGTCCACCTGGTCCCGCACCGACAGATTCCTGATCTGGCAGCCCTGAACGGGGCCGAACGCGACGAACTGGCGCACCTCTACCCGGACCTCCTGCGGCGCTTCGACGCCCTGTACCCGACGCCGACTCCCTACATCGCCGCCTGGCACCAGGCGCCACTGGAGCCGGACATGCGGCAGGCCGGGCACCTGCACCTGCAGCTGACCTCGCCCCGCCGCGCCGCGGATAAGCTCAAGTACCTGGCGGGCTCCGAAGCGGCCATGGGTGCCTTCATCAACGACACCACCCCCGAATCCGTCGCCGCCCGCCTGCGCGAAGTAGCAGGCGCCGAAAAAACCGCCGCCGCGAGCCCGGCGGCCCTGACCCCGGAAGGCGCACCTGCATGAACGCTTCGATACGCACCGACGAGCAGGCCGGCAGCCTGGTGGACCGTTTCGAGGCCACCTTCGGGGCGGCCCCGCACGGCGTCTGGGCCGCACCCGGCCGGGTGAACCTGATCGGCGAGCACACCGATTACAACGAGGGCTTCGTTCTTCCCTTCGCCATCGACAGGCGGGCCAAAACCGCGGTCCGCCTCCGCGATGACTCGACGGTGAGGCTGCTGTCCACCTTCGGCAACCAGGGCCTCGTCGAGGCTGACGCCGCCGCCCTGACACCTGGGGGCGTCAAAGGGTGGGCCAAATACCCGCTGGGGGTTGTCTGGGCTTTGCAACAGCAGGGAATCGAGGTTCCCGGCTTCGATCTTCTCCTCGACTCCGACGTCCCGCTCGGCGCGGGACTGTCCTCCTCGCACGCGATTGAATGCGCCGTCATCACGGCCCTGAACGAGCTCACCGGCGCCGGGCTGTCGGCCGAGGAGATGGTCACGCTCACCCAGCATGCGGAGAATGCCTTTGTCGGCGCTCCGACCGGCATCATGGACCAGTCGGCGTCGCTGCGCGGCGCCAGCGGGCACGCCGTCTTTCTCGACTGCAGGGACCAGGCCGTGCAACTGGTTCCATTCGAGGCACAGGAGGCAGGACTCATCCTGCTGGTCATCGACACGAAGGTCTCGCATTCCCACGCCGACGGCGGCTACGCCTCCCGCCGCGCGTCCTGCGAGCTCGGCGCCGAGATCCTGGGCGTGACGGCCTTGCGGGATGTCGCCGTCACGGACCTCGAACAGGCCCGCGATGTGCTCGATCCAACAACCTTCCGGCGGGTCCGCCACATCGTCACCGAAAATGAGCGCGTACTGCAGACCGTGGACGTCCTCCGCAACCAGGGCCCGGCCCGCGTCGGACAGCTCCTCGATGCCAGCCACGCCTCCATGCGGGACGACTTTGAGATTTCCTGCCCGGAACTCGACCTCGCCGTGGACGCTGCCCGCACCCACGGGGCCATCGGCGCGCGCATGACCGGCGGCGGCTTCGGCGGCTCGGCCATCGCCCTGACCCCGGTCAGGGACGAACAACAGGTCCGCGACGCTGTTCTCCGCGCCTTCGCGGAGGCGGGATTCACCCGGCCGGACATCTTCACCGTCACGCCGGCAGCGGGAGCGGAACGCATCCGATGAGAATTTTGGTTACCGGCGGGACCGGGTACATCGGTTCGCACACGGTCCTGTCCCTGCAGGAGGCCGGCCATGAGGTCGTGGTGGCCGACAGCCTGGTGAACTCCAGCGAGGAGGCGCTGCGCC
>JAODMS010000242.1 GCA_025464925.1 Arthrobacter sp.
TCAAGAAGGTGTTCATGGAGCTCGGCGGCAAGTCGGCGATGATCGTCTGCGACGACGCCGACTTCGCCGCCGTCCTACCGTCGGCTGCTGCGGCGTGCATGCACGCCGGCCAGGGCTGCGCGCTGCAGACCCGGGTGCTGCTCCCCCGCAGCCGCTACGACGAGGGCGTTGCCATCCTCACCGCGGTCATGCAGAACATCCCCTACGGCGACCCCAAGGACATGTCCAACATCCAGGGGCCGCAGATCAGCGCCCTGCAGCGGGACCGCGTCCAGGGACACATCGACCGCGCGGTGGCCCAGGGCGCTCGCCTGGTCGTCGGCGGTGGCCGCCCCGCTCACCTCCCCAAGGGCTACTTCATCGAGCCGACCCTGTTCGTCGACGTCGACAACTCCATGGCCATCGCCCAGGAGGAGGTCTTCGGCCCCGTCCTCGCCGTCATCCCCTACGACGACGACGAGGACGCCATCCGGCCGCATCCGCACCGGCTCCATCTTCGTCAACGGCGGCTACAAGACCAGCGGCATCGGCCGACAGAACGGCATCGAGGGCTTCGAGCAGTACACCGAGACCAAACTGGTGGGCTGGCTCTCCCAACGCCGACGGCCACTCCATCGCTGGTCAAACGCCGTTCCTCGGGGGCCCGTACGGCTTCGGCTCATGGTTCACCGGATCATCGTCGGCTGATCCTTGACACGCAGGTCGTTGCTGTCGCTGCCGACGTCCGCTTCCCCGGCGGCTCGTGGTCAGCCGAGGGAGTGCCAGGCGAGATCTCCCCGAAGGCTCCGATGTCGTCGCGAACCCAGCTCAGGACGTCGACCCGGTCAAGGATCCCGCAGACACCCGAAGAGCTGCACTCCCTTCTCAGCGGGTGGCCGAGGGACGGATGGACGGGGTTGCTCCCTCGTTGCCTTGTCCGATTCCGGTGCCCACCGTGCGCCCGGCGGCTGCCAGGAGGACCGGACGAAACGCACTCCGGCCCAGCGGTTCGTGTCGTGATCGGTCGGCCGAGGTGGCCTACGACTACCTGAGTCGGGTCGGGATGCCGACCTCTGGGACGAACCACCCGCCGGGGCGCGGCTCGCGCCCCGGCGGGTGGTTCGCGGCCGATCGTGCCGGCCGCGTCTGCGGTCGGAGGCCATGCGTTCGGACGGACGCCTCCGACCGGAGCGTGGGGTCAGCCCTGGGGGCCGTTGGGGAACTTCAACAGCGAGCCGGCGTCGACCCGGATCTGCTGACCAGTGATGTAGCGGGCCTCGTCGGAGGACAGGAACAGCACCAGGTTCGAGATGTCGACCGGCTCGACATAGGGGATCGGCATGGCCTGGAAGAACGTGAACGCCGGGAGCACGTCCTCCCGGGTCGGGTTCTCCACGTCGGGGCGGAACATGCCGTAAAGACCGTCGTTGTGCAGCAGATCGGTGTTGCAGTTGGTCGGATGCACGGTGTTGACCCGGATGTACTTCGGGGCCAGGTGCAGGGCCATCTGCTCGCTGTAGCCGATCAGTGACTTCTTCGCCCAGCTGTAGCCGGCGCTGCCCGGACCCATCGCGGGGTTGTCGGTCGTGCCGGGCATCATCGCCGCGGTCGAGCCGGTGATGACGATCGAGGAGTACTCGCCCAGGTGAGGCAACGCGACCGCGACCGCGTTCATCACCCCGACCAGGTCGACGTCGACGGCGTCCACGAAGTCCATGGGGTCGGGATCGCCCATTGCCATCGGCAGGATCCCCGCGTTGGCCACGACCGCGTCGAGACGGCCGAACTCGGCGACGCCGGCCGCCACCGCGGCGGCCAGCTCGCCACGCTCTCGGACATCGGCGACCTGGGTGACGATTCTCCTGTCGAGCTTCTCGACCAGTCGCGCCGTCTCGGCGAGGTCCTCTTCGGTTGCCAACGGGTATGGATTGGACTCGATCTGCCGGCAGATGTCGACCGCGATGATGTCTGCGCCCTCCTCCGCCAACCTCACTGCGTGGGAGCGGCCCTGTCCCCGGGCCGCTCCCGTGATGAATACGACCTTGCCCTGCATGCGTCCGGCCATGGGACGCTCCTTTCTTCTCGATTGGGTCGATACTCGGTCGGTCCGCCCGTGCAGCTGACCGTGCCGACTTCTTGACGGCCCATGCCCCGACACCCTCACCGCGGCCGTCATCGCGACTGAGTCGGCTCGGGTTCCTGGGGCTGACTGGAGCCCGCAGGAACCCGAGCAGCGGAACGGGCGAGGGGTTGGGTCAGGCGTCGGGGACGCCCTCCCCGAGGGACTCACCGCACGCGGGTGACGCCTCGGGCGCCGGAACGAACTCCGATCCCTGCAGCGTGGAGATGTACGTGCACGGAGCTGGCCCACCACCCGGCTTGGTGAAGTCCAGGGAACTGGGGAGCAGTCCGTTGGCGTCCCACGACGTGTCCTTGCGCAGTGTCGCGATGAACTCCTCCTGGGAAGCATCGCAGCCGGCAGCTTCGAGTCCGTGCAGGAAAAGGTCTGCGGACATCCACCCCATGGCCTGGGAGAAGGACGGAATGCCGGACTCGGATCCGGCATGCTCCTTGAGTGCCGCGCTCAGGTAGTCCGTGGCTTCGGTGTGCAGTTCGACCGGAGCGAACGACGTTGAGAACGACGCCCCCTGACCGGCCGCGACCGCCGGCGGGGACTCCAGCAGGTCCGCTCCGTAACCGGTGGCCACGATGACGCTCTTCGGCGTGTACCCGGCCTGGCGAAGCCCGGCCACGATGGCGAAGCCGGTATCCGGAGTCATCGACAGGTAGACCCCGTCCGAGCCCGACTCGATGATGCCCAGCACAATCGCGCCGACGTCGGTCGTGCCGTAGGGGACGGTGATGTTGACGTAGCCCCGCCCGACACCCGCGGCCTCTGCCGAGACGAGTGCCGCCAGCACGCTGTTCGCGGCGCTGCGCACGTCATAGCCGACGCCCGCCAGCTTCGTGACGCCGACGTCCTTGTGGTACTCACCCAAGGTCGAGTAGACGTCGCTGTAGTCAGCGACGGGCGGCGCCGGGAACAGGTTGGTGGAGGTGGTTGCCGTCCACTGCGGGGCGGAGTCGAAACCGCCACCCAGGACCGGCGTGCCGGAGCCTTGAGTCGTCATGAACTGGGCAGCACCGAAGAAGAAGGAACTGGTGTTCAGCAACGCGTAGACCTGCTCCTGCTGAACCGCCTTCTGCACCGCCGACAGCGCTCCCTGGGGCGTCGAGGTGTCATCGGCCATCACGACGTCGAAGCCCCGACCGGCGCACTCGCCGCTGTCGGCCTTGTAGGCGCCGAGTCGGGCATTCACGCCGTCCTCGACCCCGGTGAAGCCAGCAGTGCCGACTCCGCTGAGTGACGTCAGCACACCGAGCTTGATGGCGTCGGCTGCACCTCCTCCTCCGTCATCGCCTCCATCTCCTCCTCCGCACGCCGAGATCACCAGGGTCGCCGCACAGAGGGTGCCGAACGTCTTCGCGCGCTTGCTTCGCATGCCTCACCACTTCTTCGTCACTGGGAACCGCCGCCCGGACGCGGGGCCGGCGAGGGACGACAGTGGAGCACAGCTTGTGACGCCTGTCACGACAATGTTGATCATTGCCGCAATCGTTACCGTGCGGCTTGCTACAGCCTCCGACCAGGGAATCCTGGGTGACTCAGCATGTCGTGACGGGCGGTGCCACGAGGATGCGAGCACCTACCGTAAGTATTTCGGCAACAGGTTGACGTAGATCACACTGTCCAGCACTCTTCGTGCACTCGGGGGGCGTTCCTCGCCGCTGCCATGGGTTGGTCCGCCGCCCCAAACCTCTGGAGTCCAGGTGCTCTCGTACGTCCTCGCCGGGCTGGGCCT
Source organism: Arthrobacter sp. (assembly GCA_025464925.1). The sequence goes on from JAODMS010000242.1 coordinate 3,843, forward strand.
TGGGGCCATCTACGCCATCGCCTCGGTCTCCCTCGTCGTCACTTACGTGGCTTCCGGGATTTTCAACCTTGCCTTCGCAGCGATGGCCTTTGCCGGCGCCCGCTTCTTCTACTTCCTGAACACCGAGAGCGGCTGGGGGGTCCTGCCCTCCGCACTGGCGACGCTTCTGGTGTTCGCACCGGCCCTCGGTGTGGCCCTGTACGGGCTGCTGTTCCGACACCTGCGGTTGCGCTCACCGCTGGTCAAGATCGTGGCGACGATCGGCGTGTCCGTCGCCCTACCCCCACTGATCGACCTGGTCTTCGGGAAACTCGCGCAGGTCACGGCCCCTGGACTGGCGCCGCGGCCGCTGGGCGTCCTCCGGGTCTTCGGTGCCGTGGTGAACATGGACCAGGTCACCACCTACATCGGGCTGGCGGTCGTGCTCGTCCTGGGAACCGCCGTCCTCCGGTTCACCGATGTCGGACTCAAGGTCCGGGCACTGGTCGACTCCGAGGCGCTTACGAGCCTGAGCGGCACAAGCCCCACTCGCGTGTCGGTGGGCGTCTGGGCGACGAGTTCGGCACTCGCCGCGCTCGCGGGCATCCTCATCGCGCCGACCGCGGGTGTGTCCATGGAGGGTATGACCGCTCTGATGGCCGCCGCGTTTTCTGCAGTCGTCGCGGCTCGCCTCCGCAGCCAGCCCATCGCCGTCGTCGTCGCGCTTCTGATGGGCGTGGTGACCACCGTGATCCAGCGATACCTGGATCCGGAGAGCTCCCTCTCGGGGAACATCGTCCCGAGCGTGCCCTTCGCGTTCATGCTGATCTTCCTCCTCTACTACGCCATCCGGGGCCAGGCCGGGGACTCGACGACGGGCGGCGCGCTCGACCGGGCGATCCGCCCCGAGGGAGGCGACCCAGCCCTCATTCCTTCGAGGCCGCAGACCGGTCGGGGGTGGCTCACGGTGGGCACGGTGGCCACCGTCGTCTTCCTCGCGATCGTCGCAATCCTGCCGGCGGTGTTCGACGTGTACTGGACCGGACTGGCGGCTGCCGGGATCGCGCTCTCGATCGCGCTGCTCTCCTACACACTTGTCACTGGAGAAGGCGGCATGGTGTGGCTCTGCCAGATCACCTTCGCAGGCTTCGGTGCGATCCTCACCGCTGAGCTCTCGTCGACCTACGGCTGGCCACCTCTGCTCGCCGTCTTCGTGGGCTCGGTATTCGTCGTGCCGATCGGGGTGCTGCTCGGCGTGCTGACCATCCGGCTCGGCAACCTCTACATCGCGCTCGTCACGCTGACTTTCGGTCTGCTGGCACAGACCCTCGTCTTCACGCAGGACCCGTTCTACAACTTCGGGGCCGGAACAGCTGTGTCCCGACCTGAGTTCGCCACGGACAACGCGGCGTTCGCCTACGTCGCCCTCGGCGCCTTCCTCCTGATCGGCCTGCTCATCCTCAACCTCCGCCGCTCGACCGCTGGGCTGGCCATGACCGCCGTCCGATGGAGCGAGAACGGCTCACGGACGCTCGGCATCAGCGTTGTGCAGACGAAGGTTCTGATCTCCGGGCTGGCCACCTACGTCGCAGCCGTCGGCGGCGGATTCCTTGCTCTGAACTTCCAGTCCTCCTTGCCCGACTCGTTCAACCCCTTCATCGGGCTCGTGTGGTTGGCGGTCCTGGTCACCAACGGAGCACGCTCCATCATGGCCGCCCTCGCGGCCGGGCTGCTCTTCTACCTCATGCCCGGCCTGTTCCAGACCTTCCTTCCCTCGCAGCTGGCGGAGGTTCCCGTCATGCTCTTCGGCATCGGCGCGATCCTGCTCGCCAAGAACCCGGATGGCGTCATCGCCATGAACCGCCGCCAGATCGCCGAGCTGTCCGAGCGGTGGCGCAGGCCTCGGGACGCCGGCCCGGACGACAAACCTGCAGCACCGCCCGATGACTGCCGCGAGCCCGTGGCGACCGTCGACGATGAGCACCCCGTGACGACCGGAGGTCGGGCATGAGCACAGCACTGCCCGAGAGCGCAACAACCACCCCTGCGCGGATCGAGGCACGAGGTGTCACCGTGCGGTTCGGCGGGCTGGTCGCCCTCAACGAGGTGGACCTGCAAGTCCCGGCCCAGTCGATCGTCGGCCTGATCGGGCCCAATGGGGCGGGGAAGAGCACGCTGTTCGCCGTGCTGTCGGGATTGCTGCGGCCGACGGCCGGCACGGTCCTGATGGACGGCGAGGACGTCTCGCGCAGCAGTCCCCAGGAGCGCGCGCGTCGCGGGCTCGCGCGTACCTTCCAGCATCCTGAACTCTTCTCGGCGATGACCGTTCGGGACCACGTGGTGCTCGCCTACCGGGTCCGGCACGCCAGGAGCCGTATCTGGTCCGACCTGGTCACCGGACGGGGGTTTCGCAAGCCACCGCAGCAGGAGACCGCGCGAGTGGACGAACTGATCGACGCTCTGCACCTGAGCGACATCCAGCACCGACCGGTCGCCGGGCTGTCCCTCGGGAAGAGCCGGATGGTCGAGGTCGCCCGGGCGCTGGCCGTCGACCCGGAGGTGCTTCTCCTGGACGAGCCGTCCTCCGGGCTCGACGTCAAGGAGACCGAGGAACTTGCAGCAACGCTGGTACGCGTCGTCGCCGATCACGGCGTCTCGCTGCTGCTCGTCGAGCACGACGTGGAACTCGTCCTCGGCATGTGCGACCTGGTGCACGTACTGGACTTCGGCGTCAAGATCAGCGAGGGGGAACCGGCCGCGATCCGCGCCGACCCGGCGGTGCGAGCGGCCTATCTGGGCGAAGAGATCGAGCGGACGGACGTACAGATGCAGCTCGCGACGATCGAGCAGGGAGAGCCGGCATGACCACGAGTCCACTGCTCAGCGTGCGCGACCTGACCGTCCGGTACGGCGCGGCGCAGGCATTGTTCGGCATCTCCTTCGAGATGCCGCAGAACAGCGCGCTGGCGGTGCTCGGCCCGAACGGGGCAGGGAAGAGCACCCTGGCCCGGGCCGTGTCGGGCCTGGCACCCAGCAGCGGCGGAGAGATCCGGTTGGACGACCGGAACATCACGAAGTTGTCGCCGACAGCGATCCGCCGGGCCGGGATGGTGCACCTGCCTGAAGGACGTGGCATCTTCCCGGGACTGACCGTGCAGGAGAACCTCCGCATGGCGCTCGTCGTCGAGAAGACTGCCCGCGAGGGGGCCCTCGACCGGGCGTTCGAGATCTTCCCGGTCCTCGGCAAGCGGCGGCGGCAACTGGCCGGCACGCTGTCGGGAGGCGAGCAGCAGATGCTGTCCCTGGCCCGAGCGCTGATGGTGTCCCCCCGGCTCATCATCGCCGACGAGATGTCGCTCGGTCTGGCACCCATGCTCGTCGACGTCGTCTTCGAGAGCCTCGCCAGGGCACGAGCAGCCGGTGTGTCGGTGCTCATGATCGAGCAGTTCGCCAGCCGGGCGCTCACCTTCTCCGACCACTGCCTGATCCTGCAACGGGGTCGGGTGGCCTGGGCCGGTGCGACCGACGAGGCCGGTGACGAGTTGTTGCGGGGTTACCTCGGGGAGGCGGCGGCGGCTTGACGGCGGTCACCGGCAGGTCGGACTGCTCGCGATCGCCACGTCTCCGGGAACAGCTCGACCTCTCCACCCGCGCGATGGACCAACGCTCATCGCGCGTCGACGACACCCGCCGGTCTCCGACTCAGTCCTCCAAAGAGGTGCGCGCCGCGCTGACGGTCTGGTTCAGGTCCTGCAGCCGGCGCTGCAGATCGTTGAGTACCGCGCGGGCCTGTCGCTTGACGCCCGTGCCGGTTTCATCTGGCGGGCCCAGCGCCGGGACCATGAACCGCCGGACGTACAGGCGGGCCTGCTCCTCGTCGAGCGAGAGCCGGACGACGACGTACAGCTGCTCCACCTGCCAGGCGATCAGCTCCTCGGCGGAGACGTCGGTCCGGACCTGACCGTCGTCCTGACCGGCGCGCACCGCGCTGGAGAACAGGTCACCCGTCATGGCCCGCAGGGCGGCGTCGATGGCCTCGGCGCGAGGCGACTGCAGCAGCAGTTGGAGCAGTACGTCCCCGGTCGTCTCCCGGACCGTGTACGCGAACGCCTCCTCGAGCCGGGCAGCCACCGTCGGAGTGCGGGAGAGGATCTCCGCGCACCGTTCCATGTGAGCCTCAGCGAGCATGACGGCCGCTCGATAGAGGACCTCGTCCCGGCTGCCCAGATACCGGTAGGCGGTTGCCCTCGAGACGCCCGCGACCTGCGCGACCGCCTCCACACTGATTTCCCGGAGATCGTGGCTGGGGAGCGCGCCCAAGTGCTCGGCAAGGGCCCGCTCCAGCCGCTCGCGGATGGTGCCGGACACCGCTTCTGCTGGGTCGATCATCAGCCCCCCGGTGCGTTCGTCGGTACACCCATCATGACGGTCCCCGCTCCTGCGACTGCGCCCGCGCATGCTCACCCCGCCCTTGGGGGTGAGGCAATCGGCTCCGGCGCGCGACGAGATACCCGAGTCCGACCGCGCCCGCGCCGTTGACCAGCGATTGAACCGGTGCGAGATCGGATTCACCGGGTTGGGAGCCGTTGGAGAACTCCTCACCGATCCCCTTGTCTGTGCCTTAGGTCACCGATACGTTCGCCATTGGATTCGCAGGCGCGAGATGAACTTGCCTTGTCGTCTGCACGACACCCTCGTCCCACGTCGGCACTTCGGCCACCTGATCTACACCTGCACGGATCGCGAGAACAAAGGAGTTCCCGTTGAACCAGTCCACGACCCCCGCCGGCGGGTGCGAGACGCGCCCGCCGCGATCGGAGCGCTGGCCATGACCGACGCCGTGACGGCCGAGGCCGCGTTCGGTGCGATGGATCCGCACGTGCACCGGGGGCAGTGCCCGGTACAGCACATCGCGCTGAATTCCGGTGGAACCCGGCCACCTCTATCGGGGTACGAACTCTTCGACAAGCTCCGGGACGAGGCACCGATGCACTGGATCGACGAAGGGAGGGGCTACCACCTGCTGACGCGCCAGGCGGACATCCTGGCCGTGGCCCAGGACCCGTCGTTGTTCTCCAGCCGGTACTTCCTCCCGCAGTTGGGCGGCGAGCCGCCGTTCATCCTCAAGCCGGTGAACCTCGACGCACCCGAGCACACCAAGTGGCGAAGGCTGCTCGCTCCGGTCTTCGCGCCGGGGGCGGTCGCCGCTTGGGACGACCGCATCCGGACACGGGCGGGTGAGCTGATCGACGACCTGCTGCCGCGCGGCAGCTGTGACGCCGTCCGCGACTTCGCCCTGCGACTGCCGACCTCGATCTTCCTGAGCCTGATGGGTCTGCCGCAGTCGGAGCTCGACCAGTTCCTGCTGTGGGAGACCGCCATCCTCCACCCGGGTGCCGACGGGACCTATGCAGGCCTGAGCCCGCTCGAGGCGCAGGACGCCGTCACCCAGTACTTCGCCGACCTGCTTGTCCAACGGCGGTCGGCCCCTACGACCAGCGATGAGAAGGACCTGTTCTCCCTGGCGATGACCTGGACCTTCGACGGTGAACCCATCAGCGACGACGATTTGCTGTCCTTCTATCTGCTCATGTTCGAGGCCGGCCTTGACACCGTGACGGCCGAACTGGGCTACGGAATGCTGCATCTGGCCACCCACCCCCAGGACCGTGCCCGGCTGGTCGCCGACCCGTCACTCATCCCCAATGCCGTTGAGGAACTCCTGCGGGTCTATCCCATCGTGAACTCACCGCGGGTCCTCACCCGGGACGCCGAGATCAACGGGTGCCCCGTGCGCAAGGGCGAGTACGTCGTCATGGGCATGTCCTCGGCCGGGCGGGACGAGGCGCTCTTCGAGAACGCGACGACGGTCGACTTCGACCGAACCCGTATTCCGCACCTCACGTTCGGGGCCGGTCCACACCGGTGCCTCGGATCGCACCTGGCCCGCCACGAGCTGGCGATCGCGTACGAGGAATGGCACAAGCGAATCCCGGAGTACCGACTGGCCGACGACGCCGATTTCGACGAGGCCGTGAGCGGTCTCTGGGGTCTCAACAGCCTTCCGCTGGTGTGGGACGCACCGGCGCGCCGTTCCTGACCAACCTCAGCCCCGATCCGACATCTTCGACGAAGAAGGACAGTTACTCATGACCGCGATCGCACCCCTGGCGAAATACACGCCGGAGAGCCGCATGCTCATCGACGGGGAGCTCGTCGGCTCCTCCTCCGGAGCCGAGTTCGACAACATCAACCCGGCCACCGAGGAAGTCCTTGGCCAGGTCGCCGACGGCACCCGGGAGGACATGCGCCGCGCCATCGCCGCGGCCCGGCGCGCCTTCGACGAGACCGACTGGTCGACCAACCACGCCTTCCGCAAGCGCTGCCTGGAACAACTCCAGGAGGCGATCGAGGCCGACATCGACGAGTTCCGCGCCGAACTGGTCGACGAGGTCGGCACCCCGGTCGCGGTGACCTACTCCGCCCAGCTGGACTGGCCGCTGGCCGACGCGTTCCGCTGGCCGGCCAAGATGATCGAGGAGTTCCCCTGGGAGCGACGGCTCCCCGACAACGACCTCGCGGGCCTCACCTCCCACCGGGCCGTCCGCAAGGAGGCCCTCGGCGTCATCGGCGCGATCATCCCCTGGAACTTCCCGTTCGAGGTGACGGTCAACAAGCTCGGCCCGATCCTGGCCACCGGCAACACCGTGATCATCAAGCCCGCCCCCGACACCCCGTGGAACGCCACCCGGCTGGGTCGGCTCATCGCCGAGCGCACCGACATCCCCGCGGGCGTGGTCAACGTCGTCACCTCCTCCGACCACCTCGTCGGCGAGGAACTCACCCTGGACCCCCGGGTCGACCTGATCTCCTTCACCGGCTCCACCGCCACCGGCCGACGGATCATGGAGAAGGGCGCGGCCACCCTGAAGAAGGTGTTCCTCGAACTCGGCGGCAAGTCCGCGATGATCGTCTGCGACGACGCCGACCTCGCCGCCGTCCTGCCCTCGGCCGCCGCGGCGTGCATGCACGCCGGGCAGGGCTGCGCCCTGCAGACCCGGGTGCTGCTCCCCCGCAGCCGCTACGACGAGGGCGTGGCCATCCTCACCGCCGTCATGCAGAACATTCCCTATGGCGACCCCACCGACATGACCAACATCCAGGGCCCGCAGATCAGCGCCCTGCAGCGCGACCGAGTCCAGGGACACATCGACCGCGCCGTCGAACAGGGCGCCCGCCTCGTCGTCGGCGGCGGACGCCCCGC
>JAODMS010000004.1 GCA_025464925.1 Arthrobacter sp.
GGCCATCTCTCCGAGCGCCCACATGACGAGGATGATCAGCGTTCCGGCGACGAGATAGGAGATCAGGACGGCGGGGCCGGCGGCCTGGACGCCCGCTCCCGAGCCGAGGAACAGGCCGGCGCCGATCGCGCTGCCCAGTCCCATCATGGTGAGCTGGCGGGGCTTCATGGTGTGGCCGAGTTCCAGGGCCGGGCGCTCCGCTGTGGACTTCATTGTCATACTGGCGAACCTTCGTGTGGTTTGGATCGGGGGGTCCTTATGGGACCTATTGAATTTACCGCCTTTGGCCGGCCGCTTCGGGCCATCGGGGGACCGCGGGCGTGAGAGCATGATGGCAGTTTGTTAGTCGCAACGGGGGAAGCGGTTGCGTTTTGCCCGCCATAAGGACCTTCAGGAGGAAGAATCGATGGACGTTGATACTCTCGATGCGAAAATTGTCCGATTCTTCACGGACTCCCCGCGGGCTTCGGTCCTGGAGGCCTCGCGGGTGCTGAACGTCGCCCGCGCCACCGTCCAGTCGCGGCTTGACCGGATGCAGGACAGCGGCGTCATCAGCTCATGGGTGCCCCAGCCGGACCCGGCGCACTTCGGCTTTCCCGTGGTGGCCTTCTGTTCCCTGACAATCAACCAGGACCTGGGGCACGACGCCGTCGTGGAGGCCCTCGCAGAGATTCCCGAACTGATCGAGATCCACACCGTCTCCGGCAGCTCGGACCTGATGGCCCGCATCGCCGCCCGCTCCAACCCGGACCTGCAACGGGTGCTCGACGCCATGATCGCCACCCGGACGGTGCTGCGCTCCTCCTCGGTGATTGTGCTCAACACCCACTTTCAGGGCCGCACCCTGCCACTGCTGGAAGCCGCGGCCCGCGGCCGGTGAGCGTGGCGGGCAGGCGGCGGGGCAGGCGCTGGCGCTAGACGACGCTGAGGTTTCCGGGCAGACCGGTCCGGCCGGTGAGCAGGAGCAGCAGGTCCCCGGCGGACGGCAGCCGGGCGCCGATGGCTCCGGTGAGTTCCAGGGACGCCGCGATCGCGGGGTTCAAGGAAGCGGGCACCGGGAGCTCCAGGGCGCGCGCCAGGTCCAGGCTGTGGACGGCCAGTTCGAAGGTGCGGGTCGGCAGGTAGTCGATGAGCGTCATCGCTCCCGCGGGGGTGGCAAGGGTGGCATCATCCGGAGTTCGCTCTACAAGTTCCGTGATCCGCTGGACGAGTTCCTGGACGGCCGCCGCGGGGCTTGCGCCCAACGCCTCCCCGGTGTCCCGGCCACGCTGGGCGATGGCGTCCGCGGTCGTGCCGCCGCGAACGGTGAGGAAATACGCCACCGGGCCTTCCACCCGCTGTCCGGAGGCCGGGGCGGCGAGGTAGGTCTCCACTGTGGTCAGCGCGCGGCTGGCATGGGCGGTCAGCCCACGGACATCCCATTCCCCCAGAGCCGGTCGTGACCAGGCGGTGTCCGGCACCTGTCGGACCAACTCCTGGAATGCCGCTGCCGCTCCGAGGTAGACAAGTTTAGCCGTGTCACCGTCCATAGCGTCCATTGACTCCCGGCCAACCTCGATCGTCAACCCCCGCCGGCCCAGCACCAGGATCGGCTAGGTGCTGAAACACTTTGCGCCCGGCGGCCGGCGACGTACAATCAGTTCTAGTCAATTTGACTATAACTAATCCGGCGGTCGGGCCGGAACTTCCTTGCAGGCCCAGCGGGCCTGCCCGGCGCGCGGAATCCGGGGTGGACCACCATTTACACGACAGCAGCCAACGTCTCGGAGCGCCAGCTTGCGCCGCCCTCGCTGGCCATTTCCACCGTGATCTTCGCGCTCCGCCCAAGCGAGCGCTCCGGACGACCCACCCTCTGGATCCCGCTGGTGCGCCGGATCCGTGAACCGTTCAAGGGCCTGTGGGCGCTTCCCGGCGGACCGCTGACCCACTCCGAGTCGCTGCAGGATGCCGCATCCCGGAACCTGCGTGAGACCACGGGCCTCGCGCCGAGCTACCTCGAACAGCTCTACGCCTTCGGCGGCCTGCACCGCTCGCCAACCCAGCGCGTCGTGTCGATCGTCTACTGGGCGCTGGTCCAGCCCACCGAGGCAGCCCTCGCCGACGAATCCGAGAATGTCCGGTGGTTCCGGGCGGACCGGCTCGGGGAGCTGGCCTTCGACCACAACGCGATCATCGACTACGCCCTCTGGCGGCTGCGCAACAAGATGGCCTACGGGTCCATCGCGTACCACCTGCTCGGCGAATACTTCACCCTGGCCCAGGTCCGGGAGGTCTACGAGGCGGTCCTGGACCGGGAACTGGATCCGGCGAACTTCCGCCGCCAGATCATTGCCACGCCCGAGATCGAAGAAACCGACCAGTACCTGCAGGGCGGCAAACACCGGCCGCCCCGCCTTTACCGCTTTACCGGCCGCCCGGGCCTTGACCCAGACAACAGGAGCACATGATGAGCAGCGTCAACACAGCCATCCAGCTGATCACCCGCGAGCAGGCCACCCGGCAGCCGGCGGGCCCGGCGGCTGGCACCGGGGCTACCGCCTGCAGCCCGGCGCTCGCCCGCGGCCCCTGGGACTACGATCTCGCCGAGTCCCTCGCCGGCGTGCCCGCCTACGGACCCGGCGCCTCCGCCGCCGACGCCGCCCCGGCCTCGACTCCGCGGCAGGGCCAGCTGCCCGAGGAATACAAGCTGGCCAGCGACGCCGAGCTCGACGCCCGGATCCGGGCCGCGAAAGCCACCCTGGGGGACCGCGCGGTGGTCCTGGGGCACTTCTACCAGCGCGATGAAGTGGTCGAATACGCGGATTTCGTGGGCGACTCCTTCCAGCTGGCCAACGCCGCCCTGACCCGGCCGGATGCGGAGGCCATCATTTTCTGTGGCGTGCACTTCATGGCCGAGACCGCGGATATCCTCTCCCGGGCGGACCAGGCCGTGATCCTTCCCAACCTCGCGGCGGGCTGCTCGATGGCGGACATGGCGGACATCGACTCCGTCACCGAATGCTGGGAACAGCTGGAGGAACTGTTCGGCACGGAGCCGGACGCCGAGGGCCGGGTCCCGGTCATCCCGGTCACCTACATGAACTCCTCCGCCGCCCTGAAGGGCTTCTGCGGCGAGCGCGGCGGGATTGTCTGCACCTCTTCGAATGCCGCCATGGTGCTGGACTGGGCCTTCGAGCGCGGCCAGCGCGTGCTGTTCTTTCCGGACCAGCACCTGGGGCGCAACACCGCCAAGGCCATGGGCGTGCCGCTGGAGCAGATGCCGATGTGGAACCCGCGCAAGGACCTCGGCGGCAACGCCGAACAGGCCCTGCTCGACTCCCGGGTGATCCTCTGGCATGGCTTCTGCTCCGTGCACAAGCGCTTCAACGTGGGGCAGATCGCAAAGGCCCGCGCCGAGTTCCCCGGCGTCCAGGTCATTGTGCACCCCGAATGCCCCATGGAGGTGGTGGATGCGGCGGACTCCGCCGGTTCCACTGACTTCATCCGGAAGGCCATTGCCGCGGCCACCGTACCGACGGCCTTTGCCGTGGGGACGGAGATCAATCTCGTCAACCGCCTCGCCGCCGAGTATCCGCAGCACACCATCTTCTGCCTGGACCCGGTGATCTGCCCCTGCTCCACGATGTACCGCATCCACCCGGGCTACCTCGCCTGGGTGCTGGAGGCACTCGTCCGCGGCGAGGTGGTCAACCGCATCACCGTGGAGGACGGCGTCGCGGCTCCGGCCCGGGTGGCCCTGGAACGGATGCTGGCGGCGCGGCCATGACCCGGCGGCTGGTGGTGGTGGGCAGCGGGATCGCCGGACTCTACGCCGCGCTGCTCGCTTCCGACGCGGTTGACACCGCGACGGCCGGCAGGGACGCCGTCGAGGTGGTGCTCCTGACCAAGGGGACCCTCGAACAAAGCAATACCTTCTACGCCCAGGGCGGCGTCTCCGCCGTGCTGTCGCCCGGGGAGGCCTTCCCGGGCGATTCCGTGGCGGCGCACATTGCCGACACGCTGGCGGCGGGCGCCGGGCTGAACGACCCGGAAGCAGTGCGGATCCTGTGCACCGAAGCCCTCCGGGATATCGCCGGACTGCAGCGGTTCGGAGTCCAGTTCGACGCCGGTCCGGGCAGCGGTCCGGCGCTGGGGCTCGAAGCCGCCCATTCGGCGCCCCGCATCCTGCATGCCGGCGGCGATGCGACCGGTGCCTTGACCTCCCGCGCCCTCGGTGCCGCCGTCCTCCGGCGGGCAGCCGAGGGAAGGCTCCGGGTGGAGACCGGAGCCTTCGTGACCGAACTGCTGGCCGGGAGCAACACTCCGGCGGTCAGCGGCGTCGCCTACCTTGCGGGCGGGGAGCCGAGGCAGCTCGCCGCGGACGCGGTGCTGCTTGCCACCGGGGGCGCCGGGCAGTTGTTCGCCCGCACCAGCAACCCCACCGTTGCCACCGCCGACGGCCTGGCTCTGGCCTGGCGTGCGGGGGCGGCGGTGCGGGACCTTGAGTTCTTCCAGTTCCATCCCACCACCCTGGCCGCGGCCGAGATTCCGGGCGGGCCCCCGGCGCTGCTGATTTCCGAGGCGGTCCGCGGCGAGGGGGCGGTGCTGCTGGACGCCGCCGGCTACCGCTTTCTGCCGGACTACCACCCGGACGCGGAACTGGCCCCGCGCGACATCGTTTCCCGCAGCATCGCCCTGCATCAGGCCGCCGCGGGAGCTCCGGCCGACAGCGCCGTCTATCTGGACGCCCGGGGCGTCGAGGCAGCCCGCGGACCGGGCTTCCTCGCGCGGCGTTTCCCCACCATCAGCGCGGCCACCCGTGCGGCCGGCTAAGACTGGACGGACGAACCGCTCCCCGTGTCCCCGGCCGCCCACTATTGGATGGGCGGCGTGTCCACCGACCTCTGGGGCCGCACCTCCGTTCCGGGCCTGTACGCCGCCGGCGAGGTCGCGTGCACCGGAGCCCAGGGCGCCAACCGGCTGGCCAGCAACTCGCTCCTGGAAGGGCTCGTGTTCGGCCGGCGCGCGGTCGAGGCCTTCCTCGGCGGACCGGGGACGAAGCCCGCCCCTGCGGCATCCGCTGCCGGGAGCAGGGACGACCTTCCGATTGCCGAGCCGGGGGATGCCACAGTTCCGTTCAGCCGGGACGCCCTGCGGCGCCTTCTGACCAGGACCGCGGGTGTGGTGCGCACCGGAGCCGGGCTCGAGGCCGCCGCGGCCCGGCTCGCGGAATGGGCGGCAGCCGCCCGGGCCGCGGATGCAGGGGCCACCCTCGACCAGGCAACCCACGAGGACCGGAACCTGCTGCTGGCCGCACAGCTGCTCGTGGCAGCGGCCCGGACGCGGACCGGTTCCGTCGGCGCGCACCACCGCGCCGACGCCCCCGCGTGCCCTGCGGTGCTCGCCGCCCCCGCGCGCACCACCTCGTCGGCCGGCAGGACCGGCCACCGTTCTAACTCCGCGCCCCGCCGCCAGCAAAGGATTTCCTCATGACAGCATCCGCTGCTACAGCTACAGCTACAGCTACAGCCACAGCCACACGCACCGTCGCCGCGGCGCTCGCCGGAACCCTGCCGGCCGCCGCCGTCGAAATCGTGCTGCGCGCCGCCCTCCAGGAAGACGCACCGTACGGCGACATCACCTCCCAGACGCTGATCCCGGCTGATGCCGGGGCAACAGCGGTGCTGGCCGCCCGGGTCCCCGGGGTGTTCAGCGGCGGAGAGGTGTTCGCTGCCGCGATGAAGCTGACCGATCCCGACGCCGCCGTCGACCTCCTCGTTCCGGACGGTACCGCCTTCGCCGCCGGAACACCGCTCGCGAGGGTGAGGGGGAACGCCCGGGCCGTGCTCCTGGCCGAACGCGTCGCCCTGAACCTGGTCCAGCGGATGAGCGCCATTGCCACGAAGACGGCGGAGTTCGTGGCCCTCGTGGACGGCACCGGCGCCCGGATCACCGACACACGGAAGACGACACCCGGGCTGCGCGTGCTGGAACGCTACGCCGTCCGCTGCGGCGGCGGCTCCAACCACCGCTTCGGCCTCTCCGACGCGGTACTCGCCAAGGACAACCATCTGGCAGTCCTCACCGGCGGAGACGCCTCGAAGCTCACGGCGGTCCTGCGGGATGCCAGGGCGCGGCTGGGCCATACAACGCACTTCGAGGTGGAGGTGGACAGCATGGAGCAGATCGAGCCGGTGCTGGCCGCCGGCGTGGACACCATCATGCTGGACAACTTCACCCTGGCGGAGCTCGCCGCCGGTGTGGCACAGGTCGGCGGGCGTGCCCGGGTGGAAGCCAGCGGCAACGTCACTCTGGCCACCGTGGCCGGCATCGCCGCCACCGGGGTGGACGTCATCTCGATCGGCACGCTCACCCACAGCGTCACCGCCCTGGACCTCGGGCTCGATATTGAACTCGCGACTGCCGGCTATACCGGGCACACTGCCGGCCGGGGGCCGTCATGATATTCCTGGACGCTGCCGCCACCACCCCGGTCCGCCGCGAGGTGCTTGAGGCCATGTGGCCGTACCTCACGGGGGAGTTCGGCAATCCCTCGAGCCACCATTCGCTCGGTGATGTGGCCGCCACGGCGCTCGCAGGGGCCCGGACGGCCGCGGCCACGGCACTGGGCTGCCGCCCGGGCGAGGTCATCTTCACCTCCGGCGGCACTGAAGCGGACAACCTGGCGGTCAAGGGCATTGCCCTGGCGCGCCGCGCCGCGGACCCGCGGCTGGACCGGGTGGTGATCAGCGCAGCCGAGCATCCCGCCGTGACGGAATCAGCCCGGTACCTCGAACGGGTCCACGGCTTCGCCGTCGACGTGGTTCCCGTGGACCCCTACGGCCGCGTCACTGTGGCAGCCCTCGCCGCGGTGCTCCGGCCCGAGACTGCGCTGGTCAGCGTTCTGTACGCCAACAACGAGGTGGGCACGGTGCAGCCCATCCCGCGGCTGGCTGCACTGGCCCGCGCGCAGGGCACCCCGTTCCATACCGACGCCGTCCAGGCCGCCGGCTGGTTGCCGCTCGACTCCGCCGCGCTCGGCGTGGATGCGCTGAGCATCTCAGGCCACAAGTTGGGGGCGCCAAAGGGAAACGGCGCCTTGTTCGTGCGGAGCCGGGTCAAGCTGGAAGCGGTGATCCACGGCGGCGGGCAGGAGCGCGGGCGCCGCTCGGGCACCGAAAACGTCGCCGGAGCTGTGGCGCTTGCCACGGCGCTCACGCTGGCCAAGGGTTTCCAGCGTGAGCTGGCTGCACGGGTTAGCGCCCTGCGCGATGACTTCATCGGCAGCGTGCTGGCCGGTGTCCCCGGCGCGGTCCTTACCGGCCACCCCACCGAGCGGCTTCCGTCGGTGGCGTCGTTCTGCTTTCCGGGGACCAGCGGCGAGTCCGTGCTGCTGGAACTCGAGCGCCAGGGAGTTCTCTGTTCCAGCGGCTCCGCCTGCGCTGCGGGTTCCGACGAGCCGTCCCCGGTGCTGGTCGCCATGGGGATCGACGCCGCAGTCGCGCAGACGGCGGTGCGGTTCAGCTTCGATTCAACCATCACCGCGGCCGAGCTGCAGGAAGCGGCGGCCGCGGTCCGCACCGCCGTCGGCAGCGTCCGGTCGCTGGGCGCAACTCGCTAGCGGCTGTTGGCGCTTGCGGCGGCGGGACAACAAGCGCCGCGCGCCGGGTGGCCTCAACGGTGCCGGGCCCGCCGGAAGATCCAGTGCCGCAGCAAGGTGAAGCGCACGGCCGTGGCAACGAAACCGGAAAGCGTCGTGGTCCAGAGCTCGTCGGCCACGGTGGCATCCGGGTTGAGCCATTGCAGGACGCCCAGGCTACCGCCGGTGATCAGCAGCGCCACGAGGATCACGACCAGCCCGTTGAGGTGGTCCCGTTTCATCCGCCGGCGCTCGGTGATCTTGAATGTCAGGCGACGGTTCAGCGCGGTGTTCATCAGCGAGGTGAGGATCAGGGCTGCGGCATTGGCGGGCTGCGCTCCGATCCACGGCCGGAAGACGGCGTACAGGGCCAAGGACGTCAGCGTGCAGACGATGCCAACGGCGGTGAACCGCAACAACTGCCGGGCCAAGGGGTAGCGAAAAATTCCGCGGCGGCGATGGACCGGAGTGCGGACTGTCGCCGCGGGAGGGGGCTGCTGGTCGAGCTCGGCCGCGGGGGCGACAGGGGATTCCATCCGTCTAGCCTGCCACAACGCGGTCCGGTCCCCGGCTAAGGGCCGGGCCAGGGGCAATCAGGACGCGGCGGCCGCCGGAGCTAAAGACTCGTCGACGGTGGTGCCGGCCGTCAGTACAGCTCGCCGGCCGGGATTTCCACGGCTAGCCGGTTGGACGGACCGGCGAGGGGACATGCCCAGGCCTCGTTGTAGGCGCAGGAGGGGTTGTAGGCGAAGTTGAAGTCCAAAACGAACTCCGCGCCGGGGCCGGAACCCCGCACGCCGTGGAAGGCGCCCTTGATCGTGTCCAGGAGGTAGCGCCCGGCACCGTAGCTGCCCCCGGGCTGTCCTGCGGTTGCATCGCGGAACGGCACGAAGATGCCGCCACCGTAGCCGTTCAGCTTCCAGACGGCCAGCTGACCCATCTCCGGAAGGTCGAAGGTCCCCAGCCGGATGAAGCGCACTACGCCGTCGGTCCCGGTCTCCACGTTCATTTCCCGCCCGGCGCCCTCCTTGGTCAGGGGGACGTGGAAGCGGTAGATCGGATCGTAGTCCGCCGTCTTCAGGCCGGCGAAGCTGGACTTGGCGGCAGCTGTCAACGCAGAGGCGGGGTGGGTGCCGAACATCCGGTCCCGCTCGTGGCGCCAGTAGGAATGGGCTTCGGCAGGACTGTCCTCGGCGATTTTCCGCACGTTGGCGTAGAGGGCAAAAGTGCGGAGCCGCCAGTCTGCAATGTCCGCGGCGGAGATATCCGCCACGGTGTCCTGGTCCTCAAACTGCGTTCCGTCAATATGCTGTTCCGCCATGTCCCCAGCGTAGCCCTCTTTTTCCAGACGAATCGCGAGGCTGGCGCCGGGTCTGCACCTAGGCTTTCGCGCATGCACGATACGGCGCCTCCCGGCGCCGTGACGGCGGAGATGCTCCGGCGCTTCGGCCCCGCACGCCTGTCCGCTTCCACGGGAGCGCCGTGGCGTCCGCTGCTACGAAACGCTGATCCGGCACCTCTGAGCGGCCGCCGATATCACGACGGTAGGCTGGCACCATGACTGGGACGGCACTATTCCGCGGGATCCGGATCGCCACTGCGCTCGCGGTCGCCGCGGCTGCGATTTCCGGCTGCAGCAACGGGGGCGGGACCCCGGCATGGACGGCGGGCGGCAGCCCGAGCGGAACGGCGACGTCGGACGGTGCCACCGCGGGCGCGACGCCGGGCGCCACTACCGGCGCGACGGCGGAGCCCACGGCCTCCGGCAGTGCATTCGGCAACAGGTCCGCCGCTCCCGGCGCGACGGCGTCGGCCTGGAAAGTCTTTACCGATCCCGGGAAGAGCCTGGCTTTCGAGCTGCCGGAGGAGTGGATTGCCCAGTCCGTGGCTCCGGACCAGGGAACGATGCCCGGGGCGCTCAAGATCGAGGTCAAGGACGGCAAGGGCGGTTACCTGGCCACATTGCAGACCGGACTTCAGCCGCAGCCCGTTCCGGCCTGTGCCGAGGAAGCCGCCCGGCCTTACGTCGTGGTCAGCAGCGTCCCGGCTGAGCTGCCGCACCGGGGCGGCGAGGGGACCATCGAGCCCCGGGTGGTGTTCCGCGTGATCCAGGGCTACAAGTACTTCGGCTCCTACGGCATCACCAACATGGTGGGCGGCGCCGGCGGCAAGAGCTGCGCGCTGCAGAACGTGGTTCGCGGCCCGGAGGGCAAGGGCGACTACTCTTTCGGTGACCTGGCGGCGCTGAAGTCGTTCGCTCCGGACCAGAAGGTAGCCCCGGCGAAGTCCTTCGACACTCTCGACCAGGCGGCCAAATACGTCAACGAGGGGTCCGAATTCGCCAACGTCCAGCGGATGCTAATGTCTCTGGAGATCAAAGATTAGTCCCGCTCTGCCCGTAGACCTGATGGGCCGACGACGGCGACACCACCTGCCGTCAACTCGTACCCGGAGATACATGGAACGCACTGTGGCCACCCGGATGGCCTTCAAGACCGTCGCCGACACCAAGGTCGCCATGGCGGTGGCCGTAGCCCGGAACGCAGGCTACGACTCCTTCCAGGAATCGCTCTCCGTCACGGTGGACGGGGAAGAGGTGGCCCTCACGGAGTTGAGTGACGAGCACGGCGGACGCTTCCACTACATGGAATTTGCGGAGCCTTCGGAAGTGCTGGTGGACTACACGGCCACCGTCGCTGGTTTTGCCCTGCCGGAAGAACCCGGGCTGATGGAACTCATCCGCTATGTCCGGCCCAGCCGTTACGCGGAGTCCGACAGGCTCCTGCCGACGGCCTACGCCGAATTCGGCGGGCTCCAAGGCGAAGAGCTCCTGCACGCGGTGCGCAACTGGGTCTTCCGGGAGCTCCGCTACGTCAGTGGGTCCTCCCGGGGGACTGACGGGGCCGTGGAGACCCTGCTGCACCGGCGCGGCGTGTGCCGCGACTACGCCCATCTCGCCATCTCCCTGCTGAGGTCAAAGAACGTCCCGGCCCGGCTGGCTGCCGTGTACGCTCCGGGCCTGAGCCCGATGGACTTCCACGCGGTGGCCGAGGCCCACATCAACGGGGCCTGGCATGTCATCGATCCCACCGGCCTGGCACCGCGTGAAAGCATGCTGCGGATCACGGCCGGGCGCGACTCCGCCGATACGGCGTTCCTGTCCACGGTGGGCGGCAGCCTGTACCTCAGTGAACTCAGGGTCACGGCCCTAGTCCACGGCAAGCTGCCGGAAGAGGATCCGGCGAAGCTCGTCGCCATCAGCTAGGCGCAGGCCGCCCGCCGGCGCAGGTACCGCTCAGCGCGACGCCACCGACGCCCGCAGCTTCTCCGTGAGGCGAAGCAGCTCCTGCTGCTCGGCGGCCGTGAGGGCCGGGGTCACGAGGCTGGCGATGTCGCGGACATGTTCACGGCCGATCTCCTTTTGCAGTTCCCACCCGGCCTCGGTGAGCTGAACCAGGATCCCGCGGCCGTCGTCGGGGGCCGGTGTCCGCTCCACGAGTCCGCGTTTTTCGAGGCGTTCCACGAGCCGGCTCAGGCTGGACTGGCTCAGCAGCACATGGTCGTTGAGCTCGTTCAGGCGGAGCCACCCGGACGGACACCGGGAGAGCGTGAAGAGGACGTCGTACTCGTTGACGGCGAGGCGCTTGAATGCGGGGCCCGCCTGCAGCCGACGCATCACAGCCACCTGGGCGCGGAACAGCGATTCCCAGGTCTCCGCAGCCAGGCGAACGGGCGATTCTGTTGTCTTCGGCGACGTTGACTTCGCGGACATCATGCTTCCTGGTCGGCGGGCTGGCCGGCTGCCGCCAGGGAGGCTGCGACGCGTCCGGCGTGGGTGGGCGGCTCCGGGAGGTGGGCCGGGGTGAGAGCGGCGTATTCCTTCCGCAGGACCGGCAGGACCTCCTCGCCGAACAGGTCGAGCTGTTCGAGCACGGTCTTCAGCGGAAGGCCGGCGTGGTCGATCAGGAACAGCTGGCGCTGGTAGTCCCCGAAGTACTCCCGGAAGGTGAGGGTCTTCTCGATGACTTCCTGCGGGCTGCCGACGGTCAGCGGGGTCTGCGAGGTGAAGTCCTCCAGCGAGGGGCCGTGGCCGTAGACGGGTGCGTTGTCGAAGTAGGGGCGGAACTCGTTGACCGCGTCCTGGGAGTTTTTCCGCATAAAGAACTGCCCGCCAAGGCCCACGATCGCCTGGTCTGCCTTGCCGTGGCCGTAGTGCTCATAGCGTTCGCGGTACAGGCCGATCAGCTGCTGGTAGTGCTCCTTGGGCCAGAAGATGTTATTCGCGAAGAAGCCGTCACCGTAGTACGCGGCCACCTCCGCGATCTGCGGCGTGCGGATGGAGCCGTGCCAGACGAAGGGGGCGACGCCGTCGAGCGGGCGGGGCGTAGAGGTGAAGTTCTGCAGCGGAGTCCGATGCTTGCCGGACCAGTTGACCGTGTCCTCGTCCCAGAGCCGGCGCAGCAGGCTGTAGTTCTCGATGGCAAGCTCGATCCCGTCCTGGATGTTCTTGCCGAACCAGGGGTAGACGGGGGCAGTGTTGCCGCGTCCCAGCACCAGGTCCACGCGGCCGTCCGCCAGGTGCTGGAGCATCGCGAAGTCCTCGGCGATCTTCACCGGGTCATTGGTGGTGATCAGCGTGGTGGCCGTGGACAGGATGATGCGTTCTGTCTGGGCTGCGATGTAGGCCAGGGTGGTGGTGGGGGAGGAGGAGAAGAACGGCCGGTTGTGGTGCTCGCCGATGGCATAGACATCCATGCCGATTTCTTCAACCTTCTTGGCGATCGCCACGGACGCCTTGATCCGCTCGTGCTCCGTGGGTGTACGGCCCGTGGTGGGGTCGGTGGTGATGTCGCTGACGCTGAAGACGCCGATCTGCATGGGGTGCCTTTCCGTGGCCGGTCTGATTCGGAAGCTGTTTCCACTGTAGCCGATTTGCATGCATTTGCATGTATCGTGCGGTACAACGCCCGCCGCGGCCAAATATTCCCGGGGCTTTCCCCACAGGGGTACTACACGCCCTCCTGACCGACATCGCCCGGCACCCAGAATCTCCGATGTCGTGGCGGCCGGGTTTTCGAAAGCAGCCGGGCGCCGCTGGGTCGAGTGGTGCAGCTCCGCCGAACAGGTAGTTAAGTAGCCGCGTACGTTCAAAGTCAGGTAATGGCTACGCGTGAACCCGGGGAAGGCCGCACATAGAGTATTGACCGTAGGTAGGCAAGAGAAGCTGAGGGCACCCTTGCATATACCGAACCACTTCCCCTCCCGTGACGATTCCGGAAGTTTGGGCTGTGTCCATTCGTGGAAAAATTCGCCCCTCGCATCAGCAGAAGGAATCTGCTCATGGATATTTTCGAAACCCTGGAGTCTGAAGTCCGTTCTTATTGCCGCGGCTGGGACACCGTGTTTGAGCGGGCGTCCGGCAGTGTGCTTTACAGCGAGGACGGCCGGGAGTATCTGGATTTCT
>JAODMS010000024.1 GCA_025464925.1 Arthrobacter sp.
GAATGTACTGATCGTCGGAGCCGGGCCGGCCGGGTCCACCGCCGCCTACTACCTCGCGCGGGCAGGCATTGAGGTCACGGTGCTGGAGAAGACCAGCTTTCCGCGCGAAAAAGTCTGCGGCGACGGACTCACGCCCCGCGCCGTCCGCGAGATCCAAAAGCTCGGCCTTCCGCATCCTGAGCAGGACGGCTGGCGGCGGAACAAGGGCCTTCGCCTGCTCGCGGGCGGGCGCAGCATCGAGCTTCCCTGGCCCGAGGTCTCCGACTTTCCGCAGTACGGGCTGATCCGGACCCGGCTCGGCTTCGACGAGGAGCTGGCCCGGCACGCGCAGTCCGCGGGCGCCGTCGTGCTGGAACGCCACAGCGTCACCGAAGCGCTGCGCTCCGGGGACGGCCGGGTGACCGGCGTCCGGGCCGCGCTGCTGGACGAGTCCGGCCGGAAGACCGGCGAGACGCGCGACTTTCCCGCCGACGTCGTCCTCGCCGCGGACGGAAACTCCAGCCGCACCGCCGTCTCGCTGGGGATCCGGAAGCGGGACGACCGGCCGCTGGGCGTCGCCGTGCGCACCTACTTCACCAGCCCGCGGCACGACGACGACTGGATGGAGGGCTGGCTGGAGCTTCCCGGCCGCGACGGCAAGCTGCTGCCCGGCTACGGCTGGGTGTTCGGCGTCGGCGACGGCACTTCCAACGTGGGCCTGGGCATCCTGAACTCCTCCAAGGAATTCGGCAAGCTGGACTACAAGCAGGTGCTCCGCGAATGGACCGCCGGGATGCCCGCCGACTGGGGTTTCACCCCGGAGAACCAGGTGGGCGAGATCCGCGGCGCCGCACTGCCCATGGGCTTCAACCGCACGCCGCACTACTCGCCGGGGCTGCTGCTGCTCGGCGACGCCGGCGGCATGGTGTCCCCGTTCAACGGCGAGGGCATCTCCTACGCGATGGAATCCGCCCGCTTCGCGGCCGAGTTCATCATCGACGGCGACGCCCGGGAACGCGCCGGGGCCTGGGGTTCCGGAGCGGCCGACGCGCACTTGTCCCGGTACGCGGACCACGTGCGGGACCAGTGGGGCTCGCACTTCACCCTGGGCCGGGCCTTCGCCGCCCTGATCGGCAAACCGGCCGTGATGAAGCTGGCCCTCCGGACGGGCATGCCCATTCCTGTGTTGATGAAGTTCGTGGTGCGGCTGCTGGCCAACCTCACCGACCCGGCGGCCAAGGGCTTCGAAGACCGCGTCATCCGGGTCCTGGAAATGCTGGTTCCTGCCACCTCCAACACTGCCGGCCCGTCCCATGCCAGCGTGAACTCCGCGGTTTCCGCAACAAAAGTTAGGGTTAACCCGTGACCAACTCTGCAGACCAAAGCTGGACGCACGCCGGACACGGCCTGCCGAGCTCTGAACCTTCGCTCAACACCACCGCCATTGCCACCGGCCTTCAGCTGCCGGCAGGCTTCGCGGCGATTGCGGGGGATCCGGAACTGGGCCCTGCGCTCACCACCAACCTGGCGCGCGTGGAGAAGAAGCTGCGCGAAGCCATTGCCAACTCGGATCCGCTGGCTGACGCGACGTCGCGGCACCTCGTGGAAGCCGGCGGCAAGCGCATCCGGCCGCTGCTGACCCTGCTCTGCGCCCACCTCGGCGACGCCTCGCTGCCCGCCGTGGTGCAGGCCGCCGTCGTCGTTGAACTGACGCACCTGGCCACGCTGTACCACGACGACGTCATGGACTCGGCCCCCTTCCGCCGCGGCGCCCCCACTGCCCACGAGGTCTGGGGCAACTCCGTGGCGGTCCTCACCGGCGACCTGATCTTCGCCCGGGCTTCCATCCTGGTGTCCGAACTCGGGTCCCGCGCGCTCGGCATCCAGGCCCGCACCTTCGAGCGGCTGTGCCTGGGCCAGCTGCACGAGACCGTGGGCCCCCGCCCGGACGAGGATCCGGTCCAGCACTACCTCTCCGTCATCGCGGACAAGACGGGTTCGCTCGTGGCCGCCTCCGGCCAGCTCGGCGCAATCTTCGCCGGTGCCGACGAGGCCTACGAAACCGTCCTGGTCGAGTACGGCGAGAAGGTGGGCGTGGCCTTCCAGCTCGCCGACGACGTCATCGATGTCACCGGCGTCAAGGTCAAGTCCGGCAAGTCCCCGGGCACGGACCTCCGCGAAGGGGTGCCGACCCTTCCGGTGCTGCTGCTCCGCAACGCCGCCCGGGACGGTGACCAGTCCGCCGTCGAGCTGCTGCAACTGATCGACGGCGACCTCAGCACGGACGAGGCCCTGGCGTCGGCCGTGGCCGGGCTCCGCGAACACCCCGTCACCGCGCAGTCCTGGGTGGTAGCCCGCACCTGGGCCGCCGAGGCGATTGCCGCCCTGGCCCCGCTGCCGGAGGGCGTCGTCAAGGAGTCGCTGACCAACTTCGCCCTGGCCGTGGTGGACCGCAGCAGCTAACCGGCCTCTGGGGTTTGAAGCCGGGTCCCCGCCCGCCCGCGCCTTGTGCCGGGCCCCCTGCGCGATTAAACGGATCGGCCCCGGTTCCTCACAACGCTCGCATCAGACGTTGTATGGAACCGGGGCCATTCTCCGTTCGCACCAGATCCACCGGAGGCAGTCGGTGAATCTAGACACGAGTTTATGACAGGCGTGTCATGCTGTCTAGGGGCTTTGTAAATTTTTTGTCACAGGGTTTCGGGGCGTGCGGCGTTGCCGTCCGGGGGCACTTCGGGCCCGGCCTGGGCCGTCCGGCGTCGGAAGCACGGCGTGTCCGTGTCAAAGTGCCCCCGCACGGCGTGGGGTTGTCCACATGGCCCAGCCCCGGCCCGCTCGAAGAGTTCCGCCCGCGGCAGATTGAGGGAATGAAACCAGCCGCTTTCCTCTCGGCCCGGGGCGGAGTCGCCGGAACCGCCGCAATGAGAAGTGCCGGGTTCAGCCGCCACGACATCGACACAGCCGTCGCCGCAGGGGCCATCGCCAGGATCCGCCGCGGGCACTATGTGCTGCCGGAGGCCGCAGCCGCCTATCGGGACGCGGTCGGAATGAAGGGCCTGCTGACCTGCCTGTCGGCGGCGCCCACCTACCGCTTGTGGACCCTGGTTCCGGCGCAGGTCCCGCACCTGTGCCTCGGACATCGCCCCGTACCGGCGGGTGCCGTTGCGCACGGCCGCTCCCGCCACCCGCCCCACCCCTGGCTTCCGGTCGCAGGCCTGGCGGATGTGCTCATTGATGCGGTGCACTGCCTGCCGGAGCTGCAGGCCCTAGTGATGGTCCAGTGCGCTGTGGGCCGTGGCGACATCAGCCCCGGCTTCCTGCGCAGCAAGCTGGCGGGCAACCGGAACGGGCGGGCCCGATCCGTGCTGGATCTGCTGGTGCCGCGGGCGGACTCGGTGCTGGAAGTCCTGGCCAACGCCGCCTTCCGCCGGGCCGGCCTGTCGCTCCGCCGGCATGTCGAGATTCCGGGCGTCGGGGAGGTGGACTTCCTGGTTGAAGACTGCCTCGTGGTGGAGACCGACGGCGGAACGCACCTGGAACCGTTGCAGGTCAAGAAGGACCGGCGCCGGAACAACGCGTCCGTGCGGGGCGGCTACCTGGTGCTGAGGTTCGGCTATGACGACGTCGTCCATCACCCGGAGCGGATGGTGGCGGAAGTCCTTGCGGTGCTGGAGCTGCGGCGCCAGGGGGCCTTCCATCCCTGAGATGCCGTCCGGGGGCAACCCCTAAGAGACGGAGGTCCGCCGTCCGGGGGCACTTTGGCGGCCGGAACTGGACAATCCCGCCCCAATGACGGCGTGTCCGTGTCAAAGTGCCCCCGGAAAGAGCGGGCAGGCCCGTGCCCGCCGGGCTGAAGGGGGAGGGGCTAGCCCTGCTCTTCGTCGTTGAAGGCCCACTCGAACATGTCGAAGACGAACTCGGAAAAGGTTCCTTCTTCGCTCGTCCACTGGCCGCGGAGATTGTTGCGCCGCCACACGATGGGATCCGGAACGCCCAGGTCCCCGATCCGGAAGCCCCAGGTGAACTGTTCTTCCTCGTCCTCGAGGAACATCAGGAAGCCTTCGTCGTCAACTTCGAGCTCTTCGGGATCCCAGAAGTAGTGGTACGCCTCCATCAGGTCCTCGCAGCCGCCGAGGGCCAGGTAGAACTCCCGCAGGACCAGCGGCACCTCGAACTGGTGCTCGGCGAGGGCGTCGTCCAGCTCGTTCGCCGGGAGGCCGTCTTCTTCCTGCCATTCGTCTTCGAGATACTTCGGAACAAGCGCGCGGAACTTCTCGAGGAACATGTCAGTCATGGTCTTATCCTAGCTAATCCCGGCGGCCATGATCCGCCGCGTCCAGGCCCAGGCGGTGCCAGCCGCGGACGGCCAGCGGAATGTGCCAGGAGCGGTGCCAGGCGGTGACGCGGAAGGCGAAAACGACGGCGGCAACGGCGCACGCGGTCACCGTATTGAAAAGGCCGGAGATCGACAGGAGAACCGTCAGGGCCGCCCCCAGGAACGCCGGGAGGGCGTAGATATCCTTGGGGTCGAACAGTTGCGGCACCTCGTTGGCGGTGATGTCGCGCAGCAGTCCGCCGCCCACTGCCGTCGTGACTCCCAGCAGGACGGCCGCAACCGGGTGCATTCCGGCGCCGAGCGCCTTCAGGGTGCCGGCGATGCAGAACAGGGCCAGGCCGCCGGCGTCGAACAGGACCAGCAGGGAGGTGAAGCGCTGGACGCTGGAAAAGAGGAAGTACACCAGCACCGTAGCCAGCAGCGGAGGGGCCAGGTAAGCGGGATTGGTGAACGCCGCGGGCGGCCCGGCGTTGAGGATGATGTCCCGGATGACGCCGCCGCCCAGGCTGACCACCGAGGCCAGCAGCAGGGAACCGATGATGTCGAACTGCTTCCGGGCCGCGAGCAGGGAACCGGAGACCGCGAAGAAGAAGACGCCGGCCAGGTCCAGCCAGACCAGAACAAGGCTAAAGGAGAAGGTCACAGGCGTCCCGGTCAAGGTCAAGGGGCGGATAGGGCGGGACCAACGTTACGCTAGCCCCTATGGATAGCCCCATCATGATCGCCTGCTCGCACGGAACCTCCAACGCGGTCGGTGCTGCCGAGGTCCATGCGCTCCGCGACGCCATTGCGGCGCTCCGCCCCGGCCTCGATGTCCGCGAAGCCTACGTTGACGTGCAGCAGCCCGATCTCGTGGACGTGGTGGCCTCGCTCCCGGCGGGAAAGAACGCCGTCGTCGTGCCGCTGCTGCTGAGCGTGGGCTACCACGTCAAGGTGGACATCGCGCGGGCAGTCAAGAGCCGGCCCGGCTCCGCGGCCGCAGCGCCCCTGGGGCCCGATCCGCGCCTGGCGGCCGTGCTGGACCAGCGCCTCCGCGAGGCCGGCGTGGTCGAGAGCGACACCGTGATCCTGGCCGCCGCCGGCTCCTCCGACCCCTCCGCCGCGCAGAATGTGGAGGAGCTGGCCGGGCAGCTGCGGTCGCTGCGGGCCAACCGGATCATTCCCGCGTACGGTGCCTCAGCCAAGCCTTCGGTGGAGGACGCCGTGCACGCGGTGCGCGAGGAGGGCGCCCTGGTCGCGGCGGGGCCTCAAGGCAGGGTGGTCATCGCGTCCTACCTCCTGGCCCCCGGCTTCTTCCACGACCAGCTGGCCAGGGCCGGCGCGGACGTCGTGGCCGAACCGCTGCTGCCCTCGCCGGTGCTCGCGGAAATCGCCCTGGAACGCTACGACGCTGCCGTGGCGGCGATGGATTCCGCAAGGCCTTCCGGCGGTTCGTGACGAATTGTTTCCCTAGGTGACCTCCCGTTTCTGGCCCGCTGGAACGGCTTTCGGGTCCGCCCTACAGTCGATGCATGACTGATACAGCTCTAGCCGGGGCGTCGGTGGATACCGCTGCAGCCAAGCGACCCGCCCGCACCTCCTCCCGACCGGCAGCAAAGCCGCACGGCCAGTGGAAGGTCGACGGCACCGAGCCGCTCAACGCCAACGAAACCTGGAAACAGGAAGACAACGGCCTGAACGTCCGCGAGCGTATCGAGTCCGTCTACGCCAAGCACGGCTTCGATTCCATCGAGGGCACGGACCTCCACGGCCGGTTCCGCTGGTGGGGGCTCTACACCCAGCGCAAGCCCGGAATCGACGGCGGCAAGACCGCCACCCTCGAGCCGCATGAGCTCGAGGACAAGTACTTCATGCTGCGCGTGAGGATCGACGGCGGCGCGCTCACCACCGAGCAGCTGCGCGTCATCGGCCAGATCTCCGTCGACTTCGGCCGTGACTCCGCGGACCTCACGGACCGCCAGAACATCCAGCTGCACTGGATCCGGGTGGAGGACGTGCCGGAGATCTGGCGCCGCCTCGAAGGCGTCGGACTCTCCACCACCGAGGCCTGCGGCGACGTTCCGCGCGTCATCCTCGGCTCGCCCGTGGCCGGCATCGCCAAGGACGAGATCATCGACCCCACCCCGCTGATCAACGAGCTCGCCGACCGGTTCATCGGCGACCCGGAGCTGGCCAACCTGCCGCGCAAATTCAAGACCGCCATCACCGGCCACCCGAGCCAGGACGTGGTCCACGAGATCAACGACGTTGCCCTGGTCGGCCTGGTCCACCCCGAACTCGGCGTCGGCTACGACCTCTGGGTCGGCGGCGCGCTGTCCACCAACCCGATGCTCGGCAAGCGCCTCGGCGCGTTCGTCCGCCCGGACCAGGCCGCCGACGTCTGGCTTGGCGTCACCAGCATCTTCCGCGACTACGGCTACCGCCGGATGCGCACCAAGGCCCGGCTGAAGTTCCTGCTCGCCGACTGGGGCCCGGAGAAGTTCCGCCAGATCCTCGAGGACGAATACCTCGGCTACAAGCTCTCGGACGGCCCGGCCGCGCCCAAGCCGTCGACCCCGGGCGACCACATCGGCGTGCACGAGCAGAAGGACGGCAAGTTCTTCATCGGCGCCACCCCGCTGGCCGGACGGCTTTCCGGCAGCCAGCTGGTCAAGCTCGCTGACACGCTCGAGGCCCGCGGTTCGCAGCGCCTGCGCACCACCCCGCACCAGAAAATCGTTGTGCTGGACGTCGCCGAGGACCAGGTGGAACCGCTCGTGGCCGAACTGGACGCCCTGGGCCTCTCCGCCCGCCCGTCCGTGTTCCGCCGCGGCACCATCGCCTGCACCGGCATCGAATACTGCAAACTGGCCATCGTCGAAACCAAGGTCACGGCCGCCACCGCCGTCGCCGAACTGGAGCGCCGCCTCGCGGACCTCGCGGACAGCGGCCAGCTGCCGCAGGCCCTCTCGCTGCACATCAACGGCTGCCCCAACTCCTGCGCCCGGATCCAGACGGCGGACATCGGGCTCAAGGGCATGATGCTGCCCACGCCCGACGGCGACCCCACCCCCGGTTTCCAGGTCCACCTGGGCGGCGGGCTGGCATCCTCCAGCCGGGAAGAGGCAGGCCTCGGACGCACCGTCCGCGGCCTCAAGGTCACCGCCGATGACCTGCCCGACTACGTGGAACGCGTGGTCCGCAAGTTCGTCGCCGACCGCGCCGAAGGCCAGACCTTCGCCGAATGGGCCTTCGCCGCCGACGAGGGAGACCTCCAGTGAGCAGGCACGCAGCCGGCATTGACCCGGTGGTCGCACCGGCAGTCGCTTCGGCCCAGGTGGCTGCTACGGCCGCAGCCGTGGCGCCTCCGAAGCGTTCCTCCGACGAGCTCAAGGCGATCGCGGAGGCCGGCACCGCCGAGCTCGGCTGGGACGCCCCGGCCCGCGACGTCATCGCCTGGGTGGCGCGGAACTTCGAGCTGCCCGCCGTCGCCGTCGCCTGCTCCATGGCCGACGCCGTCCTGCCGGCCCTTGTGGCGGACCAGCTTCCCGGCGTCGACGTGCTGTTCCTTGAGACCGGCTACCACTTTCCGGAGACCCATGCGACCCGCGACGAGGTCGCCGCGAACCTCCGTGTGAACGTGGTGGACGTCCTTCCGGAGAGCACGGTCGAACAGCAGGACCGCTTGCTCGGCAAGGACCTCTTCGCCCGCGACCCGGCCCAGTGCTGCGCCCTCCGGAAGGTGGCGCCGCTGCGCCGTACCCTCGCCGGTTACGAACTCTGGTTCACCGGGGTCCGCCGCGACGAGGCCCCGACCCGCACCAACACGCCGCTGGTCACGTGGGACGAGACCAACGGCCTGGTCAAGGTCAATCCGGTCGCGGCCTGGAGCTTCGACCAGCTGGTGCAGTACTCCGAGGACAACCTCCTTCCCGTCAATCCGCTGCTTTCCCAGGGCTACCCGTCCATTGGCTGCCAGCCCTGCACCCGGAAGGTGGCGCCCGGCGATGATCCCCGCGCCGGCCGCTGGGCAGGAACCGACAAGACAGAATGCGGACTACACGTATGAGCACCCAAACCACCAATGAGGACCTGGAGTTGTCTGTGCTGGAAAAGGACGCTGCTGGGGCGGCCATCGGCGTCACAGCATCCTCAAGGCTCTCCAGCCTGGACACGCTCGAGTCCGAGGCGATCCACATCATCCGCGAGGTCGTGGCCGAGTTTGAGAAGCCGGCGCTGCTGTTCTCCGGCGGCAAGGACTCCGTGGTGATGCTGCACCTGGCCACGAAGGCGTTCTGGCCGGGCAAGGTGCCGTTCCCGGTGCTGCACGTGGACACCGGCCACAACTTTCCGGAGGTCCTCGAGTTCCGCGACCGCACGGTGGAACGGCTCGGGCTCAAGCTCGTCGTCGGCAGCGTGCAGGAGTTTCTGGACAGCGGCGAACTGGCCGAACGGGCCGACGGCACCCGCAACCCGCTGCAGACCGTGCCGCTGCTGGACGCGATCCAGCGCAACAAGTTCGACGCCGTGTTCGGCGGCGGCCGCCGGGACGAGGACAAGGCCCGCGCCAAGGAGCGGATCCTGAGCCTGCGGGACGAATTCGGCCAGTGGGACCCGCGCAACCAGCGCCCCGAGCTGTGGAACCTCTACAACGGCCGGCACACCGTGGGCCAGCACGTCCGGGCGTTTCCGATCAGCAACTGGACCGAGCTGGACGTGTGGCGCTACATCGAGCGCGAAGGCATCGACCTGCCGGGCCTGTACTACGCCCACGACCGCGAGGTCATTGCCCGCGACGGCATGTGGCGCGCGGTCGGGGAGGTCTCCCGGCCGTCCGAGCACGAGGAAGTAGTCACCAAGACCGTCCGCTACCGGACCGTCGGCGACATGTCCTGCACCGGCGCCGTTGAATCGGATGCCGCCACCGTGCGCGACGTCGTTCTTGAAGTTGCCGCCTCCACCATCACCGAACGTGGCGC
>JAODMS010000253.1 GCA_025464925.1 Arthrobacter sp.
GCTGGGCTACTCGAACATGCCGGTGGTCTCGGGCGCCGGGCATGACGCGGTGTACATGGCCGGGCTGGCGCCCAGCGGCATGATCTTCATTCCGTGCAAGGACGGCATCAGCCACAACGAGATCGAAGATGCAAAACCCGAACACATCGCGGCGGGCTGCAATGTGCTGCTGCATGCGATGCTGGAGCGGGCAGGCCGTTGAACGATGGGTTCTGACGTTTTAGCCAGAGCTGGATCTATGCGCGCGCAGCAAGCAGTCATGAAAGGCGCTCGTTACCTTTGACTGTTCCGGGGAACGCCGGACAATGCTGAAAAAACTGCATTCATAGCGAAACAGGTCTGGATTGACTGGGCACATCTGCCCCGAACACACAAACGCTTGCGCGTAATGGTTTGGCAAAAACCCCAGGTATTTTCCAGAAAGGATCAGCGTTGCAATGGATTCTTGGTCATAGCCGGTCGCCATTCGCGGCAAGCCCACCTGCTGGCTAATTTCCATATTTGGAGAGTGGTAGCCCAGGCCAGCGAATTGATGGCGGTGTAAGTCACCCCAATCCAATCCAGCCGCATCGACCTCAAAAAGTGGATGTTTCGCACCGCAATACAGCAGCATCGTCTCATCAAACAGCACTTCGTAAGTCAATGTCTGTGAACTGCGGTGTCCGGGGATGATGCCAAGCTGAAATTGGCCATCAAGAACGCCGCGCTCGATGGCGTTGATCGGTGCCACATGCAGATGCAGGCTGACTTCAGGCGCGATCTCGGAAAATAAGGCGATGGCTTCGTGAATGTGGGCAACCGGGTTGCTGGCCGTCTTGTCGAAGACGGCAATGGAAATCTGGCCGCCCATGCGCCGATGGATCTCGTCCACACTTCGACGAAATTCATCCGCACCCGCCAGGAGACGAAGGGTTTGCGTGTAGATCTGCTGCCCTTCACTCGTCACGGCAAAGCCTGACCTGCCTCGGCGGCACAGCGTCATGCCCAAGCGGGTTTCCAAATCCTTGACATGGCGGCTCACGGTGGAGATGCCAATGTTGAGTTCGAGTTCTGCCGCAGCCATGCCGCCACACTCCACCACGCTCTTGAAAACGCGCAGGAGTCGAATGTCCATGTCGCTCAGTTGCCCAAGGCGAGAGTGTGTGATTACTTTCATAGTTTGCCAAGTTAGTTGTGATACTTGTTCATTTATAAGAGTAACAGAGGCGGTAAGAATCACACTACAACAGCAACCAGGATTCCTCATGAACATGAACGACTCGCAGCGCTTGACCGCCCCCCGCCTTGATGCCGCATGGCTTGAGCCGCACTGGATGCCCTACACCGGCAATCGCGACTTCAAGGCCAATCCGCGCATGATTGTGAGTGCCAAAGGCTGTTATTACACCGATACTCAAGGCAAGCAGATATTTGACGGCCTGTCGGGTTTGTGGTGTTGCGGGCTGGGCCACGGACGCAGTGAAATCACCGAAGCGGTAACGCGCCAGATGGCCACGCTGGATTACTCTCCAGCATTTCAATTCGGGCACCCCCTGTCGTTTGAACTTGCAAACAAGCTCAAGGAGTTGACGCCTGCCGGGCTGGACTATGTTTTTTTCACAGGATCAGGCTCCGAGTCAGCCGACACCTCGCTCAAAATGGCCCGCGCGTACTGGCGAGCCAAAGGCCAGGCCAGCAAGACCCTGCTCATCGGACGAGAAAAGGGTTATCACGGCGTGAATTTTGGAGGAATTTCGGTGGGCGGGATTGCAGCCAACCGCAAAATGTTCGGCCAAGGCATTGCCGCCGACCATCTTCCTCATACCCAACTGGCGAGCAACGCGTTCTCACGCGGTATGCCAGACAAGGGTGTTGAGTTGGCCGATGACCTGCTGCGACTCATCACGCTCCATGACGCCAGCAATATCGCTGCAGTCATTGTGGAGCCTTTTTCAGGCTCGGCCGGTGTGGTGATTCCGCCCAAAGGTTATCTGCAGCGGCTGCGCGATATCTGTACAGCTCACAACATCTTGCTGATCTTTGACGAAGTGATCACCGGTTTTGGCCGGGCCGGTGCCTACACCGGTGCGCAAGCTTTTGGTGTCACTCCGGACATCATGAATGTTGCCAAACAAATTACCAACGGAGCGCAGCCGCTGGGTGCCGTGCTGGTCAAAAAAGAGATTTATGACACGTTCATGGCACAAGGCGGACCGGACTACATGCTCGAATTTGCGCATGGCTACACCTACTCTGCACACCCTGTTGCCTGCGCAGTCGGCCTTGCCGCTTTGGATTTATTGGTGAAGGAAAACATGGTCGAGCGGGTCAAGGAGTTGGCGCCCAGTTTTGAAAATGCCGTGCACAGTCTGAAGGGGACGAAGCACATCACCGACATCCGTAATTTTGGCCTCGCGGCCGGCATAACCATTGAATCACTGCCCGGTGAGCCTGCACGACGCCCCTATGAAATTGCCATGGCGATGCTCAAAAAAGGCTTTTACGTTCGCTACGGTGGCGACACCATACAACTCGCGCCACCATTTATTGCCACCCAGGTGCAGATTGACAGCTTGGTCAATGCATTGGGAGACAGCATTAACGAAACCCATTGATATCTCACTGTTGAAGGTGAGCCTTCATCAAACATGAAGGTGTCGCCCATGGGCGGCTGGAAAATTAAATATCATTTCTGGCAGAACCCGGGCCTACAAAGAGATGAAGCATTTGGAGAGTTATGTTTAGTTTGCCGACAGCTTCTGAGTTGCAGGCGAAGCTTGGTGCCGCAGACCCCACCTCATCGCGCTGCTCCCCCTGGGCATTTCGCTCCTAGACCGACATCGACGGACGCTGCGCCATGGCCGCTCGCCAGCGCTGCAGGTGCGGGTGTTGTTCGCCTGGCTTGAGCTTGACCACGCGTGCAAAGTCAACGGCCACCACTGCCGTGATGTCGGCTACGCTGAAACGGTCGGTGGCGATGAAGTTGCGCCCGGCCAGGCGCTCGTTGAGCATGGCAAAGAACTGCTGCACCCTGGCCAGGCCGCGTTTGGCGAGTTCGGGAATCTGCGGATAGTCCACCTGCCCGGGCAGCGCCCGGTTAGCCATGCTGGGGGCACTGTTGCGCAGCGCTTCGGCGACGGCGAGCAATCCTTCGAACTCGACGCGCCAGTTCCAGCTGGCAATGTGCGCCTTTTCAATTGGGGTGGTGCCCAGCAGAGGTGGCTGCGGGTAAAGCGCCTCCAGGTAGGTCGTGATCGCCGCATTGTCGGTCAGCACGGCTCCCTCCTCCGTGCGCAACGCGGGGACCGTGCACTGGGGATTGATGGCTTGGTAGGCGCTGCTCAATTGCTCGGAATTCCTCAGATCCACTTGGACCGTCTCATGGGCAACGCCCTTTTTGGCGAGAAAAATACGGGCGCGGCGCGGGCTGGGCGCGGTGGCGCAATCGTACAGGGTGATCATGGTTCATTCCGCTTGAAGGACAGGACAGGACAGGAAAGTCAGTTGAGCCTCAAAGCGCATCAAAGCGGCCCAGCTAGCTTGTCCTGAGTCTGGGTGTCGAAGTCGCCGGCATCGTGGCGCTCGTGCAATTGGCTGGATAGCGCTCCCATGGTGCGATTGACTATGCGTCCACGCCGCACGGCCGGCCGCTGGGCAATCTGGTCCGTCCAGCGTAGAACATGCGTGTATTCCTGAACCTGCAGGAATTCGCCCGCTTCGTAGAGCTGACCCTTGACCAGCGTACCGTACCAGGGCCATACCGCCATGTCGGCCACGGTGTACTCGTCTCCCGCCAGATAAGGACTTTCGGCCAAGCGACGGTCCAGTACGTCCAGCTGGCGCTTGACCTCCATCGCGTACCGATCGATCGCGTATTCTATTTTTGTCGGCGCGTAAGCGTAGAAATGACCAAACCCCCCGCCCAGAAAAGGCGCGCTGCCCATTTGCCAGAACAGCCACGACAGGCATTCGGCCCGCCCGGGGCCATCCAGAGGAACAAAGGCGCCAAACTTCTCGGCCAGGTACAGCAGGATCGCCCCGGACTCGAACACCCGAACCGGCGCCGGTGCGCTGCGGTCCACCAGCGCCGGGATCTTGGAGTTGGGATTGGCCGAGACGAAGCCGCTGCCGAACTGCTCGCCCTCCT
>JAODMS010000046.1 GCA_025464925.1 Arthrobacter sp.
TTCCATGGCGCTTATCGATGCCATCC
The DNA here is from genome assembly GCA_025464925.1 of Arthrobacter sp. Next base: position 27 of record JAODMS010000046.1, read on the forward strand.
ACGCCCGCGAGATCCTCGATTCCCGTGGCAACCCGACCGTAGAAGTTGAAGTTCTGCTTTCCGATGGCCAGATCGGCCGCGCAGCAGTTCCCTCCGGAGCCTCCACCGGCGAGCACGAGGCCGTCGAACTCCGTGACGGCGACAAGGGCCGTTACCTCGGCAAGGGCGTCCAGAAGGCCGTCGACGCCGTCATCGACCAGATCGCCCCGGCCCTGGTCGGCTTTGACGCGACGGACCAGCGCAGCATTGACCAGTCCATGATCGACCTGGACGGCACCCCCAACAAGGGCAAGCTGGGCGCCAACGCCATCCTGGGCGTGTCCCTGGCTGTCGCCAACGCCGCCGCTGCCTCCGCGGACCTGCCGCTGTACAAGTACCTGGGCGGACCGAACGCCCACGTCCTGCCCGTTCCGCTGATGAACATCCTCAACGGCGGCTCCCACGCCGACTCCGACGTCGACATCCAGGAATTCATGGTTGTCCCGCTGGGCGCCGACACCTTCTCCGAAGGCCTGCGCTGGGGCGTCGAGGTCTACCACGCACTCAAGGCCGTACTGCAGGAAAAGGGCCTGTCCACCGGCCTCGGCGACGAGGGCGGCTTCGCCCCGAACCTGCCCTCCAACCGGGCAGCCCTGGACCTCATCCAGGAAGCCATCAAGAACGCCGGCTACACCCCGGGCAAGGACATCGCCCTCGCCCTGGACGTCGCCTCCTCCGAGTTCTTCACCGACGGCGCCTACCAGTTCGAAGGCAAGGCCCTCAGCTCCGCCGAGATGAGCGCCTACTACACCGAGCTCGTCGCCGACTACCCGCTGGTCTCCATTGAGGATCCGCTGGACGAGAACGACTGGGAGGGCTGGAAAGCCCTCACCGACGCCATCGGCGACAAGGTCCAGATCGTGGGTGATGACCTGTTCGTCACCAACCCCGTCCGCCTGCAGCAGGGCATCGACGCACGAACCGCCAACTCGCTGCTGGTCAAGGTCAACCAGATCGGTTCCCTGACCGAGACCCTGGACGCCGTGTCCCTCGCCCAGCGCGCGGGCTACACCACCATCACCTCGCACCGCTCCGGCGAGACCGAGGACACCACCATTGCGGACATCGCCGTTGCCACCAACGCGGGCCAGATCAAGACCGGCGCCCCGGCCCGTTCCGAACGCGTCGCGAAATACAACCAGCTGCTGCGCATCGAAGAGGAACTCGACGACGCCGCACGCTACGCCGGACGCAGCGCCTTCCCGCGTTTCAAGGGCTAGAAGCCGCAAAAACGAGGAACCGGTGGCTATGGTTGAAAGACCATGGCCACCGGTTCTGATTTGGCCCTCTTGGAGTTGACGCCGCCGGTCCAGGCCACGGATGTCAGCAGGAGAGCAGCAAGCCAGCCCGGCAGGGACCGGGCATTACAGGAGTGACATGGCTACCCGCCGTCCCAAGGTTCCCCGGGCTACGCCCGCGGCCCCGAAGCCCGCGGACACGGGTGACGGCGCCCACGTCATCCAGGCTGATTTCAGCTCCCGTGCGGCCCCCGCCGGAAAGCCGGCCGGCGCCGCGGCAGGACAGCCAGCAGGCAGGCCAGCAACGGATGCCCGGTCGTCAGGAAGTCCCGCTCCCGGGAACCGGACCACTGGTGCCCCAGACGCTGGGAAAGCGCCGGCGGAAGCCGGTGCCGCCCCCACCCGGAAGCGGAAGCCCGCAGCAAAACCCGGCACGGGTAAGCCGGAGGAAAACCTCGATCCTGTGCCCGCGAGGGCGTTGTCGGGCCGGCTGCTGGCCCTCGGCGTCGTCATGATTGCCATCACGATCATGCTGGCGCCCACCGTCAAGATCTTCCTCGACAAGCGCGCCGAAATTTCCGCGCTCCAGGCGGATATCTCGGCCAAGCAGTCGCAGCAGAACGATCTCAAGCGCCAGGTCACACGCTGGCAGGATCCGAACTACGTGAAGCAACAGGCCCGCGACCGCATTAACATGGTTATGCCCGGAGAGACAGGCTACTGGGTCTTCGGCAGCGATCTTCCCGCCGGACAGTCCGGTGCCGTGCCCGGTGCAGCATCAGCCCAAGACCCGGCCCAGCTGCCGTGGGTGGACTCCCTGTGGGAATCCATCAGGCGGTCGGCAACAGACTAGAAGCGGCGCCCGCCGCGGGATTGTCCGACGGACAACCCCTAACAGGGCAGGAAGGTGCCGCGCCAGTGGACGAGAACCCAGGGGCAAAGACCCCAGAGGCAAAGAGCACGGCCAGCACGCCGGAGGAATCGCGCCAGCCAACGCCCCGCGACCTCGACGTCCTGAGCCGGCAGTTGGGGCGCCCGGTCCGTGACGTCGTTGAAATCCCCGCCCGCTGCGTCTGCGGCAACCCGCTTGTGGCAGCCACCTCGCCGCGGCTCAGCAACGGCACGCCGTTCCCCACCACCTTTTACCTGACGCACCCGGTGATCACGTCCGCCGTGTCGCGGCTGGAGGCGGCCGGCCTGATGACCGAGATGAACGAGCGGCTCGGCGCCGATGCGGCACTGGCCGCTGGCTACCGCGGCGCCCACGAGGCGTATCTGTCCTCCCGGGCCGAGATCGGCGCCCGCTCCGGCATCGGGGCCGTGCCCGAAATTGACGGCATCTCCGCCGGCGGGATGCCGACGCGCGTCAAGTGCCTGCACGTCCTTGTGGGCCACTCCCTCGCGGCAGGACCGGGCGTCAACCCGCTCGGGGACGAGGCCATCGCGGCCATCGGCGAATGGTGGACCATGGACCGCTGCTACTGCGACGGCGCCTGGGACACCGGGGGTGAGGTGCCCTCCCGCGATCTCAGCCGCCACGGCCCCCAGGGGCTGCCGGGAATCGTCGGGCGGCCCGCTCCTGTCCGCAAGGCCCGCCCCGAGAACACCGGGTCCCCGGAGGCAAGCAGATGACGCGCGTGGCGGCCGTCGACTGCGGTACCAACTCCATCCGGCTCCTGATCGCCGATGTCGAGACCGATGTCGAAACAGATACCGAAACGGGCCGCGATGACGGGGGACGGGGCGCGGCGCCGCGGCTGCGCGATGTTGTCCGCGAAATGCGCGTGGTCCGGCTGGGCCAGGGCGTGGACGCCACCGGTGAGCTGGCCCAGGAGGCCCTGGACCGCACCTTCGCGGCTGCCGCGGACTACGCCGAGCTGATCCGCCACCACGGTGCCGAAAAAGTGCGCTTCGTGGCGACCTCCGCCACCCGGGATGCCAGGAACCGGCAAATCTTTGTCGACGGGATCCGCGGGCTCTTAGGCGTCGAACCCGAGGTGATCACCGGGGATGAGGAAGCCGCCTTGTCCTTCGCCGGTGCCAGCAGCGTCCTGCCCTTCCGGGAGAAAGACCCTGTGCTCGTGGTCGACCTGGGCGGCGGCAGCACCGAGTTCGTGCTGGGGAACGCCGACGGCGTTCTCGCCGCCCGGTCGGTCGACGTCGGCTGCGTCCGGATGACCGAACGCCACCTGCGCAGCGACCCGCCGACGCCGGAGCAGATCGCCGCGGCGGAAGCCGACGTCGACGCCGCGGTCAGTGAGGCGGCACTGAGCGTTCCGCTCAAACGCACCACCGCGGTCGTCGGCGTGGCAGGCTCCGTCACCACCATCACCGCCCATGCGCTGCGCCTGCCGAAGTACTCTCCGGAGGCGATCCACGGCACCGAGCTGAGCCTGGACGCCATCCGGGAGGCGTGCACGGACCTGCTGGAGATGACCCGTGCGGAGCGAGCCGCATTGCCGTACATGCATCCGGGCCGGGTGGACGTGATCGGCGCCGGCGCGCTCGTCTGGCGGCGTGTCCTGGACCGGCTGGCAGACGTCACAGACGGCCGGATCAGCACGGCAGTCGCCAGCGAACACGATATTCTGGACGGAATCGCCCTCAGCATCAGCTGAAGTGCGCCTCAGCCATGTTGCGCAACAGCCGGATGGCGCGTCCCCCGGAATGCCCCCGTGAGGGTTTCCGCCGAACCAGGATCCACGCTTGCTGCAGCCCGACTGCAGCGCCGCCAGCTGTACCGCCAGCTGTACCGCCGATAGGACCCGAATGACCAGAGCAACAGCCCGGCCCCGCCGGACAGCCTCCGCGTTGATGGCCTTGGCCCTGGCCGGCGGCACCCTGACCGCGGCGCTGACCGCAGCCCCGGCCGCCCACGCTGATTCCTGGCGCGACAAGGAATACTGGCTCGCCGAGTCAGGCATTACGAAGGCGTGGGAGGTCTCCAGGGGCGCCAACGTCAAGGTCGCGGTGATCGATAGCGGCGTGGATGGCAAGCACCCTGACCTGCAGGGAGTGCTCGCCGGCGGCACTGACATCTCCGGTGCCGGCAGCCCGGACGGCCAGACGAGCATCGGCGCCAAACCCGAGCACGGCACGCTGGTGGCAACCATGCTCGCCGGGCGCGGCCACCAGCCCGCCGATGCCACCGAGAGCCCGAGCCCCAGCCCCGGCCCTCCCGTCGGCCCGGACGGCATCGTCGGCGTCGCCCCGGAGGCGCAACTGCTGTCTGTGTCCACCTGGCTCGGCTCCGCCAACCCCGGCGGCAAGAGCGACCAGGCCCAGATCCCCGAGGCGGTGCGGTGGGCCGTCGACAACGGGGCCCGCGTCATCAACATTTCGCTGGGCAGCACCTCGCCCGAATGGCCGCAAAGCTGGGATGCGGCGTTCCTGTACGCCGAGCAGAAGGACGTCGTCGTCGTCGCCGCCGCGGGCAACCGCCTGGGCGGCAACGTGCAGGTCGGGGCTCCGGCCACCATTCCCGGGGTGCTGACCGTGGCCGGGCTGGACCGGAAGGGTCGCGCCAGTATCGACTCGTCATCCCAAGGCATCAGCATCGGGGCGGCGGCGCCCGCGGAGAACCTGATCGGTGGCATGCCTGCAGGCGGCTACGCCGAATGGGCGGGCACTTCGGGCGCCACCCCCATCGTTGCCGGCGTCGCCGCCCTGATCCGGTCCAAGTGGCCGGAGATGAGCGCCAGCCAGGTCATCAACAGAATCGTCAGTACGGCCAAGGACGCCGGGGCACGGGGCAAGGACCCGTTGTACGGCTTCGGCGTGCTCGACGCCGAGGCGGCCCTCAAAGCCGACGTTCCCGAAACCGAGACAAACCCGCTGGGCTCGATCTCGGACTGGATCCGTGTCCACCGGCGGGGGAATCCGGCCGCGACCGCGCCCGCGGCCGCACCGGCGGGCCCGTCCAGCGCCGTGCCGACGCTTCCCGAGGCGACCGTGCCGGTCGCGGAAGCGCCTGCGAGGCTGGACAGTGCCCTTCCGGCGGTGGTGGTCCTCGGCTTCGGCGGCCTGTTCCTGGCCATCATCGGCGCGGCAGCCTTCCAGCTGCGGCGCGCCATGCGCAACCCCGCTTTGGCTCCCGGCCCTCAGTCCGGGGTCCCGGGATCCGCGGAGTCCGAAGATCGCCCATAGTTAGTGAAGTTTTTCACAAACTACTGTATTCTGGACGCATGGCATCCTCCCCTCAGCTCCAGGACCGTCCCAGGGTACTCGTCGTCGGCGGCGGGTACGTCGGCCTGTACGTAGCCCTCAAACTGCAGAACAAGATCGCGAAGGCCGGTGGCATTGTCACTGTCGTTGATCCCCTGCCTTACATGACCTACCAGCCCTTCCTTCCGGAAGTTGCCGGCGGCAACATCGAGGCACGGCACGCCGTCGTCTCCCACCGCCAGCACCTGAAGCAGACTGAACTGATCCAGGGCCGCGTCACCTCGATCGACCACGCCAGCCGCACGGCCGTGGTTGCCCCGACCGATGGTGGCGACCCCTTTGAGGTCCCGTACTTCGACGTCGTGCTAGGCGCCGGCGCGATCACCCGCACCTTCCCCATCAAGGGCCTGGCCGAGAAGGGCATCGGCCTTAAGACCATCGAGGAAGCCGTCGCGCTGCGCAACGGTGTCCTGGAGCGCATCGAGGCCGGTTCCCTGATGACGGACCCCGCAGAGCGCGCGCGCGCCCTGACGTTTGTCGTCGTCGGCGGCGGCTTTGCCGGCATCGAGTGCATCACGGAAATGGAAGACCTCGCCCGCACCGCGGTCAAGAACAACCGCCGCGTCAAGCAGGAGGAAGTCCGCTTCGTCCTCGTCGAGGCCATGGGCCGCATCATGCCGGAGGTTACCGCCAAGCAGGCTGAGTGGGTCGTCGAGCACCTCCGCAGCCGCGGCATGGAGGTCCTGCTCAACACCTCGCTGGACAACGCTGAGGGCTCCCTGCGGCTCATCAACCTCCCGGACAAGACGCTGGCGCAGGAGTTCGAGGCGGACACCCTCGTCTGGACGGCCGGCGTGCAGGCCAACCCGATGTTGCGCTCGACCGACTTCCCGCTCGAGCCCCGCGGCCGGGTCCGGGTCCTCCCGGACCTGCGCATCGCCGGCGACGAAGGCATCATCGAGAATGCCTGGGCCGCCGGAGACATCGCGGCCGTGCCGGACCTGACGGGCAGTGGCCTGCCGGACGGTACCTGCGTCCCGAATGCCCAGCACGCCCTGCGCCAGTCCAAGCGCCTCGCAAAGAACCTGTGGGCCTCCCGCTGGAACAAGCCACTCAAGGATTACAAGCACAAGAACCTGGGCGCGGTTGCCGGCTTCGGCCAATGGAAGGGCGTTGCCAACATCAACCTCTTGGGCCGCATCGGTCTCAAGGGTCCCCTGGCATGGCTCGCACACCGCGGCTACCACGGCCTGGCGATCCCGACCTTCGAACGCAAGATCCGCGTCATCACGGGTTGGGTCGTGAGCTTGGTCCTGGGCCGCGACACCACACCGCTGATGGACCTGGACAACCCCCGCGGCGCCTTCGTGGCCGCAGCGACCCCGGCCCCCAAGCCGGCTGCCGCCACCGCCCCGGCCGTTGGCAGGCGCGTGGCAGACCCCGCTCAGAGCGATTCCAAGAAAGCCGTACCGGCCGACTCCAAGTAGCCTGCGGTAGCCTTTCGACGGCGGCTGTTCCCCTCCGGGGAGCGGCCGCCGTTGTCGTTGGCAGATGCGGCGGACGGGGCTGCGCCGCCCGCCCGCCTAGACTGGCTTCATGATTGGTGAAAATGACCTCCATACTCTTTTGGCAACTCTGCATCCGGAGCGTCGCGACGGCGAGTTCGTCTATGTCCTGTGGCCGCACGGCAAAGCGCTGGCCGAAGGAATAGCCGCTGCCGTCCGGGAAGCCGAGGGGCTGACCGTGGTGATGCCGCGGGCCGAAGCGGACAGCCTCGGGCTGTCCTATGACTTCGTCGGGGCGTGGATCACCCTCCAAGTGCGTTCCTCCCTGGAGGCAGTGGGCCTGACGGCCGCTGTCAGCGCCGCCTTGACCGAAGCCAAAATCAGCTGCAACGTGCTGGCCGGCTTCCACCATGATCACCTGCTGGTACCCGTGGCCGACGCCGAGCGAACCGTGCAGGTCCTGCACGAGCTGGCCGCGGACAGCGGCCGGCTCCGGCCTGCACTGGAGCTGGTACTGCGCGGTGAACAGCCCGTGGACCGCCCGGCCATCCTCGCCCTCACCGCAGCCGCCTTTGCCGTCTCGCCCGTGACGGGCCTGCCCGTCACGGGCGAACCGGAGGAGGTCGAGCTGTTGCGCGGGCTCTGGGACTGTGAGGAATACCTGCCGGAGTTCAGTATTGTCGCGGAGCTTGACGGCGAGATCGTGGGGCATGTGATCAGCACCCGGGGCTGGGTGGGGGAGCTGGAACTCCTGGGCCTTGGCCCGATCGCCGTGGTGCCGCGGCTGCAGCGGCACGGCGTCGGCTCCGCGCTCCTGCAGGAGACGGTGGCCCGGGCGAATGACGCGGGGGAGCGGGGCATTGCGCTGCTGGGCGACCCGGAGTACTACTCCCGCTTCGGCTTCGTGCCCTCGACATCCCTAGGAGTGGAACCGCCTGATCCGGCCTGGGGCGGGCACTTCCAGCTGCTCCCGCTGGCCCTGTGGGCCGGGGGCGTGCACGGAACCTTCCGCTATGCAGGTCCGTTGACTGGCCGTTAGCAGGGGCAGGACGGGATACCATGGACCGGGCGCCCCAGTAGCCCAATTGGCAGAGGCAGCGGACTTAAAATCCGCGTGTTGTGGGTTCGAGTCCCACCTGGGGCACATAGCGCGCTACTTGCCGTTCGGAAGCGGCGGCCATGCCAAGGTCCGGCGGGTCCCCGGGCTCGCCGCCGGTGGCAATAGCTTGCGCAACTGCGCCAGGAGGAGCGAGGGCGCGGGCGCACAGTTCAGGCCCCGGCCTCTACACTCCGCCAGAAGGAGCTGACGCGGGCGTTCCATAGCTCGGGGACCTCCTGGAAGGGCTGATGAGCCTCACCCTCGAAAACTTCAAAGATGGAGCCGGGGATTGCTTGTGCGACAGCACTGCACAGCTCGGGACGGCTGGTCATGTCGCTGCCACCGGCAAGTACCAGCGTAGGAGCCGTGATTTCGGGAAGACGGTCCGTCGTATCGTGATCAACGAGGGCATCGATGAAGGCCTGTACGTCCTCGCTGCTCTGCTTGTGCGGAAAGGCCAGCACCTCCTCGATGATCCGGCCGACCGTCCCGTCATTGTGCGACCGGGGCGTGTAGATATCCAGGAAAAACCCTTCAAGGAACGCCCGCTCGCTGGGCGCCACCTCGACCAGCCATCTGATGAAAAGCGCCCACGAACGGAGGTAGGAATCCATCACCGTCCAGGTGCTCTGCAGAACAAGGCTCCGCACCAGCCCGGGGTGCCGCAGCGCCAACTCCTGGGCGATGATACTTCCGCCGGAGAAGCCGGCGACATGGGCAGACGGTATGCGGTGCGACCGTAGGACCTCGGCTGCGTCATCCGCCAGCATCGCCACGGAGAGCGGTCCGCTCGGCGCGGTGGTCCGGCCGGCGCCTCGGTTGTCGAAGGCTGTCAGGCGGAAACGGTCGGCGAGACCGTTCAGCTGCGGCTGCCACGACTCCACAGTGTCGCCCAGGCCGCCGATCAGCAGAACATCCGGTCCTTCGCCGACCTGCTCGGCCCAGATCTCAACATTACCGGCCCGTACATGAGCTCCCATGGCCCGCCCTCGGGCTTTCGGTCAGCGGCCCCGGGTGGCGGCGGTGGTGCGGTCCCGGCTGAGCAGGAAACCGGCGCCGATCATGACCACTCCCAGCAGCAGGTGCAGCCAGTTGTCGGCCGAATTGAGGGGAACAAAGTTGGCCGGCGAGTCCGTGTTGGCCGTGATGAGGCCGTAGATCCACAACACGAGATAGACAGCCCCGCCCCCGATGAGATAGTTCCGCGCCCCAGAGGCGGTGCGGGCCATGAGGAGTCCGGCGACGCCGAACAGCAAGTGGACGATGTTGTGCAACACCGAGACCTGGAAGACCCCCAGTAGCAAAGCCGTGGACTGGTGGCCGGCGAGGCCTAGCGTCTCGTACTGCGCAGTGATGCCAGGAATGAAACCCAGAATGCCGACCAGGACGAACACCGCCCCGACGGCCATGGCGGCTTTCTGCAGGGTGGTACGTGGGCCGGTACCCCGCATGGACTGGGATGGTGAAGCGGTCATGGTGGCCTCCAGTGCTAAGGCGGACCCGGACCGGCAGCTGTTTTGCCGGACCTGTGATCCGATGCTCAACCTCAACCTGCGTACGGTTCAATAATAAGCAGGCTTAGTGTTGGTGCGCTAGCCCCGGCAGTATAATCCGGAACCTGGCTGGCGGGTCCGGCTCCGCCCGTGCGCCCAAGCTGCCGGGTCTGCCGGAGCGCGCACCGCGCGGCAGGTTTCCTCTATGCAACGACTGTTATAAGGATGTGACCGTAGTCACTTATGCTGGCGCGGAATTTGCACTAGCTTGAAGTAAATCAGGAACACCTGATCTTTCGCGTCAAAGGCCGTTCGCACCTTTAGATCGAGGAGACTGTAAATGACTTCACTCCCCCAGGTGGCGCCGCGCATCGCTAAGCTAACCGCGCTTAGCATCGGCGTCGCCCTTCTGGCTACGGCCTGTGGCGGATCGCCCACGCCGGCGTCGACAGGTACGGCTTCTGCCGCGGCCGCAGGCATCGCATGCCCGGCGCCGAGCGCCGGAGCCGGAGCCGGAGCAAGTCTGGCCACCGGAAACACCGGGCCGGTTCCTGCTGCAACCACCATCACCGACACTGCCTTGAAGATCGGATCCCTCCTGCCGACCACGGGTTCGCTAGCGTTCCTTGGACCGCCCGAAATTGCGGGCGTCAACCTTGGCATCAAGGAAATCAACGACGCTGGCGGCGTGCTCGGCAAGCCTGTCGAGGTCATCCACCGCGACTCCGGTGATACGAAAACCGACATCGCCACGCAGTCCACCTCGGCACTGCTCGGCCAGGGGGTCAGCGCAATTGTGGGCGCAGCTTCCTCGGGTGTCTCCAAGACCGTGATCAACCAGATCACCGGGGCCGGAGTCGTCCAGTTCTCACCGGCCAACACGTCCCCGGACTTCACGACCTGGGATGACAAGGGCCTGTACTGGCGCACCGCCCCCTCGGATGTGCTCCAGGGCAAGGTCCTCGGCAACTACATGGCCACCTGTGGGGCACAGACCGTGGGCATGATCGTACTGAACGACGCTTACGGAACCGGCCTCGCCCAGAACGTGAAGGCCGCGTTTGAATCGGCCGGCGGCAAGGTCGTTGCAGAAGAACTTTTCAACGAAGGTGATTCCCAGTTCAGCAGCCAGGTCGACAAGGTCCTGGCAGCCAAGCCGGACGCCATTGCCCTGATCACCTTTGACCAGGCCAAGAGCATCGTTCCGCTGATGACGGGCAAGGGCGTCAAGCCCACCCAGATGTTCCTGGTGGACGGCAACATGTCCGACTACAGCAAGGACTTCCAGGCAGGCACCTTGAAGGGCGCACAGGGCACCATCCCCGGCACCTTCGCCAAGGAGGACTTCAAGAAGAAACTGCTGGGTATCGATCCCGCGCTCAAGGATTACAGCTACGCAGGCGAGTCCTACGATGCAGTGAACATGGTCGCGCTGGCGGCCGAAGCCGCCAAGAGCACGAAGGGCACCGAGCTCGCCAAGCAGCTCAAGGCGGTTTCTGAATCCGGCGAGAAGTGCAGCACGTTCCCGTCCTGCATCACGCTGCTCCGCAACGGCAAGGACATCGACTACGACGGCCAGTCCGGCCCCGTCACGTTCTCCGAAGCCGGTGACCCCACGGAAGCCTACATCGGCATCTACGAGTTCCAGGACAACAACACCTACAAGCCGTCCAAGGAAGAATTCGGCAAGCTGTAAGCCGTTCGCTCCTGACAGACAGAAAGCCTCCGCCCACTCCGGACGGGGGCTTTCTGTCTGCGCGGAGCGCGACGCCAGGCGGCCCGCTCAGGCCGGATCGGTTTCCCGGGATGCAGAAGGGCCGCCACCGGCCGGTGGCGGCCCTTCTGCGCGGACGGCGAACCTTCCGGACGCCCTATTCGACGGTGTCGGCCAGCGTGCCCAGGTACAGCTGGATGACCTTGGGATCCTTCATGAGCTCCCGGCCGGTGCCGGTGTAGGCATCCTTGCCCTGGTCAAGGACATAACCGCGGTCGCAGATCTGCAGGCAGCGGCGCGCATTCTGCTCCACCATGATCACGGAGACACCGGCCCGGTTGATCTCGTGGACCCGGAGAAAGGTCTCATCCTGCTTGACGGGGGAGAGGCCTGCGGACGGCTCATCGAGCAGCAGCACGGCCGGGTCCATCATCAGGGCGCGCCCCATGGCGACCATCTGGCGCTCGCCGCCGGAGAGCGAACCGGCCCGCTGGGCGCGCCGCTTGCCGAGTTCCGGGAACAGGCTGGTGACGAAGTCGAACCGCTCCGAAAAGTCCTTGGGCCGCTGGAACATGCCCATCTGCAGGTTTTCCTCGATGGTCAGGGTGGCGAACACGTTGTTGTTTTGCGGGACGAAGCCGACGCCCTTGCTGACGAGCTTGTTGGCCTTCAGCCCGGTGATGTCCTGGCCGCGGACCACAACGGAGCCCGAGTGGACCTTGACCAGGCCGAACATCGCCTTTAACAGCGTTGACTTTCCCGCTCCGTTGGGTCCGATGATGCCGATCAGCTCACCCTTGCGGGCTTCGATGCTGCAGCCGTTGAGGATGTTGACGCCGGGGAGGTATCCGGCCACCAGGTTGGTGACCTTGACGACGGAATCCTCATCGTGCACGGGCTGTGCGGCGGGAGCCGCGCTGGTGGCGCTCATTCTGTATCCTTCTCTGTGCGGTTCGGCTCCTCGGTACTGCGCCTGCCGCGGCCCGTCGCATTGCCTGCGCCGTCGGGCTTATCCAGGCGCGTCGCCCCGTGGCTCTGCTCCGTAAACTCAGGCGCCAGGACGTCGACGGCGATGATGCCGGCGTTGTCGGTGCCGACAATCGATTCCTCATCGGCCACCAGCTCCGCGGCGAGTTCCTTGATGCCTTCGGAGTCGCCGAGGTCGACGTCGTGGTGGGCACCCAGGTAGGCGTCAATCACGGCAGGGTTCTTCATGACCTCGGCGGGCGGGCCTTCGGCCACGATCTTGCCCTCGGCCATCACGACGACCCAGTCGGCGATATGGCGGACCATGTTCATGTCGTGCTCAACGAACAGCACGGTCATTCCCTCGGCCTTGAGGTTCTTGA
>JAODMS010000057.1 GCA_025464925.1 Arthrobacter sp.
CGCCGCAGCGCAGGGGCTTTAGTTGATACAGAACCTCTTCGCCGGACCGACCAGAACCAAAGGAGCCCCTCATGGCACCCGCCGATTTCACCACCGGTGCCCGCCCGGTCAAAGCAGCCCGCGGCACCAAGCTCACGGCCAAGAGCTGGCAGACGGAAGCCCCGCTGCGCATGCTCATGAACAACCTGGACCCCGAGGTCGCCGAACGCCCGGATGACCTCGTGGTCTACGGCGGCACCGGCCGCGCCGTGCGCAACTGGGCCGCGTTCGACGCGATCACCCGCACCCTGGAAACCCTGGAAACCGACGAGACCCTGCTGGTCCAGTCCGGCAAGCCCGTCGGCGTGTTCCGCACCAACGAATGGGCACCCCGGGTGCTGCTGGCCAACTCCAACCTCGTCGGCGACTGGGCGACCTGGCCCGAATTCCGCCGGCTCGAGGCCGAGGGCCTGATGATGTACGGCCAGATGACGGCCGGATCCTGGATCTACATCGGCACCCAGGGCATCCTGCAGGGCACTTTCGAGACCTTCGCGGCGATTGCCCGCAAGCTGACCGGCGACGAGAACGGCACCCTCGCCGGCACGCTGACCCTCACCGGCGGCTGTGGCGGCATGGGCGGCGCCCAGCCGCTCGCCGTCACCTTGAACGGCGGCGCCTGCCTGATCGTCGACGTCGACGAAAGCCACCTGCGCCGCCGCGCCGGCAAGCGTTACCTCGATGAGGTGGAAACCGACCTCGACGCCGCCATCACCAAGGTCCTCAGCGCGAAGGAAGAACGCCGCGGCTGGTCCGTCGGCTACGTCGGCAACGCCGCCGAGGTCTTCCCCGAGATCCTGCGCCGCCACAACGCCGGCGAACTCACGGTGGACATCGTCACCGACCAGACCTCCGCCCACGATCCGCTGAGCTACCTCCCCGAGGGGGTCACGGTCGAGGAATGGCACCGCGAGGCCGCCGCCGACCCGGAGGGCTTCACCAAGAAGGCCCAGGCCTCGATGGCCCGGCACGTCCAGGCGATGGTGGAATTCCAGGACGCCGGCGCCGAGGTGTTCGACTATGGCAACTCCATCCGCGACGAGGCCCGCAAGGGCGGCTACAACCGCGCCTTCGAATTCCCCGGCTTCGTCCCGGCCTATATCCGTCCGTTGTTCTGCGAGGGACTCGGCCCGTTCCTCTTGGTCGCGCTGTCCGGCGACCCCGAGGACATCGACTTCACGGACGCGGCCATCAAGGAACTCTTTCCGGAGAACAAGCACCTGCACCGCTGGCTCGACGCCGCCGCCGAGCGCGTCGAGTTCGAAGGCCTGCCGGCCCGCATCTGCTGGCTGGGCTACGGCGACCGCGCCAAGGCCGGGCTGCTGTTCAACCAGCTTGTCAAGGAAGGCAAGGTCACGGCGCCGCTCGTGATCGGCCGCGACCACCTCGACTCCGGCTCCGTCGCCTCGCCCTACCGCGAAACCGAAGCCATGGCGGACGGCTCCGACGCGATTGCCGACTGGCCGCTGCTCAACGCCCTGCTCAACACCGCCTCCGGCGCCACCTGGGTCTCCCTCCACCACGGCGGCGGCGTGGGCATCGGCCGCTCCATCCACGCCGGTCAGGTCTCCGTCGCCGACGGTACCGACCTCGCCACGCAGAAACTCGAACACCAGCTCACCAACGATCACGGCATGTGCGTAATCCGCAACGCCGCCGCCGGCTACGACCGCGCCGTCGAGGTCGCCCGGGAACGCGGCGTCCGCATCCCCATGTTGAACTCCGCAGAAGCTAAGAAGTAGGAACCGCCATGACACTAACGGCCCACGCACCGCTGACCGTCACTCTCGGCTCCAGCGGGGTCACGCCCGAGGACGTCGTCGCCGTCGCCCGCCACGACTCCAAGGTGGCCATCGCGCAGGACGCCCTGGATGCGGTCGCCAAGGTCCGTGCCCACATCGATGACCTCGCCCGCAGCGAGGTCCCCGCCTACGGCATTTCCACCGGGTTCGGTGCCCTCGCCAACCGGCACATCCCCAACGAGCTGCGCACCCAGCTGCAGAAGTCGCTGATCCGCAGCCACGCCGCCGGGATGGGCCCGGCGGTGGAACGCGAGGTGGTCCGCGGAATTATGTTCCTGCGCGCCAAGACCCTCGCCTCCGGCCGCACCGGGGTCCGGCCTGTGGTGCTGCAGACCCTGGTGGACGTGCTCAACGCCGGCATCACCCCCGTGGTGCGCGAGTTCGGTTCCCTCGGCTGCTCCGGCGACCTCGCACCGTTGTCCCACTGCGCCCTGGTGCTGATGGGCGAAGGCGAAGCCCTCGGCCCCGACGGAACAATGTACGGCGCCAAGGACGGCAGGCCGGTCGCCGCGCTCCTCGCCGAGCATGGGATCGAACCCGTCACCCTCGCCGAAAAGGAGGGACTGGCGCTGGTCAACGGCACCGAGGGCATGCTGGGCATGCTGCTGATGGCCATCGCGGACATCCGGCAGCTGCTCACGACGGCGGACATCACCGCCGCGCTCAGCGTCGAGGCCCTGCTCGGCACGGACCAGGTCTTCCTGCCCGAGCTGCATGCCGCACTCCGGCCGCACCCGGGCCAGGCAGCGTCTGCTGACAACATGCTGCGGGTGCTCTCCAACTCTCCGATTGTCGCCTCGCACCGGATCAACGACACCAAGGTCCAGGACGCCTACTCGCTGAGGTGCGCGCCGCAGGTCGCCGGCGCCGTCCGCGACACCGCGGACCACGCAGCCCTGGTCGCGTCCCGCGAGCTGGCCGCCGCGATCGACAACCCGGTCGTCCTGCCGGACGGCCGCGTCAGTTCCAACGGCAACTTCCACGGCGCCCCGGTGGCCTACGTGCTGGACTTCCTGGCGATCGCCGTCGCGGACCTGAGTTCCATCGCCGAGCGCCGGACCGACCGGATGCTGGACCCGGCGCGCTCGCACGGGCTGCCGGCGTTCCTGGCCGCGGACCCAGGCGTCGATTCCGGCCTCATGATCGCCCAGTACACCCAGGCCGGCCTGGTCTCGGACAACAAGCGCCTCGCCGTTCCGGCGTCGGTGGACTCCATCCCGAGCTCGGCGATGCAGGAGGACCACGTCTCCATGGGCTGGCACGCGGCCCGCAAGCTCCGCCGCTCCGTGGAGAACCTGCGCCGCGTCCTGGCCATCGAACTGGTGACCTCGGCGCGGGCGCTCGACATCCGCACCCAGCTCTCCGGCGGCGAGCTTACGCCCGGGCCGGCGGGCCAAGCCGTAATTGCGGCGCTGCGCGCCGTCGTCGACGGGGCGGGAACCGACAGGTTCCTGTCACCGGAGCTGGAGGCGGCGGACCGGCTGCTCGCCTCAGGGGAGGTCAGGGCGGCGGCCGAATCCGCCGTCGGAATTCTCGCCTGAAAGGAAACAAAGTTCAGTGGCCGCCCCCATTTCGCGGCCCCTCCGAAATCTTAGCAACATGACCGTCGGGAGCCCGGAATCTGTAGTAAAAAGGGGTAACCGCACCAATGATGCTGTGGCAAAGAACCTATACAGGGGGTAAAAGTTCATGAAAGCACGCGGGACAATCATTTCCAGACGCCTGGCATCCGCCGCCGCGGTTTCCGACTGGCGAAGCCTCAAGGCCGGCGATCGGGTCGAGATCGTCAAGCACGCACAGCTTCTGCTGGCCGGTGAGGTCGAAGAGGTCTCGGTGAGCGGCAACGTGCTCTGGCTGGTCGCTGCGGACCCGTCGGAGACACAGCTCTTTTTAAAGTCCGACGGCGTCCAGGTGCGGCGCCGCTAGCGCTTTTTTGACGGCCGGTCCACCGGCGTCGGAGTGAAGAGGCACCGCAGAAGTCCCCGTCCCCCGGGCCGGTCTCCGCATCGAGCAGGGACCGGCCCGGGCGGGCGGGGACTTTTTTGCGGTCTGGGACGTTGAACAAGTGAGCACATTGCCCGGCGCCAACTGAGGCGGATTGTCGCGTCGTAGCTGCAAGGTGGCGGGTTATCAGGCTAGAGAGGGCCGTACCCTGCGGGTATGATAATTGCACGAAGTCTTGGGGGATAACTTCCGGGATGTTTTCGCCGTCGTGGCCGTTGATTGGCCGGGACCCGTAGTTCCAGGAGTTGTTCCAGCGTGTTTTTGAAGACTTTCGGCTGGTCGTTCGCGATCACCATTATTTCATTGGTCATCGCCTTCCTCTATGGCGGTCCGCAGGCGCTGATCCTCTGCGTGATCCTGGGCATCCTGGAAGTCAGCCTGAGCTTCGACAACGCCGTCGTCAATGCGCGCATCCTGGAGCGCATGAACCCCTTCTGGCAAAAGATGTTCCTGAGCGTGGGCATCATCATCGCGGTCTTCGGGATGCGCATCGTGTTCCCGCTGCTGATCGTCGGCGTCACAGCCAAACTGAACCCCGTCGAGGCTGTCACCCTGGCCCTGGAAAAGGGCGATCCCCACACCCCCGGCAGCTACGGCTACCTGCTGCACGAGGCGCATCCCCAGATTGCGGCCTTCGGCGGCATGTTCCTCCTGATGCTGTTCCTGGACTTCATCCTCGCCCACCGGGACATCAAATGGATCAAGTTCCTCGAGATTCCGCTGGCCAAGCTCGGCAAGCTCGAGGGTGCCTCCTTGATCATCGGTATGGCAGCACTGGCCACCGCCGGCGCAGTGGCCGGTGAAAAGCAGGGTATCGTGCTGCTTTCCGGCCTGCTGGGCATGATCACCTACTTCCTCGTCAACGGCCTCGGAAACCTCTTCGACGTCGACGGGGACGGTGACATCGACGCGGCGGACGCGGACCTCGTCCTCCACTCCGGCCCCTCCGAGCCGGCGAAACTGGCCGGCAAGGCCGCCTTCATGCTCTTCCTGTACCTTGAAGTCATCGACGCCTCCTTCTCCTTCGATGGCGTCATCGGAGCCTTCGCCATTACCTCGGACCCGATCATCATTGCCCTCGGACTGGGCTTCATCGGTGCCATGTTCGTCCGCTCCCTCACCGTCTTCCTGGTCCGGGAGGGGACGCTGGACGAATTCGAATACCTTGATCACGGCGCACACTGGGCCATCGGGGCCTTGGCAGTCATCCTGCTGATCACCATCGTGTTCCCGATCAACGAGATCATTACCGGCCTTATCGGCGTCGTGTTCATCGGAGCCGCCTTTACGGGGTCCATCCTGCGCAACAAGCGGGCCAGGGCCGCAGGGCAGGATGCCTCACTGGAATCGGCAACCGCAAAAAGCTAACTGCAGCAGTCGAATACACAGCACAACCACTACTACGAAAAGCGGGTAATTCACATGGGTTTGAGTCTGCAAAAGGGCCAGTCACTGTCGCTGACGAAGCAGAACGGTGAGTCTTTGACCAACGTCCGGATGGGCCTCGGCTGGGACTCAGCGGCGCCCGCCAAGAAGGGATTCTTCGGCGGCTCCAAGACTGTGGAGGTCGACCTGGATGCTTCGGCCCTCCTGTTCGACGGTCAGGGGAACCACCTGGACTCGGTCTTCTTCAACCAGCTCACCAGCAAGGACGGTTCCGTCCGCCACACCGGCGACAACCTCACCGGCGCCGGCGACGGCGACGACGAGACCCTGATGGTGAACCTGCCGAGCGTTTCCCCCGCGATCCAGCACATCGTCTTCGTGATCACCAGCTACAGCCAGCAGACCTTTGACATGGTCCAGAATGCCTTCTGCCGCGTCATCGACGACTCGGTTGCCGGCAGCCCCGAAGTCGCCCGCTACCAGCTCACCGAGTCGGGCAAAAACACGGCTATGGTGATGGCCAAGCTCTCCCGGAGCGGGAACGGCTGGACGTTCCAGGCCATCGGCGCACCGGCCAACGGCCGCACGGCAGGCGATGTCCGCGGCGCGGCGGCTGCGGCACTGTAGCGTCTGACTTATCTTCACTTCTCACCGAAGGAGTAAACGTGTCTAGCCTGACTCTGAGCAAGGGCAGCAATTTGTCCCTGACGAAAGCCGATCCCGGGCTGCGCAAGGCGATCATCGGTCTGGGCTGGGATCCGCGGACAACCGCAGGAGAGCAGTTCGACCTGGACGCCTCCGCGCTGCTGGTCCGGGCTGACGGCAAGGTCCGCTCGAACGACGACTTCATTTTCTACAACCAGTTGTCGTCGCCCGACGGTTCGGTGGTGCACCAGGGCGACAACCGCACCGGCGTGGGCGAAGGGGACGACGAGCAGATCCTGATTGATCTCGACGCCGTTGCTTCGGACATTCAGAAGATCGTCATCGTCGTGTCGATCGACCAGGCCGACGGCCGCCGCCAGAACTTCGGACAGGTGCGCGACGCCTTCTGCCGGGTGGTGAACCAGGAGACCGATTCCGAAGTGGTCCGCTATGATCTCACCGAGGACGCGGCAGCAGAAACATGCATGATCTTCGCGGAGATCTACCGCAACAACGGAGAGTGGAAGTTCCGTGCCGTCGGCCAGGGGTACGCCTCCGGTTTGCACGGCGTTGCGACGGACTTCGGCATAGCACTGAGCTAGAAGCCGGGCGGGCCGCGACCCCGGGCCGCCCACCACAACTTCACCAGACTGAACAAGGAGAACCACCATGGCTGGCCTGACTCTTACCAAAGGCAGTAACCTCTCGCTCACCAAGACCGATCCGGGACTGAACAAGGTCCTCGTCGGGCTGGGCTGGGATCCTCGTACGACAACCGGCGACGCCTTTGATCTGGACGCATCGGCGCTCCTGCTGGGCGCCGACGGAAAGGTCCGTAGCTCGGCGGACTTCATCTTCTACAACCAGCCGGCCGCAGCTGACGGCTCGGTGACACACAAGGGTGACAACCGCTCCGGTGACGGCGCCGGCGATGACGAAGTGATCGCCGTCGAACTGTCGGCTGTGGGTGCGGATGTCCAGCGCATCGTCTTTGTGGTCTCGATCGACCAGGCAGAGGCGCGCCGCCAGAATTTCGGCCAGGTGCGCGGCGCCTATTGCCGCGTCGTCAACCAGGAGACCGAGGCCGAGGTAGTGCGCTACGACCTCAGTGAGGACGCGGCTCCGGAGACCTGCATGATCTTCTCGGAGCTCTACCGGAACAACGGTGAGTGGAAGTTCAAGGCAGTCGGCCAGGGATACGCCACGGGGCTCGCGGGGATCGCCGCGGACTTCGGCGTCCAGCTCGACTAACACCGGAGACAAGAGAAAGAGAGACGCACCATGAGCATGCAAGTCACTCCGCCGGACACCTCGGCGTCCGCGCCGCTTGTCCTGAACGCTCCTGAGGCCCTGGATATCGTCAAGGTGGACGAGGCTCCGGGCATGGTCCCGGTTCCGGCTGATCGCCAGCAGGAGATCAACGCCCAGGCGCGCGCTTTCGTCAGCGAAGTCGCTGCGATGAACCCGCACAGACCCGAATTCACGAGCAAGATCGATGGCATCAACCGCTTGGCGGGACAGCAGCTTGTCTCCTCTTCCAACACCTCAAGCCGGCTGCTGGAGCGATCTTCAACGTCGCTGGCGGGCGCGAAAAAGTCGGGCGACAGTGCCCAGGTGAAGGTCGCGTCCACGCTCGGTGAACTTCGTTCCACCGTGGAGGACCTCACCCCGAACGCGGCCGACCTCAGTGTGGGGCGAAAGATCCTGGGCATTATTCCGGGCGGCAACAAACTCGCCAAGTACTTCCAGAAATATGAGTCAGCCCAGACCCAGCTGGACAAGATCATCAAGTCCCTGATGGCGGGGCAGGACGAACTGCTCAAGGACAATGCCGCCCTCGCGCAGGAAAAGACCCAGCTGTGGGAGACCATGCAGGAGCTGAGCGAGTACGCGGTCTTCGCCAAGGCCCTCGATGGCGCCACGGCAGCCAGGATCGACGAGATGAAGATGTCGGGCCAGGTCGAAAACGCCAACAAACTCGATGCAGATGTGCTGTTCCCCATCCGTCAGCGCCACCAGGACATCCTGACGCAGCTGGCGGTCTCGGTGCAGGGCTATCTGGCCATCGACCTGATCCGCAAGAACAACACCGAGCTGATCAAGGGCGTCGAACGGGCACGCACCACGACGATCTCCGCCCTCCGGACGGCCGTCATAGTGGCCCAGGCGCTGGCCAACCAGAAGATGGTGCTGGACCAGATCGACGCCATCAACACGACGACCAACAACATGATCCTGAAGACTTCCGAGATGCTCAAGGACCAGACCGGCCGCATCCACCAGCAGGCGGCCAGTTCCGGCGTCAGCGTTGAAACGCTGCAGAAGGCGTTCGATAACGTCTTCCAGACGATGGATGCGATCGACACGTTCCGCTCGCAGGCCAACAAGAACATGGAAGGTACCGTTCACGCCCTCGAAGCGGGACTGGAACGGGCCCGTCCCTACCTGGACCGCGCGCGCCAGCAGGAGGGGAATTAGCGGCCGCCAGCCCTGAGCAATAGGCTTATGGGCTATGGTCGCAAAATTCTTTGGTTCGTTGTTCGGCAGGGGATCGGATTCCCCCTCCGCAGCCGAACAGCCGCCTGCCGCCGATCCTGCGGGGGACGAGCTGGCGGTTACAGCGACCGCGCTCGAGGAACTTCGAGGGACGGCACTGGGCAGGGGTGCGGAACTGCCCACCGTCGTGGTATCCCAGATCCTGCAGCTGGTCGACGTCCTCCGTGCGTTGATCCGCTACATCGAGCGGTCCGGAGCGTCTACCGAGCAGGGCGTGCTCCTGAACGCGGTCATCACCGACTACCTGCCGTCTCCGCTGCGCGCCTACTTGATGCTGGGGCCATCCTCACGGACAGACGAATCCGCACAGACCACGGCGTTGCTGGAGCAGCTGGGCACCCTCTATTCCACCGTGCAGAACCTGGACAACCAGGTCCGCACCGGGGCCATTACGGAGCTGGCCGTCCATGGCCAGTTCCTCAAGGACAAGTTTGATATTGATGGCCTCCACCTGGAAGGACGCTAGTGACTTCGATGGTTGCGGGCAGCAATGCCGCCCTCACTGCAGAGAACCCCGGCCTTGGCACCGTGCTGCTGGGGATCGGCTGGGACACGGTGCCCAGCCGCGGTCCGCAGGCCGAACTGGTCCCGATGGTCATTATGTGCGGGCAGGACGGACGCGCCCTCTCGGATGATCACCTCGTGTTCTTCAACCAGATCGCCAGCCCCGACGGCAGCGTCGCGTTCGCCGGAACCGAAGACCAGGAACAGGTCGACGTCGTTCTCAACCGGGTGCCCGATGCCGTCAGCAAGATCGTGGTGCTGCTCTATGTCGACCCGGACGTGCGGGGTCCCGGAACCTTCGGGGCCGTTCGGAACACCTACCTGCGGGTCGCCGATGAGGGGAACCGGGAGCTGCTCCGCTTCAACGTTCCGCCGGGGAACATGGACAAGATCAACGCCATGATTCTCGGGGAGCTGTACCGGCACGCCGGGGGCTGGAAGTTCCGTGCCCTCGGGCAGGGTTACGAGACCGGGCTGGCAGCCGTTGCCGCAGACTTCAACTTGAAGCTCTGACATGGCCGGGAACCGAAGCACCCTCCGGACCGACCTCGACTACCTCAGCCGCCGGACGAAACCCGCGCAGCGGCCGGAATCGACGCCGCCTGCCGGTGCGGTCCGGGCGCCGAACCTTCCGACGCCGGACCATGCTACGCCGGGTTCCGGCGGGTTGACCCTCCACCCCGCCTCTTCCCGTCCAGACCCGGTGCCCCAGGGCTCGACGACGCGTTCCCCGACGGTTTTTGCTCCCTCGTCGCGGTCTGCCCCGGCGTCCGCGCGCACGGCTGCGGTTCCGGAGCGCGTGTTCCCGGCTCCGGGCTTCGGGAGCGTCCGCCAGTTGGACGAAGCGAACCCTGTGGTGCGCCTGAACGCGAGACAATCCGCCATTGGCTCCCTTCTGGTGGCAGGCGCCCGCTCGGTCACCTGGGAGGACAGGCACTTCACAACAGGCGCCCGCCATGCGGAAGGGCACGTCGCGGGAACCCCGGTCAACACCCCCGGGAACCGGCCATTGGCCGACATGCAGGACTCGTCCGGGGTGGTGTCCCTGCGGCACGTCCGGCTGCTCCGCCGCGCGCTGTTCATCGCCGGGGAGGCGCCGCTGACGATCGGGGTCTTCGACGGCGCCGCGGCCGTGGTGGCCCCCCGGAACGACGCCGGTTCGCGGGCCGTGCTGTACGTGTCACGGATCGGGGCGGTCCTCGAGCTGCGCGCCGAGTTTGTCCCGGCAGCTGCCGACGACCCGGCCGTGTGGGCCCTGTTTGGGTTCACGATGACCATTCCGCTGGACCAACGGGTCCTCCTGCGCTAGTCCGGCATCACACCGCAGCTATCACCTAGGGGAATATGCAGCACTTCAAAGCCTTGGCCGAATCCGTTCAGGAGCGCTTGTTCCACGTCCGGCCCGAGGTGCTTCACCGCGCCTCCGACCCGGGACTGCTGGCGGTGGCGTTGGGCGCGACCCTGTACTCTCCGGCGACCCGGCCCGCTCTCGCTCAGGACATCCGGAAGCAAGCCAGATCCGGGTGCCTGAGCACCGTTATTTGCCTTGAGGACGCCGTGCCGGACGACGGGGTGCCCGCGGCAGAGGAGAACCTGCTCAAAGCCCTGGCGGAACTCCATGCCCTCAACGAGCCGGCTGAACTGCCGCTGATTTTCATCCGGTGCCGCACCCCGGAACAGATTCTCGACGTCGGACGCCGGGCCGGTGCTGCCCTGGGGGTCGTCTATGGCTTCGTCCTGCCAAAATTCGAGAATGAGACCGGGCGGGGCCGCGCCTTTCTGGAGGCGTTGCAGCTGTTGAACGAGGAGTGCGGCCGCACCGGTGATCCGGATGCGCAGGCGCTGCGGGTCATGCCGATCATCGAGGACCCCGTTACGACGCATCTGGAGTCGCGCGTCCGGGTCCTGACGGACAACCTGGCCCTGATCAACGAGTTCCGCGAGCTGGTCCTGTGTGTCCGGATCGGTGCAACGGACATGTCCAGCGCCTTCGGGCTGCGGCGTTCCCGCGACCTGACCATCTATAACGTCAAGGTCGTGGCCAACGTCATCGGCGATGTCGTCAATATCTTCGGCCGCCCGGGCGACGGCTGGATCATTTCCGGCCCCGTCTGGGAGCACTTCACCAACACGGAACGGGTGCTGCGGCCCCAGCTGCGGTCCACGCCTTTTGAAGCCGTCAACGAAGGTAAGCTCCGCCAGCGGATCCTGATGGACAACCTGGACGGCCTCATCCGGGAGATCGAGCTGGACCAGGCCAACGGCCTGCTCGGCAAGACCGTGATCCACCCCAGCCATGTGCCAGTCGTGCATGCCATGTCCGTGGTGAGCCATGAGGAATACCTCGACGCGCTGGACATCGCCGGGGACCCGGGAGGCGGCGTCAAGGCGTCGTCGTACGGCAACAAGATGAATGAACTGAAGCCGCACCGGGCCTGGGCGGAGCGCACGCTGCTGCGGGCCCGGGCCTTCGGGGTCGCCAGGCCCGGCGTCAACTTTGTCGAACTCCTGGAAGCGGGCATGCGTTGAGGGCCGTCCAGGCGGACGTTCCGTGGAGCGGTGCGTATGTGCGGGACGTCCTCGGCGTGGAGCTGGCCTCCGCCGCGGAACGCAGCGTCCTGCCGGTCGAGTCCCTGGTAGGCCTGGCGCTCCGGCGGAATCCGAAGCGGGCCCACCTGCTGGTGTCCCGGGTCCTCGCCAAGCACGTACCCACCGAACCGGGGATCGCGACCTCGGCCGGGCTGCTGCTTGGCCTCCTGGTCCGCGAGGAACTTCAGGCCCCGGAGGTGGAGGCCGCCGCGGCGTGCCCGGTCCCGCCACTCGGTGCGCTCATCGACGAGGCCGCGGGAAAGCTTGAATGGCTCCTGGCCTCGGACCCGGCCGAGAACGGACCTTCTGCAACTGCGGGCCCGGAGACGCGGCGGGCCCGCATGTCTGCGGTGGCTGACCTTTGCAGACTGCTCGAAGGGCGGCAAACCGACCTTCCCGGCGTCGTGACCATCGGCTACGCGGAAACCGCCACCGGGCTGGGGCAGCTCGTGGCCGGACAACTGGGAACCTACTACATCCACTCCACGCGGGAGGCCGCGGGCGCCGCCGGGGTGGCGCCGTATGGCGCCTTCGAAGAGACCCATTCCCATGCCACCTCGCATCAGCTGCTGCCGACGAGCCGTGCCGCACTGGACCTGGCCGACACGGTGGTCCTGGTGGACGATGAGCTCAGTACTGGCGCCACGATCATCAACACCATCCGCGAACTCCATGGCACCGCGCCGCACGGCCGCTACGTCGTCGCGTCCCTGGTTGACCTCCGTTCCGCGGAAGACCATGGCCGGCTTGATGCCCTCGCCGCAGAACTCGGCACCCGGATCAGCGCTGTGGCGCTGGCGCACGGAAGTATCCGGCTGCCGGAGCTGCTCGCCTTCGAGGCGGCGGAACTGATCCGCGGCCTCCCGCCCGGCGACCAGGCGGGACCAACCCCGGGGCAGATCCAGCTGGTGGACCTGAACGAGGTCGTGCCGCCGGTCCGGAGCGCCCGATTCGGAATCGGAGGACGGCCCGACCCGCGGCAGGCGGACGGGATCGCCGCAGCCCTCGCGGCGTCCCTCAGCGCCGGAATGGCGCCGGGCGACCGCGTCCTGGTGCTGGCTACCGAGGAATTCATGGCCCTCCCGTTGGCCGTCGCAACCCGGCTGCAGGAACTGTGGCCTGACAACGACGTCCGTTATTCGACGAGTACGCGCTCTCCGATCGCGGCTCTGGATGAGCCGGGCTACGCCGTCCGATCCGCCGTCGCCTTCAGCAGCGGCGACGACGCCCCGGACGGGCCCGGTCCCCGGTTTGCCTACAACTTCGCGCACCCCGAAGGGCGGTTCGACACCGTTGTGCTTCTGGCGGAACCCGGAACTCCGGCCTCCCAGCTGGCGGCCCCCGGCAAGATCGCGGAGGCCGTTGCGGGCAGCGGCGCCGCCGTCCGGCTTGTGCTGCTTCCCCGGCAGGGGCCGTTCCCCCCGCCTCTCGCCGGCCCCTCGTTCGGCTCCTACGCTGCTGAGGACGTGCGGTGGCTGCTGAAGGACCTCAGCTTCGCGCAGCTGGAGGCCCCGAGTGCCGAACGCGAAGCGTCGATCCAATCCGGCAAGGCCAGCTATGCCGAATCGCTGCCGCAGGAATATGAGCCCTCTCCCGAGTACGGCGCCCTCTTCCAGGCCGCGCTCGGCAGCTCAGCGGCTCGGATAGCGCACGCCGTCGGCACCCTCACGGAACAGGTCCTGAAGCTCCGACAGAACGCCCCCGTGCTGGTTTCACTCGCGCGGGCCGGAACGCCGGTCGGGATCCTTATGAAGCGATGGGCCAAGGAAGTCCATGGCCTGGACCTGCCGCACTATGCCATCAGCATCGTGCGCGGACTCGGCATCGACCAGGCAGCGCTCGGCTACCTCGCCTCACAGCACGACCCTGAACAGATCATGTTCGTTGACGGCTGGACGGGGAAAGGCGCGATCACCCGCGAGCTCGCGGCCGCCGTCGAGCTCTTCCGGAAGACCGACGGCGCGGCTTTCCGGCCGGACCTGGCCGTCCTTGCGGATCCGGGACACTGCGTGCGAATCTTCGGCACGAGGGAGGATTACCTGGTTCCCTCTGCCTGCCTGAATTCCACCGTCTCCGGCCTTGTTTCACGCACCGTCTTTAACAAGAAGCTGATCGGACCCGGCGATTTCCACGGCGCCAAGTATTACTCGGAATTGAGTCGTAGCGACGTTTCCAACGGTTTCCTGGCCGCCGTCACGGCGGAGTTCCCCGCTGTGCGGGCCGGGGTCCTGGCCGCCGCGGCTTCCTTCCCCGTTGAGATTGAGGCGTTCCCGGCGGCAAACTGGTCGGGATGGTCCGCGGTAGAGGCCATCAGCCGCGATTTCGGCATCAACAACCTGAACCTGGTGAAGCCCGGAGTCGGCGAGACCACCCGGGTCCTGCTGCGGCGCGTGCCCTGGAAGATCCTTGTCCATCCGGCCGCGTTCGACGACATTGCGCATGTGCTGCACCTGGCCGAACAGCGCGGAGTCGAAGTGCTGGAAGTCCCGGGCCTGCCGTACAGCTGCGTCGGCCTCATCCATCCGCTCCACACCCCGGGCGCGACAGGCGCCGACGGCAAGGCGGTGGTCGACGTATGAGGACTGAGCCCGGCGACGCCCCGGTCCTGGTGGCCAGTGACCTGGACCGGACCCTGATCTACTCGGCGAACTCCATCTCGCTGCAGGGAAGCGACCATTTGGCGCCCCGGATGGTGGTCTCCGAGGTCTACGATGCGGCTCCGCTGTCCTACATGACACGGGCAGCAGAGGACCTGCTGGCGCGCCTTGGGGAGCGGAGCGTCTTCGTCCCGGTGACCACCCGGACGCAGGCCCAGTTCGCCCGGGTGCAGCTGCCGGGGCTGGGGCGGGGATACGCCGTGACGACCAACGGGGCCGCGCTGCTGCACGACGGGGAACCTGACCTTGACTGGTCGCGCCACATCCGGCGCTCGCTGGCAGGCCGTTGTGCACCCCTGGGCGAGGTGCTCGGCCACCTCACCGGAAGCGCGGCCGTTCCCGAGATCCTGCGGGTGCGCACGGCCGAAGACGTCTTCGTGTATTCGATCGTGAACCGGGAGGAGCTCTCCGACAGCTACCTCCAGGAGCTGACGGCCTGGTGCCTTGAGCGCGGCTGGACCACTTCCCTGCAGGGCCGGAAGCTGTACTGTGTGCCGGCCCCGGTCACCAAGGAGGCCGCGGTCGCGGAAGTCCGGCGGCGGAGCGGTGCCGGCCTGCTCGTTGCCGCTGGCGACTCGCGGCTGGATGCGGGCCTCCTCGAGTTCGCGGACATCTCGATCCGTCCCGCGCACGGAGAGCTGCACAGCGATGGCTTCGCCCGGGCGAATCTGACGGTGACCTCGGCAGCAGGGGTGCTGGCCGGGGAGGAAATCCTGCGGTTCATGAACAGCGTCGTGGCGCGGGTCTCGGCCTCGGGGCGGCTTGCGGAGCTGCGGACCAAGGATCCGGCTACCCCAGCAGCGTATTGACCAGCCGCGCGGCCACCTTGGCCGTGCGGCCGTCGATGTCGAACTCCGGGTTCAGCTCCGCAACATCCAGGTGCAGCAGCTTGCCGCTGGCCGCCACCTGGCGGCACACCGCGCTGACCACCGGCAGCGACACACCGTACGCCGCGGGTGCGCTCACCCCCGGGGCAGCCGAGGCCGGCAGCACGTCCAGATCCACGGTCAGGTACAACGCGTCCACCTGCGCCAGGAAGGCCGCCACAAACGCGTGCACCGCCTGCGCCGAGCAGTCCTCGTCCAGCAAGTAGTCCACGTCCAGTTCCTGGGCCGCGCGGAACAGCGCCCGGGTGTTGTTCGGCTCGGAGATCCCGACGACGGCGTATTGCAGTTTCCGGCCGGCGGCGGCTTCCGCGCGAGCCATCTGCAGGAACGGGGTGCCGGAACTGGGCACAGGTTCATCGCGGAGGTCGAAATGGGCGTCCAGGTTAAGCACGCCCACCCGCAGGCCCTCCCGGACCGCCGACGAGCCGGCAATGCCCAGGTAGCTGGCAAAGGCGGTCTCGTGGCCGCCACCCAGCACCACGGGCAATCGGCCGGCGTCGAGCAGCCTGGTGATGGCCAGCCCGGCGCGTGCCTGGGCCGCCTCCAGGGACTGTCCCGCCACGGTGATGTCGCCGGCGTCGTGCACGTCCCGGCGGAGGTGGAAGGCCAGGGGAGCAAGGGCGTTGCGGATCGCCGCGGGGCCGGCCGCGGAGCCCGCACGGCCCTTGTTGCGGCGCACGCCTTCGTCGCTGCAGAAGCCCAGAAGGACGGCCGGGCGGGTGCCGTACGCGGCGGAAGCCGGTGCGGCCGCTATGGCCGGAGGAGTCCGGGGGGCATACGGGGTGACAGCCTGCCACCAGCGCCGGTGCTCGGCGCCCTCGCCGTCAAAACGCCCGCTCCAGGGTTGCGGCGGGACAACAACGGTGGATGCGGGAGTAGCCATGGTCATAGCTCACCCCAGCGGCGGCCCGAAAGCCAGCCGCGCCGCCGTCGAGCTGTCCGGAATCCCGGAAAACTTCGCTCAGCCGGGGCTTAACTGGCCCGGGGCTAGTGCATTCCGAGTGCGGCCTCGATGGGGCCGATCGCGAAGAACAGCAGGAACGCGCCCGCCACGGCCCACATGAGCGGGTGGATGTCGCGCGCACGGCCCTGGAAGGTGCGGATCAGCACGTACGCGATGAAGCCGGCACCGAGGCCGTTGGCGATGGAGTAGGTGAACGGCATCAGCGTGAAGGTGAGGAAAGCGGGAATCGCGATGCCCCAGTCCTCCCAGTCGATCTTGCCGACCTGGGAGACCATCATGAAACCGACAATCACGAGGGCCGGGGCCACGGCCTCGAACGGGACCAGGTTGATCAGCGGGGTGAAGAACATGGCGACGAGGAACAGCAGGCCGGTGACGATCGAGGCCAGGCCGGTCCGTGCGCCTTCGCCGATGCCGGCACCGGATTCCACGTAGATCTGGTTGGAGGACACGGACGCGCCGCCGCCCACGATCGCGCCGAGTGCGTCTACCTGCAGCACGCGGTCAACGTTGGGGATGTTGCCGTCCTTGTCCAGGGTTCCGGCCTCGTTGGCCAGGCCCACCATGGTGCCCATGGCGTCGAAGAAGATGCTGAGCAGGATCACGAACGCCAGCAGGGTCGCGCCGACGAAGCCGAGGTGTTCGAACGCGCCGAGGGGGTTGGCCCTGCCGATCAGCGACAGGTCAGGCGCAGCCCACTCGGTGAACTTGGGGGCCACGAGGGACCAGCCCTGCGGGTTGAAGTTCTTCCCGTCGAAGCTGGGACCGATATGCAGCGTGAATTCCAGGATCACGGACAGCACCGTGGAAGCGAGGATGCCGATCAGGATGGCACCCTTGATTTTGCGCACCACCAGGGCGATGGTCAGGACCAGGCCGAACACGAACACCAGGGTGGGCCAGCCCAGGAGCTTGCCGTCAAAGCCCAGGCCGACCGGGACCGTGGTGCCGGCGACGTCCGGGATGCGGCGAACGAAGCCGGCGTTGACCAGCCCGATCAGGGCGATGAACAAGCCGATGCCCACCACAATCGCCGTCTTGAGCCCGTCCGGTACGGCCCTGAAGACCGCTGTCCGGAACCCGGTGAGGACAAGGATCAGCATGGTGATACCGGAGAGCATCACCAGGCCCATCATGTCGGGCCAGGTCAGGCCGGGGTTGGTGGCCACCGTCACGGCGACGAAGGCATTGACGCCCAGCCCGGTTGCCATTGCGAAGGGGTGCTTGGCCCAGGCTCCCATGAGGATGGTGAGGATGCCCGCCACGAAGGCGGTGGTAGCGGCAACGGCAGGAAAACCAAGCGTGGCACCGGAGGAATCAGGGCCGGAGAGAATCAGGGGGTTCAGCACCACGATGTAGCTCATGGCGAAGAATGTGGCAAAGCCGCCCCGGATTTCGCGCGAAAAGTTCGACCCCCGCTCGGAAATCCTGAAATACCGATCGAGTGCAGAGCCCTGCTTAAGCATTTGTCCTCCGGGAGAGATGGGTGTCCCCTAAATCCTATTGGGCGCCGCCACGGTATACGGGCGCTTTCGCCTAGTCTGTAAGGAAGCCAACACAAAGGAGTAGTCCGTCCATGCGCCTCATTCGTCAGCTTGTGAGCGCCCTGATGGGTGCCGCGGTCCTCACCTTGGTCCTGCTGGGGGCCGTCGGGACAGCGTCGGCGCACGATGCGGTGGAATCCAGCAGCCCGGCCGCGGGTGCCGCCCTCGCGGCTCCGCCGGAGACGGTCTCCCTCACGTTAAGCAAGAACCCGCTGGCCGTGGGCTCGCAGATCCGGGTGAACGATGCGGCAGGGACCAACTGGGCCGACGGCCCGGTAGAGATCGTTGACAACGTCGTCTCCCAGAGGCTCAAGACTGGCGCCCCGGCCGGCCAGTACACCGTGGTGTGGCGCGTGGTCAGTTCCGATGCCCACCCTATCGAGGGCAGCTTCGCCTTTACCGCCACGGCAGGGGCAGCAGGCTCGGCGGCCACCGTCCCCACGCTGGGCACCGCGCAGCCGGGTGCCACCGCCGCGCCGGAGCGGTCGCCGAACGCATCCGAACCGTTTCCCTGGAGCCTGGTGGTCTTCGCCGGTACGGCACTGGGCATCGTGATCGCCTTGAGCGTGCTGGCCAAGCAGCGCCTGAAGGCGTAGCTCCGCGGCTGCCCGCTGCCTAGACGGGTGCAGCGAGGGTGAAGCCCCGGGGCAGGACCGCCGGAATGCCGTCCGGGTGGACCTTGGCAGAAATTGCCTGACCCACCACTTTTGCCTGGCGCAGGACTTCCTTGGGCGTGGGAGTAATGAGTTCGCCCACGCCCACCAGGTACATCCCCAGGGCATGCATGGCTGTCGTGAGGTTTTTCTCGGCGGAGATGCCCAGTTCGGAGAGCAGGCGGCGCAACTGGCTGTGGGCGCAGCGGGTCAGGACGAGGTGGTCCGCCAGAAGGACTCCGCCCGGGGTGCGGACCGCCCACTGTTGCGTGGGGGAGCCGACCCCGCCGGCGCCGAGGTGGTCCAGCTGGCGGGCCCGGATGTTGTTCCGGACGTCCAATTTATGGCTGGTGGCGTAGTTCCGCAGATGCCGCAGAATTTCGTTGCGTTCCTGGAGGCTGGCGGCGTCCGCGGCGTCGCAGCGCTGGAGCGAGGAGGCGTTGGCCGGGTGCCCGGCGCCCAGCAGATCGAGTCCGTCCACGATGATGGACTCCACTCCGCAACGTTGCAGCTCGCTGGCCACGGCCAGGCCCGAAAGCCCGGTGCCAATGATTACAGCCGTGGTCCGTTCGGTCCCGCCGGACTCAGGGATGCTCGACACCGCAGGGTCCCTCCTCGAATGGTGGCAGTTATGGGTACATACTCCGAACGTGTTCCGGGGCCGGTGCCGACGCTAGCCCACTTAGGGAGAGGCGTACTGACACACGAGTCTCGGTTTCGCAATGCCTCGAAGACTACCTAAGATTCGCTGCCGGGGATAGAGCAGGCCGAGCCTGGGCTGGGCCGGGATTCTCCAAGGTCCCGTGCGTTTTCCCGCGTCCGTGCAGCCTTCTAAACTCCGCCTTCCAGCGTCGCTGAACGGCGTGCTGCACCTTCCCGGAAGGTGCGCGGAGCGGCTGTCGGAAGCCTTTCCGGCCCCTGCTTGCCTGTTCGCAAATAACCGAGAATAGTGAGGAAAAACAGGGGTTTTTGCGTGCAGATGCAGTGGCGTGATGCCGGTGGACGCTGCACGCTGGCACTTCTGGCAGAATAGCCGCAACATCAGCAAGAATCGCGAGGAGGCGGACCCCATGGGCCCAGAACAGGTGCATCCGGACCCGGCAGGAGGGACCGGCGGCGAGTCCGTGCCTCCCCGGGGGATCGTGGTTGGCGTGGACGGCTCGGACCACAGCCACTGCGCCCTGGTGTGGGCCGCCCGCGAGGCAGCGCGCCGCCGCCGTCCGCTGCACGTCGTGACGGCCTATTCGGTCCCGATTTTCGCCGCGTCGGGGCTGGACGGCGGCTACGCGACCGTGGATGATTCGGTGATCCGCGAAGGGGCGGAGGCCGTCCTGAGGCAGGCTTTGGACAAGGTGCGCGGCTACAACATCGACGTCGATGCCTCCGTCGAAAACGGGGACGCGTCCGGTGTGCTGCTGGAGATGTCCGAAACTGCCGAACTGCTCGTGTCCGGCACCCGGGGCCGCGGCGGCTTCGTGGGACGGCTCCTCGGCTCGGTCAGCAGCGCCCTGCCGGCACACGCCAAATGCCCCACCGTCACTGTGCCGCTGATCTGCGCCGAGCGGCTCGGGGAAACGACCGACGACAAGCACGTCCTCGCCGAGCAGGCAAAGTCGGGCCGCCAGCTGGTCGAAAACGTCGTGGTCGTGGGCGTGGATGGCTCCGAACAGGCCCGCGTGGCAGTGCTGGAGGCGGCGGCCCAGGCCGAGCGCCTCTCGGCCCCCCTGCGGGTGGTGTGCGCCGTGCCCCAGTACAGCGGCTCGCTGGCATGGGTTCCGGCACCGATGGACCGCGAAGCACTCTTCGCGGATATCAAGATCCAGCTCGACGCCGGGGTGGCGTGGCTCCAGAGCCACTTCCCACGCCTGACGGTGGAGACCCAGCTCGTGGACGGTTCCCCGGTCGACATCCTTGTCCAGGCCAGCCGGCATGTGGAACTGGTCGTCGTCGGCACCCGCGGCCGCGGCGGATTCGCAGGGATGCTGCTGGGATCCACCTCCGACGGCGTCCTGCACCACGCGAAGGGCCCGGTCATGGTGGTTCCGGACCACGATGACCCACGACTGGCGGACAGGGCAAGCTTCGGACCCATGCTCGGCGACTCCTAGCGTTCCTACCGCTTTCTTCGATGCCGAATGGAAGGCCGGCCGGTGGAGCAGCCCAGCACGCCGCAGACGCACCAGGCTGGGCTGGTTCTTGCGCTGGAGCTGGCCAGCAAGGACATGCTGCCGGACGTCGGTGGCAAAGGGGCCAACCTGGGCGAACTGGCCCGGGCGGGCCTGCCGGTCCCCGCCGGGTTCTGCTTGACCACCAGGGCGTACCGGATCGCCATGGTGCCGGCGGGGCTTGAGGACGTCCACAATGCGCTCACTGCCGTCACAGCCGATGATCTGCCGGCTCTTGCTGCGCTGGCCGCGAAGGCCCGCGGGCTGGTCCTGGGCGCCGGCGTTCCTGCCGGCATCGCCGATGCCGTGCGCGCCGCGTATGCAGCGCTCGGGGCGGACGTTGCGGTGGCTGTCAGATCCTCCGCCACGGCCGAGGATCTGCCGTTCGCCAGTTTCGCCGGCCAGCAGGACACCTTCCTGAATGTGGTGGGTGCGGAGGCGGTCCTGGCTGCCGTCCGGCAGAGCTGGGCCTCGCTGTGGACGGACCGGGCCGTGACCTACCGTGCCGCGCAAGGGATCGATCCCTCCAGCGTGTCACTCGCGGTAGTAGTCCAGCACATGGTGGACGCGGCCGTGGCCGGCGTGCTTTTCACGGCCAATCCGGTGACCGGGCGGCGCCACGAGGCGGTCATCGATGCCAGCACGGGGCTGGGTGAGGCGGTGGTTTCAGGGGCCGTCACCCCGGACCACTTTGTGGTGGACAGCGCCACGGGACGAATTAGCGAGCGACGGATCGCGCACAAGGGCCTTGTCATCCGCCCGCTGCCAGGCGGAGGAACTGAGCGGGTCGAACAGGGAGGTGGCGGGTCTGCCCCCAGCCTGGATGATCTTCAGCTCGCAGCCCTGGAACGGCTGGGCCGCCGGGCCGAACTCCACTTCGGGTCGCCGCAGGACATCGAGTGGGCGATCGGCGGGGACGGCGCGCTGTGGCTGACGCAGTCCCGGCCCATCACGACGCTCTACCCCCTCCCCGATAAGCCGCCCGCGGGGGAGGGGCTGCGGGTCTACCTGTGCTTCAGTCTGGCCCAGGGGCTGACCCGCCCCCTGACGCCGATGGGGCTTGCCGGCCTTCGGCTCATTGCCTCGTCCGTGGCCCGGACGGCCCGTTTTGACGTACCAGCGCCGCGGAACGGCCCGTCCCCCTACGTCCAGGCCGGCCAGCGCATCTTTTTCGACCTCACGGCCGTGGTCCGCAGCGAGACGGGCCGCGCAATCGTGCCAAGGGTGTTCGACGTCATGGAGGCGCGGTCCGCCACCGTGCTGCGCGGGCTCTTCGCCGACTCCAGGTTCTCTGTCACCAGCACCTCGCCGTGGCGGCTCCTTCGCCACATTGCCCCGGCAGCGGCCCGCGCCCGGGTTCCCGGGTCCCTGGTCCGCGCCCTTGTCCGTCCGGAGGCTGCACTCCGCCGCGTTGAACGCTTGGGTGAGAGGCTCAGGACTTCACTCGTGCTGCCCGCAGGCTCCACTCCGGCGCAGCGGCTGGACCACGCTGAGCGGATCCTGGGCCAGGAGCTCTTCTCAGCGGTCCCTGGCGTCCTGCCGCTTCCGGCCCTGGGCTTCGCCTTGCTGGCCGTGGCCGGGAAGCTGGCGGGAGGCCGGCGCGAGCCGGGGGAGCTGCAGGCAGTCCTCCGGGGCCTGCCTAACAACGTGACCACCGAAATGGACCTGCAGCTCTGGGCGCTGGCCGCGTCCATACGTGCCCACCCCGACTCGGCGGCGGTGTTCACCGATTTACCGCTGCCGGAACTGGCGCGCCGTTACCGTTCCGGCGAGCTCCCTGGCGTCCTGCAGTCCGGGCTGTCCGGTTTTCTCAACCGCTACGGCCACCGCGCGGTGGCGGAGATAGACCTCGGGATGCCGCGCTGGTCCGATGACCCCACGCACATTCTAGGGGTCCTGGCCAACTACCTGCGGCTGGATGATTCCGCCCAGGCCCCGGACCGGCAGTTCCGCAAGGCGGCGCGGGAGGCGGAGGCCCAGGTGGAGCGGCTCGTGGCTGGAGCCCGGGCGCGGAGCCGCCTGCGGGCCCGGCTGGTCCGGGGCGCGCTGCGACGGACCCGGATGTTCGCGGGCCTGCGCGAACTGCCGAAGTCCTACATCGTGGAGGCGCTGGCCGCAGTGCGGGAACAACTCGCGGCCGTGGGGGCCGAGCTGGCCGAGACCGGCCGCATCGATGCGCGGGATGATGTCTTCTTCCTGGATCTCGCCGAAGCACACCGCGGGCTGCACGGCACCTCGCTGCAGGGAGTCGTGCAGCAGCGGCGCGACGCCTATGAGGCAGAGCGGGGCCGGCGGCACATTCCCAGGGTGCTGCTCTCCGACGGCACGGAACCCGAAGCGCTGCAGACCGGCCCCGGCGGACCGCACGGCGCGAACACCCCCGCGGCGGGGGTTCTGTCCGGCACCCCGGCCTCCGCCGGCACAGTCACCGGCCGCGCCCGTGTGATCCTGGACCCGCAGGGCGCACACCTGGAGCCCGGCGAAATCCTCGTTGCCCCGTCCACGGATCCCGGCTGGACGCCGCTGTTCCTGACGGCGGGCGGCCTTGTGATGGAAATGGGCGGAGCCAACTCCCACGGTGCCGTCGTCGCCCGGGAGTACGGCATCCCGGCCGTGGTGGGCGTACCGGACGCCACGTCGAGGATGGCCACCGGAGACAGCATCACCGTCGACGGCGCCGCCGGCACCGTCGCGTCCGGCTGAACGACAGCTTTCCTCCTCCGGCCGGGGTGAAGCCGGCCGCTTGCAGGCGTACTGTTGAACCATGAGCTGCAATGTTGGAGCGCGGTCCCGGTGAGCCGGAAACTGCTGCGCTGGGTGCCTGCCGTGGCCGTCCCTGCTGTCATCGCCGCCGGCGTGCTGGCGGGGTCTCTTCCCGCGAGCGCCGTCGATCCACTGCCGGACAAGACGCCGGCCCAGGTGCTGCAGATGGTTGCCCAGCACCGGGAGCATGCCCTCTCCGGAACTCTGGAGCAGAGTTCCGAACTAGGCCTGCCGGCGGTCCCCGAGACCGGGCCCGACGCCGGCTCGTCCGACACCGCCTGGCTGGAGCTGCTGACGGGGCCGCACAGCGCCCGGGTCTACCTCGACGGACCAAACAAGCGCGTCCAGGTGATGGACAGGTTCGCTGAACGGAACGCCATCCGGAACGGCAACGAACTGTGGTTCTACAACTCCAAGGACAACACCGCAGCCCACGCCCAGCTGCCTGCCGATGCCGCCGGCCGCCACGCGGCCACCGAAGGCACCCTGCGCACCCCCGATCAGCTCGCCGCCGGGCTGCTGGCCAAAGTCGACCCCAGCACTGACGTGTCCGTCGGCGCGGACATCGAAGTAGCCGGACGGTCCGCCTACAACCTGGTGATCACCCCCAAGTCGACGGCCACCCTGCTGGCTTCCGTGGCCATCTATGTCGACGGTGAGACCGGGCTTCCGCTGGGCTTGGAGCTGAAGTCCCGCGGACAGCCCGACCCCGCCTTCCGGATCGCCTTTACGAAACTGTCACTTGAGGCCCCCGACGCTTCGGTCTTCGCGTTCACTCCGCCGCCGGGCGCCACCGTCAAGGAGATTCCGGTGCCGGCGCACAAGGCCGAGGGGGCGACCCCGCCGGCCGGCAAGGAGCCTAAGGACGCCGGCCGGCCCGCCGTCACCGGTTCCGGCTGGGAATCCGTCGTCGAGCTTCCGGCAGGAACGGGCGAGCCGCTGTCCGGGGCGGCTCCGCTGCTGCAGCAGGCCACCGTCCCCGTTCCCGGCGGGCGGCTCCTGTCCACCTCCCTGGTGAATGTGTTGATCCTTGACGACGGGCGCGTGTTCGCCGGTTCCGTGCCCTTGGAGCGGCTCCAGGCCGCAGCCGCGCACCGGTGACCGCGGAGTGACCGCCGTTCCACCGGTGGCCGAACTGAGCATCGAGACCACAGGCCTCAGCAAACGGTTTGGCCATCAGCTGGCGGTCGACAGCGTCGATCTGGCCGTGCCGAAAGGCTCGGTCTTCGGCTTTCTGGGCCCCAACGGCTCGGGCAAGACCACCACCATCCGGGTCCTGCTGGGCCTGGCCGCGGCCAGCGGCGGTTCCGTGCGCGTGCTGGGCAAGGAAATGCCCCGGCGGCTACATGAGGTGTTGCCCCGGGTTGGCGCCCTCGTCGAAGGGCCCGCGGTCTACCCGTTCCTGTCCGGCGCGGCCAATCTGCACCGCTTTGACGCCGCGGACCCGTACGTTTCAGCCGCCACCCGGCGGGCCAGGGTCCAGTCGGCGCTCCGGCGGGTGGGCCTGACGCACGCCGCGGACAAGAAGGTGCGGGCCTACTCCCTGGGAATGAAGCAGCGCCTGGGCATTGCCAATGCCCTGCTGGCTCCGCGGGAACTTCTCGTCCTGGACGAACCCACCAACGGACTGGATCCGCAGGGCACCCGGGAGGTGCGGAGTCTGGTGCGCTCCCTCGCCGCCGACGGCGCCACCGTGTTCGTGTCCAGCCACCTGCTGGCCGAGGTGGAGCAGATCTGCACGCACGCAGCCATTATGAGTGCGGGCCGGCTGGTGGCGCAGGGGACCCTCGCGGAATTGCGCCAGACGGGCCAGGCCCGAATGCGGGTGCTGACGCCCGATCCTGCAGCGGCTGCCGGGGTCCTGGCCGGTTTCGGCCTGACCGCCACCTCCGCAAGTCCGGCCGCCGGCACCCCCGGCGGGGCCGGCCATGCCGGCGGCTTCTCCGGCGGCAGTCCAGCCAGTGCAGGTGAGGTGCTCTTTGCGCCGCTGCCGGCCGTGTCATCCGACGGCGCCGGATCCCCCGATGGTGTGGCGCCGGAGGCCGTGGTGGCGGCCCTTGTGGCCGCCGGCGTCCGGATCCGCGGCTTCGCGACCGAGCAGGTCAGCCTGGAGGAGCGCTTTGTGGCACTCACCGGGGAGGGCTTCGATGTTCTCCAGTGACACATCCAGGTTCAAAAACGGCACCAGGGAGTCATCCGGTCCTCCGTCCGGTGAGGATGCCGCCGGGCTGTCCACCCGGTCCCGCACCTGGGGCAGGGGGCTGCTTGCTTCCGAGCTGGGTGTGCTCTTCCGCCGCCGCAGGACCTGGGCCATGCTCTGTGCGCTGGCCGCCATCCCGGTGCTGATCGCCCTGGCGGTAAGACTGTCGTCCGCCGTGCCTCCGGGCCGGGGGCCGGCGTTCCTGGACAGGATCACCCAGAACGGGCTGTTCGTCGGCGTCACGGCCATGCTGGTGTCCGTTCCGCTGTTCCTGCCGCTGACGGTCGGGGTCGTGGCAGGGGACACCATTGCCGGCGAAGCCGGGCTGGGCACCCTGCGCTACCTGCTCGTGGCCCCGGCGGGCCGGATCCGGCTGCTGCTGGTGAAGTATGCCGGCGCGGCGGTATTCGTGGTCGTGGCCCCCCTGGTGGTGGCGTTGGTCGGGGCCGGCATGGGTGCCGCACTCTTCCCGGTAGGCCCGATAACCCTGCTCTCAGGGGACCGAATCGGGGCGGGTGAAGCCATGCTGCGGCTGTTGCTGATTGCCGCCTACCTGACCGTCTCATTGCTGGGGCTGTCGGCGATCGGCCTGTTCGTCTCCACGCTCACGGACGTGCCGGTGGGGGCGATGGCGGCCACCGTGGTGCTCTCGGTCGTCTCACAGGTCCTGGACAACTTGCCGCAGCTGGAGTGGCTTCATCCGTGGCTGTTCAGCCACTACTGGCTGGACTTCGCGGATCTCCTCCGGCAGCCGGTGTCCTGGGATTCCTTCGCCAGCACTGCCCTTCTGCAGTGCGGCTACCTAGCCGCCTTCGGTGCGCTCGCCTACGGCAGGTTCGTCACCAAGGACGTACTCTCCTAGCCGGCAGCCGGCCATCCGGTCAGGCGTGCTGGTGCGCCTCGTGCTCCGAATGGCTGGCGGGCTCCAGCTGGAAGGTGCAGTGTCCGGTGTCGAAGTGCGAGCCCAGGCAGCTCGTGAGATTGTCCAGCACCTGGTCCGCCCCGCGGGCGCCCAGCGCCTCGTCCTCCACCACCACGTGGGCTGAGAAGACCGGCACGCCGGAGGTGATGGTCCAGATGTGGATGTCATGAACGGACACCACCCCTTCCACGGCGAGGATGTGTTCGCGGATCATCTGCACGTCCACGCCCTTGGGCGTGGCCTCAAGGAGGACATCCACCACGTCACGCAGCAGGTGCCAGGCCCGGGGCAGGATCAGCAGCGCAATGGCCAGGGAGGCGATGGTGTCCGCCGCATGGAGCCCCGTGACCATGATGAAGACCGCGGCGGCGATGACGGCCAATGACCCCAGCAGGTCGCCCAGGACTTCCAGGTAGGCACCCCTCACGTTCAGGCTTTCCTTCTGGGCGCCGCGAAGGATCAGCAGGGACACCAGGTTGGCCAGGGCGCCGAGGACGGCGGCCAACAGCATGACGTCGGTCTGCACCTCGGGTGCTGAACCGAGCCGCCGGATGGCCTCCGTGAAGATGACCACCGCGATCACGATCAGGACCAGGGCGTTGGCCAACGCCGCCAGCACTTCGGCGCGCTGGTAGCCGTAGGTCCGCTGGTCACTCGCGGGCCGCGCGGCGATCCACGCGGCGAGCAGGGCGATGAAGACGCCGGCGGCATCGGAGAGCATGTGTCCGGCGTCGGCGAGCAGTGCCAGGGAGCCGGACACCAGCGCGCCCGCAATCTGGACCAGCACGACGGCGAGGGTGATGGCCAGGACCGCGACCAGGCGCTTCCGGTGCTTTCCGGTGGCCGTGATGCCGTGCGAATGGCTGTGGTCGTGTCCCATGCCTACAAGGCTAGTCCCAGCCGAGTTCGTGCAGGCGCTGGTCGCTGATGCCGAAGTGGTGAGCGATCTCGTGGACCACCGTGACGGTGACTTCCTCGATCACGTCCTCGCGGGATCCGCAGATCT
This sequence comes from Arthrobacter sp., assembly GCA_025464925.1. Next base: position 27,287 of record JAODMS010000057.1, read on the forward strand.
CAAGGATGGGCTGGCGGTAGATGGTGATGCGGTCCGGCAGGGATCCCGCGTCCCACCAGGAGTCCCGCTCGGTCAGGGGCACGCCCTCGTAAAGGCCCAGCAGCACGGTGTCCGGATTTTCTCCGGGCTCCGGCGTGTAGTCATCTTCGATGAAGACGGCCACATTGCTCATGGTCTTCGCCAGTTCCGGCGGGATCCGGTCGAGCGCATCGCTCACCGCGGCTTCGAAGTCGGACTCCGACATCGGGAACGGCTCCGGATTGTGGCTGCCGTCCTGGCGGCTGCCGTTACCGTCCGGAACTATCGGCAGGCCTGGCGGCAAGGAAGCGGTCATACCTGAACCCTAGCGGGATCTGCGCCTGGTCAACCCCACGCCCACGAGGCAGATCACGCCGCCGACGAGTCCCCAGACGGTGGGAACCTCGCCCAGCACCAGCCAGGAGATCAGGATCGTGGTGCCGGGCACCAGGTAGGTGGTGGCGGCGAGCCTTCCGGCGTCGACCAGCGACAGCGCATACGCCCACGTGGTGAAGGCTATGGCGGTCGGGAAGATGCCGAGGTAAACGAGTCCGAGGGTGGCCGGCAGGGGTGCGGACTGCAGTTCGGTGAGGAGCTGGCCGCTGAAAGGCAGGCAGCAGACCACGCCCACCATAATGCCGAACCAGGTGGCCTGGGCTGCCGGGAATTTACGGAGTACGGGCTTTTGCACGATCACGCTGACCGCGGCGAGGGCAGCGGCAAGCAGGCAGAGCAGCACGCCGGCGACATCCGCCGTCGACCGCTGTCCGGAGCCCAGGGCGATCACGGCAACGCCGCCGAACGCCACCAGGCTGCCGATGATCAGCCAGCGCGGGAAGCCTTCCTTGAGGATGATCCCGGCCATGATGGCGACGAGGATGGGGTTGACATTGATCAGCAAGGCGCTCGTGCCGGCGTCCAGGACGTGCTCGGCGGCGTTCAGGGCGATGTTGTAGCCGCCGAACCACATCACGCCGTAGGCCACGATCGGCCACCACTCACGGCCCTTCGGCAGCATCCTGTCTCGCTGTATTTTCGGCAGCACCACGAGGCCGAGCGCGACGGCGGCGATCGCCAGCCGGCCGAGGGTCAGGGGTCCGGGGGAGAAGCTGGGGCCGACGGCCCGGATACCCACGAAGGCAGAGGCCCAGAGCACCACGGTGACGAGGACGGCGGCGATGCCCAGCTTGCTGATCCGGGCCGGCTGCTGGGGGGCTTCGTGCCGGGCTGGCGCGGCAGCATCGGGCGGACTGTCGTGGGTGCTGTCCGGCTGCGAGGGGCCTGTGTCGGCGGTGGTTGCCATGCTGCCAATCTAGTCCTTCCGCGTGCCGGCGGCTGGCGGAAATCGGCCACGTCAGGGCAGGGCGCTGCCCAGGAGGTGGCCTACCGTCCCTGCCTCAGCCACTCCAGGAGCCGCTCCAGCGGCCAGGTGGTGACTATCCGCTCTGCGGGGACGCCGTTCGCCGCGGCGCGCTCGGCCCCGTACTGGAGGAAGTCGAGTTGGCCGGGCGCGTGGGCGTCGCTGTCGATGCTGAACAGGCAACCGGCGTCCAGGGCAAGCCGAATAAGATCGTCCGGCGGATCCTGGCGCTCGGGGCGGGAGTTGATCTCGACGGCGACGCTGTTTTCCGCGCATGCTGCGAAGACCCGCTCGGCGTCGAAGTCCGACGGCGGGCGGGTGCCCCTCGATCCCTGCAGGAGGCGTCCGGTGCAGTGGCCGAGCACGTTCGTATGCGGGTCGCTGATGCCCTTGAGCATGCGCCGGGTCATGGTGCGGCTGTCGGAGCGGAGCTTTGAGTGCACGCTCGCGACCACCACGTCCAGGCTGTCCAGCAGTTCCGGGCTCTGGTCCAAATTCCCGTTCTCGAGGATGTCCACCTCAATGCCGGTCAGCAGGCGGAATGTGCCGTTGTGGTCGTTGATCCGCTCTATTTCGCCGAGCTGCCGGCGGAGCCGCTCGGGGCTCAGCCCATTGGCGATGGTGAGGTTGGGGGAATGATCGGTCTGGGCCAGGTATTGGCGTCCCAGCAGCCGGGCGGCATCGGCCATGAGCTCGATCGGGGATCCTCCGTCGGACCAGTCACTGTGGCTATGCAGGTCACCGCGGAGCGCCGCCGTCAGCTCGGACCCGCCCACCGCGAGAGGCTGCGCGCCGCGTAGCCGCAGCTTCTCCAGATAGTCCGGTATGTCGCCGCTGACTGCCTGGCGGATGACCTCAAAGGTCCTGTCCCCGATCCCCTTCATGGTCTTGAGCCGGCCGTCCCGGGCCCGTTCGGCCAGCTCGTCGGGGCCGAGGCTGCCGATGAGGCCGGCCGCTTTGCGGAAGGCCTGCACCTTGAAGGTGGGGGCGAGTTCACGTTCGAGCCAGAAAGCGATCTCATTAAGCGCATCGACGGCATCCATCCGACCATCTTGCACCTTTGAACCGGAGTCCGCCCGGCCGCCTGCCTCCGGCGGACGCGGCCGGAGGCTGATTTTGGATAATCCGGAGGTTGGCTTATAGTTTTATAGTCCAGTTCGGAGGAACCCGAAAGGACAAAAATGAAAGGCTTCGGCCCTTAATTTTTGCCCTGGTTCAACCGGATGGCGTTCTGGCCCCCATCGTCTAGCGGCCTAGGACACCGCCCTTTCACGGCGGCGGCACGGGTTCGAATCCCGTTGGGGGTACGCAAGGAACTGGTCAAACCGGATGCGAAAGTCTGGTAGGCTAAAGGCCTTGAAAAATTGCGGTAGCGATACCGCAGACACGCAAGAAACAAGCAAGGCCCTGTAGCGCAGTTGGTTAGCGCGCCGCCCTGTCACGGCGGAGGTCGCGGGTTCAAGTCCCGTCAGGGTCGCTCTGATTGCCAGAAGAAATTCCGGCTCTCATGGTGACATGTCACCT
>JAODMS010000065.1 GCA_025464925.1 Arthrobacter sp.
AAGTAGATTTGTCGGTCCATTGGGGTGGTCCGGCCGGCACCTGTCCGGCCCACCTCGGTAGCTTGATCAGAAGATTGTCCACCCCTTTTGCGGGGCGTGACCCATCACAGTGCTGTTCCTTGGTGACCTCGACCCGGACTGGTACCGGCCAGCGACGGCCATGACCATGTCCGTGAAGAGGAAAGGTACAAATGACCGCCATGTCTATCGTCGCGCACACCCATCCATTTGTCGTGGGCGTCGACACGCACGCCCGCAACCACGTCTACGCGATCCTCGCCGCGAATACCGGCGCCTTGCTGGAATCCCGGGAGTTCCCCGCCACTGGGGCCGGGATCAACCGGGCCATCGACTGGGTCGCCCGCCGCACCGATGGTAGTGCCGATACTCTCTGGGTGATCGAAGGTGCCGCGTCCTACGGGGCGATCCTGGCCGGCACTGTAGCCAGCCACGGCTTCCCTGTGGCCGAGGCACCGCGCACGGATGCCAGGAAGCGCCGTGGATTGGGCAAGACCGATGCCCTGGACGCCCACCAGATCGCCATCTCGACCCTGCCTCTCCCGGTGGACAAGCTTCGCCGCCCCCGCCTCCATGACGGGATCCGCCAAGGCGTGAGGATTCTGGTTACGGCGCGGGGATCCATCAGCAAGGACCGCACCCGGTCGATCAACGCGCTCAACGCCCTGGTGCGCGGCAACGACCTGGGTATCGACGCCCGTAAGAAACTCACCAGCACCCAGATCACCGAAGTCTCAAAATGGCGGTCCCGGGAGGAAGAGCTCTCCAAGTCCATCGCCCGCACCGAGGCCGTGCGGCTGGCCAAACACGTCCTGGCCCTCGATGAACAGCTCACGGCCAACGAAAACCAGCTCGATGAACTGGTCAAGGTCAGCGAGGCCGCACCCTTGCTTGAGGAAACAGGGTTCAAAGCGATCAGCGCCGCGAAGTGCCTCGCCGCGTGGTCACACGAAGGAAGAGTCCGTAACGAGGCGGCGTTCGCCTCCCTGGCCGGGGTGAGTCCCATACCCGCATCATCCGGGAACACGGTCAGACACCGACTGAACCGGGGCGGAGACAGGGCACTGAACAGTGCCCTTCACATGGTCGCCATCACCAGAATGACCCATGACGCCAAAACCCACGAGTATGCCGAAAAACGACGCGCCCAAGGACGTACCAACAAGGAAATCCGCCGCTGCATCAAGCGCTACCTCGCCCGCCACATTTACCGCACGCTCAACGCCTCAGCAACAGCAACACAAACGCATTGACAGACATAGAAGAGTCTACTTCGCCCTCTGGATGGTCACCCCGTGCCGGGACCTCGCCGGAGCCCGCCCCGTTGACCACCTCAAGACCAGCCCTGTCCCCCTGCTTCGAGCCCTGGAAGCCTACCGCTGGCGCTAGAACCGGCTCGTGACCGCGCTGGTGGGGTGGGTAGCGTTGCCCGCGGGACTCGTCCAAGAAAAAACACAAGCTCTCGTGGGAAGGCTCGTAGGCGGACAGTGCGGCCGGGGTGCCGATGGCAATGGCCGGCCCATGGTTCGGGCTAGAAAAGCCCCTTCGGAGGAGAATCGCACGGGAGCGCCTTAAGCTTGTTCGCCGCGTGTCCTCCGGCAACGGGATTACAGCCCTTAAATGGACCGTCGGCTGAGAGTAGGACGCCCATGTGGTGGTCTGCGTGGTCACGCCACCACACGCTAATGCCGGTTGAGCCGTCGAGGCGTAGAAATTTCCAGGCCCGCCATAGTGCTTCCAGCCGGCTGATGGCTTCTTCGTGTTTCCACCATGAAGTGGGGCCAGAAATAACCGGGTGGATTCTAACCATCGCCGCAACACCTGAGCATTTCAGGAGTTGCAATGGCGGTAGACAAGAATCGGCAGTTGAAGCCGGGCCCTGCGGGGAAGACGGCCGAGCGGGCGCACTATATTCGGCTCATGAAGCAAGGATTCAATAATTCTGAAGCCTGCCGGATCGTCGGAGTTGGGCGGAAGACCGGCTCGCATTGGCGCAATGGCCGCACGGTCCGGGATCCGGCGACCGGGCGGATTCGTGGACTAGTCCTCCAGACGTCCCGCCCAGCTACGGGATAACGGACCCTCATGCATGGAGGGAGCGGGAAGCTTCCAACCGTTTCGCACAGAAATTCCACAGGCGATCCATATCGAGGACACAGCCCGCGAGCCCACTATTGTTCGAACTGGGGTAGCCGCGGCCGCGACGGCGGCTGCGACTTACCGAAGCGTCGGTGGCCAGCGGTGACACCAGTAGATCCGACGGTCCACGCCCCGAACAGTGAGGTCCCACCGATGTCAGCACAACGCGAACCACGCTTCTGGACCCGTGAAAACGCTCCCTTGATCATTCTGGGCGTCAGCCTCCTACTGGTACTGATCGCCGCCGGGATAGCCCTATGGGTTATCAGTGTTGCCCCGGCGATCTCTCGCCTCACAGGATTCTAGGCGAACGGGGGTCTTCGCTGGATCACCCTTGCCAGGTGGACCGAATTCTTGTCCACGTAGATGTGCCGGGCAGGGACACATCGCCGCAGTGCGTCGATCTGTCGGTCGAGGTCCTGGTTTGCGGTCGAGACGCGGGCGTACCCAATTTCCATAGGACCGCTGTAACGAAAGTTGTTCTGTACGTTTTTAGTGGCACGCCGTAGGGAGGATAGTTATGGAACGAATGCGGGTGGCGTGTCGCAATTTTCAAAGGACCATTCCTGGGCATTCCACTTCCTCGGAAGTGAGACGCCCATCGTTCGTGATTCGACGAGAGTGACTCACTACCCAGGCGGCCTGCTAGTAGGAGCGGAATCAACTCGTCGTTCTTGTCGGGCGCCCAAGCCGCGACGTGGGGTCGTATACGATTTGGGGCATGAACGTTTGCGTATTCTGTGGTGGCCTTCCACTGACTCGCGAGCACGTATGGCCTCAATGGCTGCAGAAGTTTTCCGGACCGCAATCTTTCATCAAACGCGCCGGATCTTTCCAGCCTTCGTTTCCGCAAACAGTCGTAAGACAGGATGCCCGCGGAAAGTTCATCGAAGTAGACGAATACAGGGGAACTAAGACGCCTAATTTGCATGAAGTCACAGTCAAGTGTGTATGTGCCTCCTGCAACAACGGCTGGATGTCAGCGATGGAAGTGGCCACAGCTCGACACTTGGGGAAGATGGCAGAAGGCCGCACTCACTGCATAGATCCAGCAACAAAAGCGCAATTGGCAGCTGGGGCGTTTAAATGTTTTCTAATGTACGACCAGTACAGAGACGCGCGGGACCGTGTTTTTGTTGAAGACGATTTTTTGATGTTCATGAAAACCAAAAAGCCGGCCCGTACTGCTCGGATCTACATGGGTATCAGCAGCTCGCCCCACACGACCATATCGATGTGGCACGAGACCCACCTAGTGTCGCCGCCTGCCCCGGATCTGGATCCGCAGAAAACTTTGGCTCAGCCGAGAAACCTATGACTATGACAGGTTTGGATGGCCCCGGTAGGCCGGGGCCAGCTTGGGTTGACATAGTCAAAGGGGCGCCGGGCCGGTGACGATTCACTTGCCTGGGCGTGGACGGCGGTGTTCCAGTCAAAGCAGACCTGCGAGGGATGCGCTCCGAAATACTGCTCGCAGACCCTGTCCCACCCGTCGTTAGGAGAAGCCGCGTAGGCGCAGAAGGCTCTCAGGGCTCCCTGATAGCTGCGAATCGTGGACTGCGCGGCGCGCTTCTCGCTGCGCAAGTCTCCGAAGAACTCGTCGACGTGCGCCGGTGTCCACCGCCAAGGGTATTCGTTGGTGGATTCCTGGAACCGGATCACCAGCCGTTCCCTGGACTCGATGGTGCCAAACGCCAGATTCCGGCTCAGCTGCTGGTTGCGCCACCCGGTCAGCATCTGGTCAAACACCTGGTCCTCGGGATGCAGGAACCGCACATCACCGAATTCCAGCACCCGGCCGGCAGAATCAACCCCACAACAACCCTTCCTGACTTTGCAATGGATGCATGAATCATGCAATTAATGCAGGATCGCTGCAATTCGCGGGTCAGAGGCTCGAGTTCGGCCAAGACGGATGGCTGGATAGCCATCCGAACAACGCCGCAGGGGTGCCTCGAGCCACTCACCGTCGGAGCATTTACGCAGGTCAGAGGCGGTTTCTGCGGTCGGAACAGTTCCGTCCTGCGGAGAGAGAGGCTGCAGCCGACGATATTGCATCAGATGCAATAATCACTGTTCAGCTTTACATAAGCCATTATCGGCGTGAGTCTTTCAGACGGGGGACCAGCACCAACAGGCGGGATTGACGTGAATATGACGGCGCATTCGTTTCTTCCGCTGGGCCCTGTAATTCAGGGCCGGCATTCGTGACCGGGTGCTGGTTCGGCGCTTGCAGGGACTCTCGTTGTCGCTTCCTGGCAGTCACACGAATTCTTCAACGCGAAGCGGGCCCTGGTTTTGCCGGCGGCGGTGTCGGCTCAGGGAAGCTGTGCAGCTGCAGGGTTGACCTCTGTAACCGAGGCAGCCGGGGAAGGCGTATCGGAGGGTCCGAGAAATCCGTGCAGCAGCGAAGCGGTTCCCTGAAGGTGGTCTTCGACGGCTCTGTGTGCTTCCTCGTGGTCACCGCGGAGGATGGCGTCGACTATTTTTTGGTGTTGCCGGTTGGAGTGCTCCAGGTTGGGTTCCAGAAAAGGTATCCGGTCCAGAAGATCGCTGACGCGGGCGCGCACGTCGGCGACTGCGGCGGCCAGGCTCGGTGATCCGGCGACTTCTGCGATGGCCACATGAAATCTGGCGTCTTTCGGCCGGTACAAATCCGCCGGTGCATTCGCTACCTCGGCCAGCGTATCCAGCAGGTGCCTGCGTTGGGACGGGGACAGCTTCGCTTTCGCTGCCAGGGAGGCGGCAGCCGGTTCCAGCACGCTGCGGAAGGTGAGGACATCGTCCACCTCAGCAGGATCAAGGTCGGAGTGTTTTCCCGGTTCCGCCGACCGCCTCGCAGAGACGTATGTACCTCCATAGCGGCCACGGTGGACCTCAACATATCCGGCCTTCTGGAGCTCGGCCAGAGCGTCGCGCAGCGTTGCGCGGGAGACGCCGAGCAATTCCGCGAGCTCCCGCTCAGCGGGCAGCTTGGCGCCTGCCGCGAACAGTCCCAGCTTGATGTTCTGGAGCAGCCGTTCAATGGTTTCCTCGAAGGCGTTTCCTTGCCTGACCGGCCGAAGGAGCCGGACCGGGGTCTCGAACGGTGCCTCTTCCATGCATCCATCATAGGCGGTATGAAAATGTGCCTATGAAGTGAGGCCTCCCTCAGGCGGTAAAAGGGGACTGGCACGAAGTCTTTGGCGAAAACAGCGAAGATGATGAGAAATGTGGCTCTTCTTATTGACGAGGTCCGTGATGTGCCCCACACTGGATCGAGACTTATGGACTAATATCAGACCATTAGGACCCTTGGAAGAAGGGCATTCCCATGACATCCTCCCGTTTGAACCGGCAAGTCAACGAAGACGAAGCCTACCTGAATCACCGCCAGCTGAAGCGCGGTGCCGCCGGCTGGGTTCTGCTGGCCGGTCTCGGGGTTGCTTACGTCATTTCCGGAGACTTCGCGGGATGGAACCTGGGCCTGGCTCAAGGCGGCTGGGGCGGGCTCTTGATCGCGTTCGTCCTAATGGGCCTCATGTACACCTGCATGGTTTTCGGACTGGCGGAACTGTCCTCCGCCTTACCCGCTACCGGCGCCGGATATGGCTTCGCGCGCCGGGCCCTGGGCCCGCTTGGGGGATTCGCGACCGGGATGGCGGTACTTATCGAGTATGCAGTGGCGCCGGCCGCGATCGCGACTTTTATCGGTGGATATGTGGAGGCCCTGGGACTCTTTGGGTTAACCAATTCCTGGCCCGTCTACCTGGTGACGTATGCGCTCTTCGTCGGCATCCATCTGCGGGGAGTGGGCGAGGCGCTGAAAATGATCTTCGGCATTACGGCTGTCGCTGTCCTGGCCCTTATCGCGGTGGTCATCGGGCTCCTTCCGCATTTCAACACCGCAAACCTCTTTGACGTCGTACCTGACGGCTCGCCCACCTCCAGTGCCTTCCTCCCAATGGGGATCAGCGGCGTCATCGGCGCCCTCGTCTACGGCATCTGGTTTTTCCTCGCGGTTGAGGGCGTTCCCTTGGCTGCCGAGGAAACGGCGAATCCCCAGAAAGACATGCCCCGCGGCATCATCGTTGCACTACTGATCCTGGTCGTCTTCGGCGCCTTGATGCTCATCCTGGTCCCGGGCGCTGTGGGGTCCGCGGCCATGAGCGGATCCAACAATCCCCTTCCCGAAGCACTCCGTCTGGCCTACGGCGGCAACACCGTCCTCGCGGATTTCGTCAACTACGCCGGCCTCGCTGGGCTGGTGGCCAGCTTCTTCTCCATCATCTACGCCTACTCCCGACAGTTGTTTGCGCTGTCGCGCGCGGGATACCTGCCCAAATGGCTGTCACTGACCGGCAGCAGGCGGACGCCCTATTGGGCGCTGATCGTGCCCGGCACCATCGGGTTCATCCTGGCGGCCACCACCGGGAACGGGGCCTTGTTGATAAACATCGCCGTTTTTGGTGCAACCGTCTCCTATGTCCTCCTGAACCTGTCCCACATCGTGCTGCGTCGAAAAGAGCCGGACCTCCCCCGGGGATACCGGACGCCCGGAGGCATCGTCACCACCTCAATCGCGCTGGTTCTTGCCGCCGTCGCCGTCGTGGCAACTTTCGTCGTCGACGTCTTTGCGGCAACCATCACCGCGGCAATATTCGGTACGGCCCTGCTCTACTACTGGTTCTACAGCCGCCACCGCATCGTTGCAGGCGCGCCCGAAGAGGAGTTCGCCCAACTGGCCGCGGCCGAGGCTGAGCTCAAGAGCTAAAACCGAGCCTCCCGCCGGCGTCGTCCGGCCCCTAAATCAGCAACCATAAATCCGACCAAAGTTACGGAAACCACATGACGAATCAAACAACCGGATCCTTCCCCGGCGGCCAACTGAGCGTCGAAGAACTGCGGGACCGTGTCGCTTCCGGTGAAATCGACACAGTCGTCGTTGCCATCACCGACTCCATGGGGCGCCTTCTGGGCAAACGCTGCGGGGCCAGGTCCTTCCTGGAAGACGTACTCGGCCACGGGGCCGAGGGCTGCAACTACCTCCTGTCAGTGGACGTGGAAATGAACACCATCGAGGGATACGCCATGTCCTCCTGGGAGAACGGCTACGGGGACATGGTCATGCGCCCGGATGAATCGACGCTGCGTCTCGTTCCTTGGCTGGAAGGGACAGCCATGATCCAGTGCGACATCTTCTGGCTGGACGGGCGCCCGGTCAGCCAATCTCCCCGGCAAATCCTTCGCGCGCAAATTGAGCGGTTGGAAGCGTTGGGCTACCGCGCTCACATCGGCACCGAACTTGAATTCATCATGTTTGATGACAGCTACGAGGAAGCCTGGGACAAGAAATACGAAGGGCTGACACCGTCAACCCGCTACAACGTGGATTACTCACTCCTGGCCACCGCCCGGCTGGAACCGGTCATCCGCAGCATCCGGACGGGCATGGAAAAAGCAGGCCTGGTGGTCGAATCGTCCAAAGGCGAATGCAACCTCGGTCAGCAGGAAATAACGTTCCGATACACCGAAGCACTGGCAGCATGCGACAACCACATCTTCTACAAAAACGGCGCCAAGGAAATCGCAGCCCAGCACGGCAAAAGCATCACGTTCATGGCCAAGTACAACGAACGCGAAGGCAGCTCCTGCCACATCCATTTCAGCCTTACCGACCTGGACGGAAACACCGTACTGGCCGGTGACGGCGAACACGGCTTCAGCCCGGTAATGGAGCACTATGTCGCCGGACAGCTGTCCGCGTTGAAGGAACTGTCATACTTCCTCGCACCCAACATCAATTCCTACAAGCGATTCGTTGAGGGCAGCTTTGCCCCTACCGCCATCGCCTGGGGCCTGGACAACCGCAGCTGCGCACTGCGTGTGGTCGGGCGGGGAGCAAACCTACGGGTCGAAAACCGTGTGGGCGGCGGCGACGTCAACCCCTACCTTGCAGCCGCTGCACTCATAGCAGCCGCGATCCACGGCATAGAGAACGAGCTCCCCCTGCAACCGATCACTACCGGCAACGCGTACCAGTCCAATGCAGACCGAATTCCTACCACTCTGCGCGACTCCCGCGCGCTGCTGATGACCAGCGAAATCGCCCGCAAGTCCTTCGGCGATGAGGTCGTGGATCATTACGGGCACGCCGCGTTAGTCGAGTTGAAGGCTTTCGACAGCGCAGTGACGGATTGGGAGCGCAAGCGTGTCTTTGAACGCCTCTGATACGTACCGCCCTCGCATTGGGCTGACCACCTACTACCAGGAAGCTGCCTGGGGTGCCTGGAAGGGGGACGCCGCCATCCTTCCGGGAACCTACGTCCACGCCGTCGTGGCCGCGGGCGGCACCCCCGTGCTCCTGCCTCCCGTGGGCACGGACCCGACCGTCATCGAGCTGCTCGACGGCCTGATCATCTCCGGCGGCAGCGACGTCGGCCCGGAACAATACGGTGCAGAACCGCATCCTACGACCCGCGCACAGCCTGCCCGGGACGAGCACGACATCGCGCTAACCCGTGCAGCGCTGAACGCGGGACTGCCGCTCTTCTCCATCTGCCGCGGAGCTCAGATTCTTAACGTGGCACTGGGCGGGTCACTCATCCAGCACATCCCTGACGTAAACCCTCAAGCCCAATACCAACCTGCGCCGGGCGTATTCGGCAAGGTCGAATTTACGACAACCGAGGAAAGCATCAGCCGCGTGCTCCTCGGTCCACGCGCCAGCGCACCGTGCTATCACCATCAGGCCATTGATCAGATCGCCGACGGACTACGCGTAACCGCATCGGCTGCGGACGGCACGGTGGAGGCGCTGGAAACTACATCCGGAGGATGGGCACTCGGGGTGCAGTTCCATCCGGAACAGAATCCCGCCGATCTGCGGCTTTTCGCGGGACTCATCGAAGCTGCGCACAACTTCCGCAATGAACGAATGGAGAACTCTGCCGATGTCCACCAGCACGTTTGACGTATTGAATCCCGCGACGGAAGAGGTCATAGATACCATATCCCTGGCCACGCTTGAGGATACTGACAGGGCGATCGAAAAAGCCGACCGGGCTTTCGACAGCTGGCGCCATATTGCCCCGGCCGACAGGGCTCTGCTGCTACGCCGTTTCGCCGCGGCAGTTGACGCCGACCTGGAAAACCTGGCCCAGCTCGAGGTGCTCAACGCCGGGCACACCATCAGCAATGCCCGATGGGAAGCCGGAAATGTCCGCGACGTCCTGACCTACTACTCTGCCGCCCCTGAGCGCCACCTGGGCCAGCAGATTCCGGTCGCCGGAGGGATCAATGTCACCTTCCACGAACCCCTGGGCGTCGTCGGAGTCATCGTCCCCTGGAACTTCCCCATGCCAATCGCCGCATGGGGGTTCGCCCCCGCGCTGGCTGCCGGCAATACCGTCGTTCTGAAACCAGCTGAACTGACGCCGATGACCGCACTACGCCTCGGGCAGCTGGCCCGGGAAGCAGGACTCCCCGAAGGAGTGCTGCAGATCATCCCCGGCAAGGGCTCGGTCGTGGGCGAGCGATTCGTCACCCACCCTGCGGTGCGAAAGGTTGTCTTCACCGGCTCCACCGGTGTCGGCAAGCGCATCATGGCCGGGTGCGCGGAACAGGTCAAACCAGTCACCTTGGAACTGGGCGGCAAGAGCGCCAACATCATCTTCGCGGACGCAGACCTGGAGGCGGCGGCGGCCGCCGCCCCCGGAGGTGCTTTCGATAACGCCGGACAGGACTGCTGCGCCCGCTCCAGAATCCTGGTGCAGCACAACGTCTACGGGAGATTTCTCGAGCTGTTGGAACCAGTAGTGAAAGCACTGCAGGTCGGTGACCCAGGGGACGAAGGGACCTTCATGGGACCCCTGATTTCAGCCGCCCAACACCGAGCAGTCTCCGGTTTCGTTCCCGACGGTTCATCCATCGCGTTTCAGGGGTCCGCCCCGACTGGCAAGGGATTCTGGTTCCCTCCCACCGTGCTGACACCGTCTCCCGAGGATCGGGTGATGCGGGAGGAAATCTTCGGCCCGGTTGTGGCTGTTGTGCCGTTCAAGGACGAAGCAGATGCGCTCCGCCTGGCCAATGACTCGATCTATGGTCTCTCCGGGTCCATCTGGACCAGAGATATCGGCCAGGCATTACGGATGGCTCGAGGACTGGAGTCCGGAAATCTTTCGGTCAATTCCCATTCTTCCGTCCGCTACTCCACACCGTTCGGAGGCTTCAAACAGTCAGGATTGGGGCGAGAACTTGGCCCCGACGCCCTGAACGCCTTCACCGAAACAAAAAACCTCTTCATTTCCACCCACCCGTAACGGCATCAACACCAACATAAGGAAGCCAGGCATGATTGAAGTTGTTTCCAACCGCCTCAAGGGCCGTAGCGCCGTCATCACCGGCGGCGCCAGCGGCATCGGGCTGGCAACAGCCCGCCGGTTCGCCGCGGAAGGGGCGCACGTAGTGATCGCCGACGTGGACCCCACGGCGGGCCTGCGTGCTGCTGAAGAAGTCGGCGGCCTCTTCGTGAAGGTCGACGTCACCAGCGAAGAAGACGTCAAGAACCTCTACGCAGTAACAAACGAGACCTACGGCAGCGTGGACATCACGTTCAACAACGCCGGGATCTCCCCCGCAAATGATGCGTCGATTCTCGACACCGGCATTGAAGCCTGGCGCAAGGTACAGGAAGTGAACCTCACGTCCGTCTTCTACTGCTGCAAATACGCCCTGCCCTACATGCTGGCACAGGGGAAAGGCTCCATCATCAACACCGCGTCCTTCGTTGCGGTCATGGGGGCTGCCACCTCGCAAATCTCCTACAGCGCTTCCAAGGGCGGCGTCCTGTCCATGAGCCGTGAACTGGGCGTCGAATTCGCCCGCCAGGGAATCAGGGTAAACGCCCTCTGTCCGGGTCCGGTCAACACGCCCCTGCTCAAGGAGCTCTTCGCCAAGGACCCGGAGAAGGCCGCCCGCCGCCTCGTCCACGTTCCCATGGGCCGCTTCGCCGAACCCGAAGAGCTGGCCGCCGCCGTGGCCTTCCTGGCCAGCGACGATTCGTCCTTCATCACCGCCTCCACCTTCCTGGTCGACGGCGGCATCGCCGGCGCGTACGTCACTCCCGAGTGAGGCAACTGCCGTTCCCTGCCGGACCCAGCATTGCGCCATGGGATCAAGCTCCTTTCGGTGCGGCATCATTTGGAACCACTGATGCCGTACCGAAAAGGGGTGTCCTGGAAGGACCTGCCCAGCGGGCAAATCATCAGCATCCTAGAGGATGGAAGCCGTGGACAATGGAGCCGTTGACGGCTCGACAGTGTGGTCCGGTATCAGCGAGACTGCACGTCGTCCGGGGCTGCTGTCAAGGATGAGGTGCCGCTTTCGGTGACTGGGACTGCGCTGGCCGGATCGAGACGGCCAAGCACAGACGGGCTGCCCTGGTCGAGGAAGGCCTCCGGCACGTCGAGGCCGGCACCCCGGCCGCTGACCCTGCCGTCCAGGACTGGTCCAGGAACTGGGACGCAGTGGGTGCAATGTTCCACTCCGGCGGCCAAGGCCGCAGCACGGGCCCTGGGGCAGGACAACAGCGAGGCGCTCAGCGCCGGTCCGCCATGGTCCACCGGCATGATGGCCTGCCTCCCGAAAGCACGGACGCAGACCTGAACCATGGATTTTGACGTAATCCGTTATCGGCGCTGGAGATTGCCGGTGGAGCCTGCAATTGGAGACGGCGCACGACTGGTCAGTTCCTGCTTTGGCCTGCGGATCCGAGTTGGACCGCTGCGTGGATGACTCGTTGGGCCATGGCCTCTTCGGCGGCTTTCCCCCAGCTCCGTGGGTCGTAGGACTTTTTGTTCCCGACTTCGCCGTCGGTCTTGAGCACCTGGTCGTACTTGGACAACATGTGTCCGGCGATGGAACGCGTGAATGCGTACTGGGTGTCCGAGTCGATGTTCATCTTGATGACGCCGTGGCGGACCGCTGCTTTGATGTCTTTCTCGCTTGACCCTGAGCCGCCATGGAAGACGAGGTCGAAGGGTTTGTTCCTGCCGGTCTCTTTCCCGATCGCGGTCTGGATTTCCTCAAGGAGTGAGGGGTCCAGACGCACTGAGCCCGGTTTGTACACGCCGTGGACGTTGCCGAACGTCAGAGCTGTCAGGTAGCGGCCCTTTTCGCCCGACCCAAGCACCTCGATCGTCTTTTTTGCGTCGTCGATGGTGGTGTACATTTTTTCGTTCATGGCACCCGTGACGCCGTCCTCCTCGCCGCCGACGACTCCGACTTCGATTTCGAGGAGGGTGCGTGCGGCGCGGGAGTGCTCCAGGAGTTCCTCGGCGATGTGAAGGTTTTCGCTCAGGGGAAGGGCGGAACCGTCCCACATGTGGGACTGGAAGAGAGGGTCCAGCCCCTTGGCGACACGTTCCTTTGCATGCTCCAGCAGGGGCCTGACCCAGTCCTCAAGGTTTTCGAGCGTGCAGTGGTCGGTATGCAGGGCAATGTTCACGCCGTAATGCCTGGCCACTTCGTGCGCGTACAAGGCCAGCGCCAGGGATCCGGCGAGGCGGCTGTGGGCCTTTCCGGACAGGTAGAGCGCCGTGCCGACCGAGACCTGGATGATGCCGTCACTTTCGGCCTCAGCGAATCCCTGAAGTGCGGCGTTGAGAGTTTGGGATGAGGTGACGTTGATGGCCGGGTATGCGAATCCGCGCTCCTTCGCACGGTCGAGCATGGCGTCGTAAACCTCGGGGCTGGCAATAGGCACCTGGACTCCTGTTCATTTGCATCCGCATGAATTGCGGTGATGGTAGGTGGTGGGCACACGCAGGATTCTGGGCGCGGCGGCTGATCCCTCAACCCGGTCCAGCAGCAGGTCGAAGGCCTGGCTTCCCATGTGGTTGACGTCCTGTTCTATAGCTGTCAGCCCGGGCTCGAACAGGTCCGCCCATTCGAAATCGTCGTAACAGACCAGGGCAACGTCGTCGGGTACGCGCAGGGACAGGTTTTTCAGACCTCGCATGGTGCCGACGGTCATGGCGTTGTTCAGGACCACCACGCCGGTGGGCCGGGATTTCTCATGGCCGAAGATCCTGATCGTTTCCGCGTAGGAGTCGTCCTGGTTCGAGTTTCCCTGTCCCCGCAGGGACGGATCCGGGCTCAGGTCTGCCGCTTTCATGGCCTGCAGGTATCCCTCGAGCCGTTCGGTGGTGGATTGCAGGCCGGGGAACCCGGCCATGACAGCGATCCGCCGGTGGCCGAGCTCGATGAGGTGGCTGGTGATGGTTCGTGCAGGTTCCACGTTGTCGGCGGCCAGCTGGTCACAGGCCACATCGGGGATGTGGCGGTCGATGAGGACGAGCGGCGTGCCGCTGGCGACCACGCGAGGCAGGGCCACCGTCTCGGAACCCGGGGCCGGTGCCACGATCAGCCCGTCCACCCTGCGGTCAAGGAAGGATTCGAACAGTCGGGACTCCACGTCGGCGTCGTCGTGGGAATCGCCCATCAGCAGGGTGTACCCGTGGGCTGAACTGCGTTCTTCGATGGTGTGCACCAGGTTCGCGAAGTATGGGTTCTGCAGGGCGGAGATGCTCACCCCGATCGAGTTGGTCTTCGAGGTGACCAGAGCCGTGGCCAGCGCGTTGCGCCGGTAACCGGTGGCTTCGGCCGCTTCAAGCACGCGCCGGCGTGTGTCGGGGTTCACCGGCCGGGTCTCATTCAGGACGTGGGAAACGGTCGTTACTGAGACCCCCGCTGCGCGGGCCACGTCCGCCATGGTTCCCATTGTTCGCGCTCCCTATGTCTTGTGCACCAGATCACATTATAGGTCCGCAAACCCTTGCGCAAGCGTTTGCGGGGACCCTATAGTCAGTCACACCGTCGGGCACCGTGCCTGGCAGATGATTGGTCAAAGGAGTCCAAATGTCGTTGGGCAACAACTTCGGGGTCTCGGTCTCGGCAGCACGCCGCTCCGTGATCGCCAAAACCGCCTTGATGGTCACCGCCGGTTCCCTCACCCTCGCCTTGGCCGGGTGCGGGACCGGAGGCGCTGCCGGTGGCAGCGGAACCCAGGGATCGTCCGAGCCGGTCAAGATCGGGTTGGTCACCAAGACCGACACCAATCCCTACTTTGTCAAGCTGCGCGAGGCCGCGAAGGCACAGGCCGAGAAGAACAATGCCAGCCTCGTTGCGCTGGCCGGGAAGTTCGACGGTGACAACGAAGGCCAGGTCGCTGCGATCGAGAACCTGGTCAGCCAGGGCGTGAAGGGAATTCTCATCACCCCCAGTTCATCATCGGGCATTCTCTCCGCCATCCAGTCCGCCCGGGATGCCGGAGTCGTTGTCATCGCGCTGGACACGGCCACTGATCCCGAAAGCGCCGTGGATGCCACATTCGCCACGGACAACAAGAAAGCCGGGGAGCTTCAAGGAGCCTGGGTCAAGGCCGCCCTCGCCGGCAAGGAGCCGAAACTTCTCATGCTGGACGGCACCCCGGGAGGCACCGTGGACGCGTTCCGCCATGACGGGTTCCTGCAGGGAATAGGGCTGCAGGAGGGAGACCCCGCGATCGCCGGCCAGGAAAACACCAACGGCGACCAGACCAAGGCCCAGACCGCCATGGAAAACCTGTTGCAGCGGGTACCCGACGCCAACGCCGTGTACACAATCAACGAACCGGCAGCGGCCGGCGGCTACCAGGCGATCAAGGACGCGGGTAAGGTATCCCAGTTCACGGTCGGGTCCATCGATGGCAGCTGCACCGGCGTGAAAAACGTCAAGGACGGCCAGTTCGGCGCCACCGTCATGCAGTTCCCGGCCAAGATGGCCACCCAGGGTGTGGACGCGGTGATCAAATTCGCCAAGGACGGGACCAAGCCCTCCGGATTCAACGACACCGGGGCTCAACTGATCACCGACAAGCCGGTGACGGGACTGGACTCCAAGGACACTTCCTGGGGTCTTCAGAACTGCTGGGGCTAGCCACCATCGATGATTCCGGCGGCGGACCACGATGCCGCCGCCGGAATCTTTGAACCAATACTTAATTAAGGACAACTCATGCCTTCGTCACCAACGATGCCGGCGCCCCTGGCCAGACCCACGCTCGACGTCAGCCGCATACTGCATCAGCCGCTGCTCGGCCCGCTGGCTGCTCTGATCCTGGCCGTGATCATCTTCAGCGTGCTTTCCCCGCGGTTCCTCAGCCCGTTCAACGTATCCCTGATCCTTCAGCAGTCCATCGTGGTCGGCATCCTCGCCGTCGGACAGACGCTGATTATCCTGACCGCCGGCATCGACCTGTCGATCGGTGCCACCGCTGTGCTCGGATCCATCATGCTGGCCAAGACCGTCGGATCGGGCGGCCCGGTCCTTGCCCTGGCCGCGACCGTATTGGTCTGCATGGCCGTCGGAGCCATCAACGGCTCCCTGGTCACCGTACTTAAGCTCCCGCCGTTCATCGTCACTCTCGGAACCTTCACAGCGATATCCGCCGCCACACAGCTTTTCGCGGGATCAACCACCTACCCCGTCCAGCCCGGAGTTCTCACCTTCCTGGGCACCTCCGTCGGGTCCGGAACAATGAGAACCACCCTCGGCGTCGTCGCGCTCATCCTCGTGTATGCCGTGACGTGGTACGTCCTGACCCAGACAGCCGGTGGAAAACACATCTATGCCGTCGGCGGCAACCCGACCGCCGCCCGGCTCGCCGGTATCAAAACCAACCGCACCCTCTTCTCCGCGTACCTTCTCACCGGCCTGATCGCCGCGATCGCCGCGTGGGCCGCGCTGGGCCGTATCCCCACCGCGGACCCCAATGCGTTCCAGACCGCAAATCTCGACACCATCACCGCTGTCGTCATCGGCGGCACCAGCCTCTTCGGAGGACGCGGCTCCGTCATCGGCACCTTGATCGGAACCCTGATCGTCGGGGTCCTGCGCAACGGGCTCACCCTCGTCGGAGTCGACAATCTTTACCAGAACATCGCAACCGGCGTGCTCGTCATCGTCGCGGTTGCCTTCGACCAATTCGCACGCCGGAGGACCTCATGACAGACACTCCAGTTATCCAAGCCCGCAATCTCGTCAAACGCTACGGAAGCGTCACCGCAATCAACGGGGCCGACTTCGAACTTCGCGAGGCCGAGGTGCTCGCCGTGATCGGTGACAACGGGGCCGGTAAATCGAGTCTGATCAAGGCGCTCTCGGGCGCCTTGATCCCGGATTCCGGAGAAATCCTCCTGGACGGACAGCCGGTAAAATTTCGCACGACCGTCGACGCACGCCACCACGGCATCGAAACCGTCTACCAGGACCTCGCCGTCATCCCGGCCCTGGACATCGCCAGCAACGTCTACCTCGGCCGCGAACTGCGCAAAAAAGGATTCCTCGGCACCGTCCTGCGCCAATTGGACAAGGCTGCCATGCGCGAGGACTCCATGAAACATCTCGCGGACCTCAAAATAGGCATCCGCTCCGCAGTCCAGGCTGTCGAGACGCTCTCCGGCGGCCAACGGCAGGGCGTAGCTGTTGTCCGCGCCGCCGCCTTCGGCAAACGGGTCATCATCATGGACGAACCCACCGCGGCCCTGGGAGTCCGGGAATCCGGGATGGTTATCGACCTCATCCGTGAAATCAGGGCCCGGGGCCTGCCGGTCATCCTCATCAGCCACGACATGCCGCACGTCTTCGAGGTCGCGGACAGGATTCATGTGCACCGGCTCGGCAAACGCGCGGCCGTCATCCGGCCCCAGGACCGGTCCATGTCCGACGTCGTCGCCCTCATGACGGGTGCCCTGGAACCCACGGAAGAGGAACGCGCGGGTGGTCGCTGACGATACGAACCACGACCGGCCACGAGGAGTCTTCGTAGGCCTGTCCACACTTGACATCGTGCACCGGGTGAAAGCCCTGCCCGCGAGCAACATGAAGGCGACCGCCTCCCGGCAGGACATATCTGCAGGCGGACCGGCCCTCAACGCCGCCGTCACCTTCACCGCCCTCGGCGGCAAAGCGATCCTGGTCAGCTGCGTGGGCGAAGGCGCAACCGGCCGCCTGGTCCGGGAAGACTTGCACGAATGCGGTGTCCGCCTCATCGACCTGGCGCCGCCGGGATTCAGCCTTCCGGTGTCATCAGTGGTCGTGGAAGAACAGTCAGGTGACCGGCAGATCGTCTCCACCGACGCGGCACTTACCCCGGCGCTGCCGCCGGACGTGCTCAACCAACAGATGCGGAAGGCACTGGACGGCTGCCACGTGGCGCTGTTTGACGGCCATCACCAGCACCTGGCCCTCCCAATCGCCGAATATCTGGCATCCCACACCAATCCCCCGACGGTCCTTGACGCGGGACGGTGGAAGCCCGGGATGCGAGAGCTGATACCGCTGATCTCCGACGTGATCTGTTCGGCAGACTTCCGGCTCCCGGAACAGTCAGCAGACGGCACCCTCATGCAGGAACTCCTCCGATCGGGCGCCCGGACGGCCGCCGTTACCAACGGAGGCGGTCCAATCACCTGGGCCACAACCACAGGAAGCGGATCCGTGGCTGCGGAAGAAACCGATGTCGTAGACTCCCTCGGCGCAGGTGATGTGTTCCACGGAGCCTACGCCTTCGCCCGCTCGGCCGGCCGCCCCGTTCCCGACGACTCGGACGTGTCCGCCCACCTCGCCTTCGCCGCACACACCGCCGCTCTCAAGTGCGCACACCCCGGCACCCGATCCTGGCTGTCGCAACTGCAAAAGACCATCCGCCCCGAGATCAGAGAATCAACCAGATGATGAAAACAACCACCACCTTGCAAGCCCTGACCGAACGGGCACGCCAGCTCGCATCCAGCGGCAGGCGAGAAATGCTCGGCATCGCCGGCGCCCCCGGCGCCGGAAAATCCACCCTCGCCGCCCAACTGGTCGCTGCGCTGGGAAAGGACCGTGCCGTCCTCGTGCCCATGGACGGCTTCCACCTGGCCAATATCCTGCTCGTGGAGCGAGGGCTCCGGCAGGTCAAGGGCGCCATCGAAACCTTCGACGACGCAGGGTACGCGAACCTGCTTCATCGGATCAGGAACCAGCAGGCGCCGGAAACCATCTACGCGCCCCGTTTCGACCGCGAACTGGAAGAACCCATCGCCGGAGCCATTCCCGTGTCCGCGAGCACGTCTCTTGTCATCACGGAAGGCAACTACCTCCTCTCCGATGCCGGCTGGTGGCCGCGGGCCCGGACCTGCCTGACAGAAACCTGGTACCTCGAGCCGAGTGAAGAAACCCGCCGGCGGCGGCTCATCGATCGCCACATGGCACACGGAAAAAACGAACAAGAAGCACGTCAATGGGCCCTCGGCTCCGACGAACAAAACGCAAGGATGATCCACGCCACCGCACAGAAAGCCGACAGAACCATCAGGATCGCCTCCGCCCCCTGACAGCAGAGCCCCGTTTCCCGCAACGGCACCCTTCGGCCCAAAGCGACGTGTGTCCATCGCGGTGAGTCCGCGCCTGGCCCGCGACGCAGCGGGAGCAGTCGAGGCCACCAAGAGGCCGTCCACGACGATCAACCGGCACACCGTCCATTCCCGCTGGAGGCGATCTCTCCCTGGCCGGAGGCATCAGTGTCAACGTGACGCTGATCATCTCGCTCGGGCACTGCGCGTGATCGACGCGTTCCAAACCGGGCAGCCTGTTCATCGAGATCGAGGATGGACCGGCCACAGCAACGCCGCCGTGGCTTACCCCACTCACCGGGCCGAGGGGATCCAAGCCGCCTGCAACACAGTTGAACCGGGCTATGTCACCGCGTATCCAGAAAACATCCCCGGTGCGGACAACCTGAGCGACTCCGATATTCGCCGACGACGGGCGTTCCTGGCAGGGCGTCAAGTTCTTTCCCTACGGTCCGGTTGACCGCAGCAAGCGCCGGTACACGCCATCCGCGGGCAGGACCCTCCCCGGTCAAACGCCAGAAGGGGTTCCTGTTGTCAGGCCGTTTCCCGCTGCACCACCCATCCCGGGGATTCCGGAGCGGAGTCAGGATCCCGGCCCTCAAGGGCGGCCAGTGCATTCCCGGCCCAGAAGAGGGCTACCTTGTTGAAGTCGAAGCCGATGGTCGTTATTCCGAGCATGGCGATGGGCCGGTCTCCTGTGCCGATGAGGGAGTAGTAGTGGCCGGATGAGAAATCTATCGATGAAGCGTTTCGGACGAATGCCGCCAGCTCGTCTGTGTGGGCTATCACCCCCGTGACGGGCTCGGCACCGGAAAACCAGCGCTTTTCGAGGTCATGTACCGCTTCAAGGGCGTATTCCAGTTTCGACTCGCGGAGCGGTGTCAGCCCGTACTCTGCGCAAAACTGCTCCGCCCCCGCGCGTCGGAAGCTGATGATCTCGCGGGGAACGAAGTGTGCTGGCTGCAGGTACCCCAGCCTGCGGTGGCCGATGTTCCAGAGATGTTCGGCCTGCAGCCGGCTGATCCCGCTCAGGTACTCATACATGCGGGCGTCGGTGTACGTGATGCCCGCCGCCCGAAGGGCCATTGAGTGCTGGTCCTTTAGCGACCCGAAGACCATCACTATCGCCGGGCGTACTTCTGTCCACAGGGCCGTCAACGACCTGACGGTGTCGGAGTGGCTGTGGATCACCAGGATGTATCCGCGGTCGGCAAGCAAGCGGTTCAAGGTTTCCATTCCCGCTGCGAATGTCGGGCCCATGTCCCAGTCCGGCACCAACGCGAGGACCAACTGGTTACGCCCGGAACGCAGTGCCCTTGCAGCGGCGTGAGGTGTGTAGCCCAACAGCCAGATCAACAACGCCCGCCGCCTCATCGACGCCGGAGAGCCGGCCACCCACGTCGCCCGGGACCTGGGCATGTCCACCCTGTACCGGCGCATCGGAGAGCTGGATGCCCGGCAATGGATCACCTCCCAGGCCCCTGAGGCCTACCGCGGCCACGTCTGGAACCCAGAGCACATGACCGGCTCGAACGTGCCGGCGCGGTCCCGCGGACCGTCGATGCCCACCGGCCCGGTAGTCTCCGTCAGCACGGTCTTGGACCGGGTCAGCGCCAGCCGAGCTGCGGCGCCACATACTCCAAAATCGACTCGATGACGTGGGCGTTGTAGTCGACACCGAGCTGGTTCGGGACCGTGAGCAGCAGGGTGTCTGCCGCGGCGATCGCCTCGTCCTCGGCCAGCTTCGCGGCCAGCTCGTCCGGGGCACCGGCGTAGGACCGGCCAAAGACCGCGCGCGTTTTCTCGTCAATGTTGCCCACCTGGTCGGAGCTGCGGCGGTCGCGGCCGAAGTATTGCCAGTCGCGCTCGTCCGTCAGTGCGAAGATGCTGCGGCTGACCGAGACACGCGGCTCCCGCTCGTGCCCCGCCTCCTTCCAGGCCTGCCGGTACAGGTCGATCTGCTCAGCCTGCTGGACATGGAACGGCTTACCGCTCTCGTCATCCTTGAGCGTGGAGCTCTGCAGGTTCATGCCGAGCTTCGCCGCCCAGA
>JAODMS010000078.1 GCA_025464925.1 Arthrobacter sp.
ACAACTTCGCCTTCCTGCGGCTTCTCCTGCGCGGAGTCCGGGATGACCAGGCCGGAAGCCGTGGTCTGCTCGGCTTCGAGCGGGCGGACAACAATACGATCCTCAAGAGGCTTAATAGAGACCGACAAGGACCTCTCCTATTCATCAGCAAATTTGTGGACATTGAAGCTGTCGTGCCAAGGCGTACAGACCGTCGTCGCGGTGCCGGCAGCAGCCTTGTTCGTGAAGCTTCGTGTGTTAGCACCCTCACAGGGAGAGTGCTAATGACGACTCTATGTAAGGAGTTAGCACTCGGTCAAGGCGAGTGCCAGATTTTTGTCCGGTCCACGCCTGCCGGGCGCCTTCCAACAGGGAAGATGTCGCCACCGGGCGGACCGCGCCCTTGGCGGCCTGATGGCCTCGCTGCCGTCAGGACTCTCGGGCGGCCCGGACGAACTACGCTTGATCCCATGGCTGACGCAACGCAGGACCAGATAGCCCCGCTCCTCAATCCCGAGGGCTGGGAGCTGCTGGCTTCGCTGGGGCCCTACCGCGAGGATGAGGCGTTCCGGCTCAACGCCGTGCTTCGAAAGGCGGGCCACTCCCCCGAGCTGGTCTCGGCAGTGCTCACCCAGTCACGGCTCCGGACCAAGGCGGAAGCCAAGTTCGGTGAATTCGCCCGGCAGATGATCTTTACCCGGACAGGACTCGAGCAGGCCACCCGTCTCACGGTCGCGGCCCGGCACGCCCAGCGCTTCGTCGAAGCCGGCATCGATCATGTGGCGGATCTGGGCTGCGGGCTCGGTGCCGACTCCATGGCGCTGGCGTCCCTGGACATCCGGGTCACAGCCGTGGAAACCGACGAAACCACGGCCGCCTGCGCCACCATGAACCTGATCCCGTTCCGGAACGCCACGGTGGTCCACGCCGATGCCACCTCCGTGTCCCTCGACGGAATCGACGGCGTCTGGCTGGACCCGGCCCGCCGTACCACCTCCACCTCGGGGACCAAGCGGCTCTGGGATCCGGAGGACTTCTCTCCGCCGTTGTCCTTTGTGCAGTCCCTGGCTTCCTCCGGCCTCGCCGTGGGCGTCAAGATGGGCCCCGGCATGCCGCACGAGTCGGTGCCGGCCGATTGTGAAGCCCAGTGGGTCTCGGCGGGCGGGGACGTCACCGAGGTGGCACTGTGGTTCAACGCCGTGCGGCGTCCCGGCATCCGGCGTGCGGCCCTCGTGCTCGGCCCGCAGGGCGCGGCCGAACTCACCAGCAGCGAAGGCTTCGACGGCGGACCGGTGGCTCCCGTGGGCCCCGTCGAGGGCTACCTGTACGAGCCCGACGGCGCCGTTATCCGCGCCGGGCTGGTGGCCGACGTCGCCCTCCAGCTGGGCGGGCATCTGGTGGATGAGCACATCGCCTATATCTGCGCCCCGGAGCTGCGGGATACCCCGTTTGCCCGGGCCTACAAGGTCCTGGAAGTGATGCCATTCAACGTCAAGGCCCTCAAGGCCTGGGTCAAGGACCACGGCATCGGAGTCCTTGAGATCAAGAAGCGCGGCACCTCTGTCACGCCGGAAGAACTGCGCAAGCAGCTTCTCCCCGGAGGGAAAAACAGCAAGCACAAAAATTCGGCCACCCTGGTCCTGACCAGGATCGGCGAGGACCGGGTGGCCATCTCGGTGGAACCGGTCTGATTCGGGACCGGCGGAGGCCTACTGCGCCCGCATGAACTCCTCGGCGGCGCGGACCTGTTCAGCGGTGGGGCGGATGCCGGTGTACAGCACGAACTGCTCCAGGGCCTGGATCGTGGCCACCTCCGCTCCCGTGATTACGGTCATGCCGTCCGTGCGGGCCGCCGCGATGAGCGTAGTTTCGGCTGGCAGGGCGACGACGTCGAACACCACCTTCGCGGCGTCCACCGCCTCCTGCGGAAAGGACAGCAAGTGGGCGTCCGGGCCGCCGGCCATTCCCACCGGGGTGACGTTGATGAGCATGTCGGCCTTGCCGGCAGCATCCGGTCCGGGAAGTGCTGCCCGCCACGGGAAGCCGTAAAGCTCGGCGAGCGGCCGTCCCGCGCACTCGTTGCGGGCGATCACGGTCACGTCCTGAAAACCGGCATCCCGCAGGGCCGCAACTGTTGCCTTTGCCATCCCGCCGGAGCCCTTGACCAGCACCGAATAGGAGGCGGGCACCGCATTGCGCTGAAGCAGTTGCTCGATTGCCGTGTAGTCGGTGTTGTAGGCCGTCAGCTGGCCGGCGTCGTTGACGATGGTGTTGACCGAGTCGATGGCTTGGGCGGACGGGTCCATGACATCCACCAGGCCAATGACGTCCTCCTTGTACGGCATCGACACCGCGCAGCCGCGGATGCCCAGACCCCGCACTCCGGCGATCGCCTGGGCCAGGTCCGTCGGCGCGAAGGCCTTGTAGATCCAATTCAGGCCAAGCTGTTCGTACAGGTGGTTGTGAAAGCGTGTCCCGTTGTTGCTCGGCCGGGCCGAGAGCGAGATGCACAGGGTCATGTCTTTATTCAGTATGGGCACAGCTCCATTAAACGCCAGGAACTCCGGTGTCAGCCGCAGCCGGTGCCCGGACCATGCGGTCCGACGGCGACGGGAAGCTTTCCGGGCGCCGTGGCCCGGCCGGCGAGCACTGCCGCGAGGGCATCAAAAGCGCCCGGGCTGCGCCCGTAGAGGGCGATCTTTGCGGGAGCGGCCGAGTCCGCCAGCGGCCAGGGCGCGTCGAGGGCCACCGCCACATCCGCCGTCACCGCTGTTCCGCCGACACCGATCAACGAGACGAGCGGGCCGCTGCCGATACTGATGCCGGCGTCCCGTGCTGCCGCTGCGAACCGCGAGCGGTCCTGCGCCGAGCCGCCTGTCACGCGCACGCTGGACGGCACCATGGGTCCGCGGCAGGGGCCGGCGAGCACAGTGACGGCAGCTTCGGACACCTTCCGCGAGAGCTCCGCGCCGCTTCCCGGCACCGTCCCGGCCGGAGCGCCAGTGCGGCCGCGCCAGATCATCATGGTGACCACCCGCTGCGCCGCCTCCGTCAGCCGTTCAGCCGGCAGGGTTCCGCTCCGAACAGCCTTGACGATCGCGGCGTGGGCCACGTCCACCCGGGCCGGCATCAGCAGCAGGTCGGCCCCCGCGGCCAGGGCCAGCGGCGCGGCGGAGCCGGCGGGGAACCGGTCCTTGACCGCGCCCATGTTGAGCGCATCCGTCACGGCCACGCCCTGGAAACCCATACCCCGCAGCTCCGCGTAGGCCGCCGTGGACAAGGACGCGGGTACACCCGGCTCCAGCGCCGGCACGGCGATATGTCCCATCATGACCATGGGCAGACCGGCTTGGACGGCTGCCTGGAAGGGTACAAGGTCCCTGGCGCGCAGCTGGTCCAGCGACGCGCCCTGGACCGGGAGGCCGGCGTGGGAATCCACGCTCACGGAGCCGTGCCCGGGAAAATGCTTGACGGCCGGCAGCAGCCCCGACGCCAGCATTCCGTTCGAAAAGGCGACCCCGAGCCGTGCGGCGGTCCCGGCGCTGCCGGACATGGACCGCGCCCCGATGGTCGGATCGCTGGGCCCCATGGTGACGTCTGTTGTGGGCGCGAAGTCAACGTTGAAACCGAGCCCTGCCAGTTCCGAGGCCATGGCCTTCCCTGCCTCGCCGGCGAGCGGCTCGCTGCCGGCGGCCCCGTAGCTCATAGGAGCCGGCCACTCGGTC
Organism: Arthrobacter sp.; assembly: GCA_025464925.1. The sequence goes on from JAODMS010000078.1 coordinate 3,705, forward strand.
AGCGGCGCGCGCAGCCGGGCCACCACACCGCCTTCCTGATCGACCGCGATCACTCCGGGCCAGCTGCGGCCGTCCGCCCGCGCCGCCTCCTGCAGCCGCCGGGTCACCCCGCGCATCGCACCGGCGTCCACCTGCCTGTCCGGCGTCGTACCGGGGACGTTGTCTCCCATGATGATGGAGCCGGCCAGATGCAGGTGCTCCACTGTCGCGGCCTGGGCCGCGGAATCGAGTCCGGTATAGAACGGCAGCAGGACCTGTCCGGCCTTCTGCTCCAGGCTCATGTCGGCCACGGCCTTGTGCGCCTCGTCCGCGTCCCGCTGTTGCGGCCCCCAGCCGAGCGGGCGGGAGGCTGCGTCGAGCGGGGCAGCTGCTGAGCCGGGCGGCGTGGCGGGCATCGTGGGGGTCGTGGGCTGTGCCGGGGTCGTGGGCTGTGCCGGGGTCGTCTGCCCGGGAACGGTAACGGTTTCGGAGCGGTCCGGCGGGGGCGGCGCCGTGCACCCGGCACTCCCCAGAACGAGCCCCGCTGCAGCCGTCAGCACGGCCGCAAACCGGGCCCTCCTGTGAATACCCTCACACCTTGGCTCCAACTTTGTCACTATCCCGATGCTACCCCTGCACTAGACTTGGACCACCCGTTACCCTGCAAGCGCCCTACCGCGACCCTGCCGGATCGGTTACGGCAACGGACAGCAAAACAGCGAAGGGACCACATTGAAGATTGATTTCGCTTCATCCAGGCAATCAACTCTTGGTGTGGAATGGGAGCTCGCCCTCGTCGACGCGGAGACGGGTGAACTGGCCTCGGTGGCCAACGAGGTCTTGCGTGGAGTGGTCGACAGGCATCCCGAACTGAACGAGGATGACGAGCACCCGCATATCAAGCAGGAGCTGTTGCTGAACACGGTGGAACTGGTCACCGGGATCTGCACCACCGTGGCGGAGGCGAAGGCCGACCTGAGCAATTCGCTCGCGGCGGTCCGCGAGGTCACCGATCCCATGGGCGTCGAAATCTTCTCCGCCGGAAGCCACCCCTTCAGCCCCCCGCAACTGCAGCCGGTGACCGACAAGGCCCGTTACTCCAAGCTGATCGACCGCACGCAGTGGTGGGGACGCCAGATGGTCATCTACGGCGTCCATGTGCACGTCGGGCTCGACAGCCGGGACAAGGTGCTCCCCGTGCTGGACGGTCTGGTGAACTACTTCCCGCACTTCCAGGCGCTGTCCGCCTCGAGCCCGTTTTGGAGCGGCGAAGACACCGGCTACGCCTCCCACCGTGCCCTCATGTTCCAGCAGTTGCCCACCGCCGGCCTGCCCTTCCAGTTCTCCAGCTGGGAAGACTACGAGTCCTATGTCCAGGACATGTTCACCACCGGCGTGATCGACACGCTCTCCGAAATCCGCTGGGACATCCGCCCGGTGCCGGCCCTCGGCACCATCGAGATGCGCATCTGTGACGGGCTCGCGACCCTGGAGGAGGTCGGCGCCATTGCGGCCCTGACGCAGTGCCTGGTCGACGAGTTCTCCACCACGCTGGACAACGGCGGCACCATTGCCACCATGCCGCCGTGGCATGTCCAGGAGAACAAGTGGCGCGCGGCCCGGTACGGCCTGGATGCCATCATCATCCTGGACGCTGAAGGCAAAGAGCAGCTGGTCACCGAGCATCTCGCCGAGACGCTTCGGCGGCTTGAGCCCGTCGCGGCGAAACTCGGTTGCACCGCCGAGCTGGCCGACGTCGCAAAGATCATCCAGCGCGGCGCCGGCTACCAGCGGCAGCGCCGCGTGGCGGCAGAGAACGGCGGCGACCTGCGCGCCGTCGTCCTGGACCAGGTCAGCCAGATGCGCAAGGGACCGGAAGCGTAGCTCCGGCGCCCGCCCCAGAGGTTTTTCCGGCAAGCCACGCGGGCAAAACAGGCGGGCAGGAAAGTCCCTGCAACGCCGCGCGGAAGCCTCAGGCGGAGACGGTGGTGACCGGCATGGACGAATCCGGGGCGAAGCTGATCCCGCTCGGTTCCACCCCGGCCATCACCAGTTGGGCGCCCAGGGCGGCCACCATGGCGCCGTTGTCGGTGCACAGAACCAGCGGCGGCACCGTGAGCCGGATTCCGGCCGAGCTGCAACGCTGTTCCATCAGCTGCCGCAGCCGTGAGTT
>JAODMS010000087.1 GCA_025464925.1 Arthrobacter sp.
GCGGACAGCACGGACCTCGGCAATGAAGGCGCGCACAATCGCCATCAACCAAATCCGGAGCCTGCTCGTCTCCGCACCGGAAACGATCCGATCGAAGTACCGCGGCCTCCCGACATCAGCGATGATCACCGCGCTTGCCCGTTCGCGGCCCTCCGGGCACCCCGCAGAAACCGGATACATCACCGCGTTGACATTGAAAACGCTGGCTTTGCGGTATCAATCCCTGCGATCCGAAATCGCGTCTACCGATGCGCTCCTGCAGGAAATCCTCGACTCATACGCGCCGCTGCTGACCGAACTGGCAGGCGTAGGCGTTGAAGTCGCCACCCAACTCCTGGTCACAGTCGGGGACAATCCCGAACGGATCAACAATGAAGCGCAGTTCGCCGCCCTCACCGGCACCGCACCCGTGCCCGCATCATCGGGCAAAACCCACCGCCACAGACTCAGCAAAGGCGGTGACCGCCAGGCCAGCAGCGCCCTCCACCACGTTGTCCTCTCCCGCATGCAATCAGACCACCGGACCCAGGACTACGTTGCCAAACGCACGGCCGACGGCAAGAGCAAAAGAGAAACCATGCGCTGCCTCAAACGCTACGTCGCCCGGGAAATCTACCGCCAAATATTCAGCCCTGTCGCGGCACCTGACATCACCGACCTCCGGCCCCTCAGGCAGCAGCTCGGCGTCACGTTGCAGCAAGCCGGCGAACAACTCAACCAGTGGCCCTCCAACCTCTCCCGCATAGAACGAGGGATCGCCAGAAACGACCACGTCGCCCAAAGGTACCGACAATGGCTCACCCAACAGCACCTGTCCACAACCGGGGACAATTCCCACGGGTTATCCACCGCTACCACCGCCGAGGAAGCTACCCCAACGGCTCCCAAAAAACCAGCCGTGGACAACCCGAATTGACCCCAACCGTGGACAGCTCAAAGTCACCTTGAGTTGCCTCAACGCTGGTCGCCGCCTGCAATACTCTGACCATGGCCGTTTACTTTGAGTGCACAACGCGGACAAGCACGCCTAAATCCGAGTTGTTTGACCGTGCCCGGAACATTGAGACCCACAAAGATTCAATGGCAAAGTCTCGTGAAGAAGCGGTTGGAGGCAGGACGTCTGGCCTGATCACCTTGGGCGAGGAAGTCACCTGGCGAGCGTGGCACTTCGGTGTTCCGCTGCAAATGACGAGCCGCATCACCGAAATGCAACCGCCTGACTATTTCGTCGATGAGCAGGTCAAGGGCCCGTTCCGGCGGTTTCGGCACATCCATGAGTTCAGCCAGGATTCCACCGGCACCACTATGGTCGATCGGATCGAGTTTGCAGCACCGTTCGGCCCCCTCGGGCGCCTAGTCGAGAAGCTGTTGCTGGCCCGCTACCTCCGGAATCTAATCGAGACGCGGAACCGACACCTAGCCGGGGATCCCACTCCCGGCTAAGGCCCTTATCGGAAAAACACCACGCGATGAGACACAATCACCAGGAGGATTTCATGTGGGATCTTGTCCTGATAGCTGAGCCAACCGATCGATGGGCTGAGTTGGAAGAGACGGGTTGGGACGCATTGATTGCTTGGGCCGCCGGACCTCAAAATCTGCGGAGGGTTCTGAACTCAGATGTGGGCCGCACCGTTTCCGTGACCTGCACTCGAGGCGAGGTGACCGAACAGTTCGAAGAACCCTTCACAGAAGACGACCGCCGCATTGTGGACGATTCCGTAGATGAATATCTAGCTGATGCAGGAATCCCATCGAGGCCACGAGGCTACCGCTGGTTTATACGCGTGCCGGACGCCTACGGCTCCGCCCGGACCTTTCGCGATGACGTCCATAAGGCCATCAACGAGGCTTACGTGCCGACAGCAGTCCACCCCGCCAACTGGCGCCCCGTGATCGAAAGGGTCATAGCAGCCGTCTATTCACTTCCGAGATGATGCAGCCAAACCCCTAAGCTCTGCTGAGCGAGGCCAGGACCCCCAGAGGCCGACTTGACGACTATAGGAGCATCATGGGCACGGCAAAAGCCCAATCGCTCCGCTGCTTTTCCCGCACCCATCCGGACGACGGGACCCACCTGACCGGCTGCACACCACCGCCAGGTCACCACGGGCGCGCACCTCACCAACAGTGACCGGCACTCCCGCACAGCCTCCAACCGCGCCGGTACAGCACGACCGGCTGCCTCCCCCACGGACCAAGACAGCCGGCCCCGACTCACCACGAGACGGGGCCGGCTTTTCTCAGCTCCGGACGACAAGGGCCAACGCGACCATCCGCACCGGGCCGCACGAGTGGCCGTCACCTTCGCGTGACGGCCACTCCAATAAGTGGTTCCAACGGTTCAGTTTCCGGCGGGTTCCTCTTCACCGGGCTGGCCGGCCTCAATACGGGCCTTCGTCTGGGCGTAGGACCGCTCCAGATAGTCAGCTACATCGGCCTCGCTCACCCGCCACACGCGCCTTTCACCGAATTGAACTCCACGGAGTTCCTGGGATGCAAGCAGGGCGTAAATCGTCGGCATTCCGACGTTCAGGATCTCTTTCACCTGGGCCAGCGTGAGCATCCGCGGAAACTGGATCCCAGGATTCTCCGGATCCGGGACAACCTCTCCCCCATCAGAGTTGCGTGCCATCGCGGTCAGTCCTCGTTCCGGTTTTGCAGCTCGTTTTTGGTCCACTGTCCGCGGCGGGGTACACCGCCGGTGACGTCACCCGGGTCCGATGCGGTGCCGAGCCAGCGCTGCCATTTGCCGGGATATCCCCCGGGCCGTGGTCCCAGGACGCGAACCATTTTCATGTACCAGCGGTGCGCTAAGTACAGCACGACGATGATGAGGACGAACAAGACGGCCAGGACGATGATGGCCTGATCTTTCGCTGCCTGATACTCGTAGTACCCGGGCTGGCCGTACGCCATCTCACCTGACATCAAAAGAGTCACAACGTCAAAAAAGTGCTGAAGAGTGATGAAGAAAGGACCCGAAAGCAAAACCATGACCGGCAACACCACCGCGAAGTACTTCAACTGCACTCTCGTGCACTGCTTGTCCCAAGCCGCAGCTTGTTCCTCCAGGTCCCTCGTTGTCGTCTGCGTCATCCGGTCCCCCAATTCCTGTCCCATCTGGTGTGCATAGCCTACGGCCGCCAGCGGTTCGCAGACCGGACCGTGTTGGCCAGCTGCTGCCTGCCAGACAGCCTTCCGCTCATGACCGGCAAGTACGTGATCGTGCAGGTCAGGTCTGTGCCCTGCGCCAGCGGCCGGTGGGCGGCCCTGACGGTACGCAGTGTCAAAAGTATGCCGTGCCCGGTCGCGCCAACGGCGGCCCGGCGCTGGTGAGCATCATCGATACAAACCTGCGACGCAGAGCCGCACCCGCGCCCAGCAACAACGTTCCCGACACCTGCGGCCGGTCACTGCTCTGAGCGTGCCCCCGAATGTCCACCCCCCTGCTTCCATCCCGCCGCAGGGCGCCGAACGCGGCCGCAAACCGTCGTTTTGATGTTCAGGCTTGAGGCCACGCTTATGAAGCGTTACGTCGTGGGATCGGCGGGCCCGGAACGGCTGGCGCCGTCTCCGGTAGGCAGAATCTCAGCGTATCGCCCCAAAATCCGTTGTTGATGCAGTAGAGCGGCACCTCCTCGTCACCGACGTGGAGCGTGGGCTTCTTCATACCGTATTTGGATTGATTGAAGGTCAACTCAACGGTGCCATCGGGTGAGGTGCAGCTGTAGGCGACATTCCACGGGCTCGTGTCTTCACACCGATTGAGCTTCCTCGTCACGCCAGCCCTGTCCACGTACTCCCAGTCTTTGTCCCTATACTCGCCGACCTGAATGGCAGAGTTCGGAGTGGAGCGGGCATCGTCGCGGGTGAATGGCCTCTCATCGCAGCCCGAGGCCGTCAGCGTAAGCAAGGCCAGCACGGCGAAGCCAATCGTTGTTCCAGCACGATGCAATCCCATCCGGGCCACCCCCAATTCCCACCCACGCCGGACGGCCCGAGCAGCCCCAACATTATCCTGTCGCCGCCTGGTGTCGCCCTGCACCAGCCTGAACATCCACCTCAAACGGGTCGTTTCTGACAGGTATCCCTGAGAGGATGCTGCGGTGTCGGGCCCAATCGAAAACGCCACGTCATGGCGACTGGGGATCGTTCACCATCGGCTCTTCTTGATTGGTTGCGATTGCGTGTAGGACTCGGGAAGCTTGGTCCTAGCCCCGGCAATTCGGAGTGGATCAGGCGATCCCCGCCGGATGCTCTTTTCGACCGCGATACACGACCATCATTTCCCAGATGAGGTAAACGGCCGCCAGGGCCATCAGCACGGCACCGAACAGAGTTGCCCACCGCGCACTTGCCTCTCCAACCGTGATGAACACGTATATCCCGAGGCAGAGCATTGGTAACAGGAACAGCAGCCCGGGCAGGTTCTGCCACCACCGTGTACTCCCGTTCGGTGGGCCTCCCAACTCCACTTTGGTGTAGCTGTGCAGCATCCCGTGCTCGGTCAAATACAAAACCCGTTGCTCACCGCGGGCAAGAGCCGCTTCATGCTCGGCGTGCACCGCATCATCGTGTTCCTGGTGGCTGCTGACTGTCATACTTCCCCCAACATCTGGCATTCTCTGGCCTCTCGGCTCCTCAACCCGACTTTACGGTCGTATTTGACCATGTCCGCTGACCATCCAAAATCGAAACGTGTGCCCCCCAGTCGTCCAGCCCTGGAAACGCCAACCGGCCCATCGCGCTTGGTTTGCGCCGCGGGGGCGGCAGGGGCCAGCGGTGCAGCAGGCACGGGCGACACCTGTTGAGGCTTCTCGGCCTCCACTGGATTCGGGCTGGTGGGGCCTCGATCCCATCCTCGGTGGCTGTGTCAGCCTCAGCAGGTGCCAGCTCCGGCGTGACAGGGGCTACCGGAGGAGTCTCCGGTTCAGGAGCCTTCGTTTCAGGAGCCGGCAGAGCCGATGTCGGGCCTTCTGAGGGCGTTGCGGAAGCATTAGCCGTTGCCGGCGCGGTGGTGTCCTGAGACCCGGTCAGGGTCGCGATGTTCATGAACGCGACCGCCGATCCCCCGAGGGCGACGGTGCCGGCCGTGATCGCCGTGATCGCCGTGATCGCCGTGATCGCCGTGATGACGAATTTACTGTCTACAAGCGTCGTGAAGATGGGCATTGAGACCACCAAAGTGTTCAGTGTTTGGCTGTTCTCGGGCTGGGGTGCGGCTGCCTCGCGTGTCCCGGTACGCAGAACCCCTGACTCCAAACTAGGCACAACCGTGTGCCCTTTTCGGCTGGGCGCCGGTTTGTTCACAGGGGATTCACGGCTCGTTTGGCGCCAGGCCACCGGCAGATGAATGATTCAGAAACGGGGTAACTTTTGCTGCTCGGTCATCGATTGCGACTGCGGTGAGCTGTCGCCACGCGACGTTACCCCCGGTTCTGCTCCAGCAGGTGGGCCTAGCCTTCGGTACCGAATGGCACCACCTGCAGGACTCGACCCCGCTGCCCACTGGCCCTGGCCCTGGGGATCGTCACGACGAACAAAAGGCCCCGCACGCGTGGCGTGCGGGCCTTAAGAAAATGCCCGCGGCCCTGGACGTGTTCACCGAACCGCCCTCGGCCCAACCGCTGCTGAGCGGCGAGCGATCCGGGGTTCCGCATGCACGGCCTCGCCGGCGCCCTGTGGGGGCCGGTTAAACGGTGACCTGACGTTCGGTGTTCGCTGGACTGTCGTTGTCCTGCTGCCTCTCAGATGCCTGGGTTAGCAAGAACGTGGCAATCGCTCCCAGAACGACGATGACGAAGGCCACCAGCCCCAAAAACCCAAAGGATCCGAGTAACGGCGCGTTGAGACCGGCCATCCCGATGGCGGCCAGGCAGAGCGCAGCGGCAACAAATCCGCGCCGCCTCCGCACCCCAATTCCCGTGACCCGCCAGCGAACGCTGCCCAAGGTGACCCCGATCAGGACCACGACGTTCAGCGACATCCCGACCCAGACCGGATGGATCCCGAGGTGGAACTTGCTCGGAGACCATCCACCCAGCTGGTACCAAATCAACCCTGCCGCAAAACCGACAATCATGGCCGCAAGCGCCGCGCGGCGAGTAGCCAGCGGCCAGAAGAACGCTGCAAGAACCGGCGCCAAAGTCGCACCGTTGCGAAGAGTCCAGGCCAGAACGTTCCACCAGGCGGAC
>JAODMS010000098.1 GCA_025464925.1 Arthrobacter sp.
GAGGACGGCAACTTCCTCTCCACCGAACGCTTCCAGGATGCCAGCTTCGGCGTCGAGGCAATCGGCGTGGACTTCCAGACCATGCTGGAGGCGACCGCCGTGCGCGTGGTGGTCTTCAGCGCGGAGAACACCCCCGAAGAGTTCGACGCCGCGATCCGCCACGCCGGCCTCGCCGGCGTGACCTACTCAGTGGGCTGGACGGCGTGGCTGGACATCGCCGCCGCCGGGGTCACGAAGGCCAGCGCGCTGGAGAACCTCCGTGCCCGGCTGAGCATCGAGGCCCACCGCACCGTCGCCGTCGGCGACGGCCGCAATGACATCGAGATGCTCGCCTGGGCCCGCCGCGGCGTGGCCATGGGGCAGGCGCCGGCCGAAGTGATTGCCGCCGCGGACGAGGTCACGAAGTCCGTCGACGAAGACGGCGCCGCCCATGTGCTGCGCAGCCTCCTCTAAGGCCGGACTTGGCCCTGGCCGGGCCCGCGGCAAACGGGCACAGGCCTAGCGGGCCTCGAGGATCAGGCCCAGGAGCCGGGCCGCGGCGGGCCGCGCCGCGTGTTCCTCGTTCCACTGTGCCCGGGCCACGGCCTTGCTGACCGCCTGCGTGGTGATGCCGAGTTCTTCCGCGACGGCTTTCTGCTGTCCGCGTACCCCGGGAGTCATCAGATCCAGCACTCGCCATTCCGCCGGGCTTCGGTCATGCACGATATGGCCGAGCAGCCGCAGGACGGCCTCTGACTCCGCGGCGAGGTCCGCCAGCGGGCCCTCCACCGCCACCGGGACGCGGTCCTTGCCGTTACGCAGCCGGTCCACGGCGCGGCGGGCATAGACCAGCCCGTGTCCGGAGGCGTCTTTGATCTGGTTTGGCAGGGGATCATTGACCGGGCCAACGCCGATTCCGACGTACCAGCTGCCGCTGCGCAGTGCGATCATGGCGGCCTCGACAACCTGCTGCGGGCTGTCCAGAATGCCTTGGACCTCATCTTCGACCGAGCGGTCGAAATCGAGGCGCGCCGGGATGTGCCGCAGGTCCTTGAGGAGCTGCGGCACTCGGTCGCCGTCGCGCCGGCTGTCGGTTTGGTTGATGGTCAGCGTGAACATTCTGGTCAAAGACTACCCGGTGGTATCGGGCTGGCAAGTCCGGGCAGGGGCCGCTTTGCGCGGGCTTGTGTCCTGCCCGGGGACGTGTTGCGATGGAGGATGCCCCGCTGCCGGGGCCGAGCGAAGCGAGGACCGTAGTGACCAGTGAGCTGAACATTGACGCCGGGAAGAGCCCGGCCGGCACCCTTGGAGTGCAGCCGGAGGGCCCCGCGGATGCTTTGGATGGCGCGGCGCTGGAGCTGATGGACCGCTGGTGGCGGGCGGCAAACTACCTTTCCGTGGGGCAGATCTACCTGCGTTCCAATCCGCTGCTGCGGAAACGCCTCAGTGCCGATGACACGAAGTCGAGGCTGCTGGGCCACTGGGGCACAACACCGGGGCTGAACTTCGTCTATGCCCACCTGAACCGGGTCATCCGCCGGGACCGTCAGCAGATGTTGTTCATCGCCGGGCCCGGCCACGGCGGCCCCGCGGTGGTGGCCAACGCATGGCTCGAAGGCACGTATTCGGAGATCTACGGCCATGTGGGCAGTGACGAGCAGGGCATGGCCGAGCTGTTCCGCCAGTTCTCCTACCCGGGCGGAATTCCCAGCCACGCCGCGCCGGAAACCCCCGGTTCCATCAATGAGGGCGGCGAGCTCGGATACTCGCTGGCGCACGCGTACGGGTCGGTGTTCGACAACCCTGAGCTGATCACCGCCGTCGTGATTGGCGACGGCGAGGCGGAAACGGGGCCGCTGGCGGCGAGCTGGCATTCCCACAACTTCCTGGACCCGGCGGCGGACGGCGCGGTGCTGCCCATCCTGCACCTGAACGGCTACAAGATCGCAAACCCCACCATTCTGGCCCGCATGCCGGAGCCCCAGCTGGAGCTGCTCCTGCGCGGCTACGGGCACGAGCCGCACTTCGTCACGGTCGCCGATCCGGCGGACACGGCCGCAGCCCACCGGGCCTTCGCCGCCGCACTGGACACCTGCCTGACGGAAATCCGTGCCATCCAGGCGGACCGCCGCGCCGGCACGCATGCTGGCCGGGACACGCAGGCCGGACAGCACGACACCGAGGCCGCAGCGCCGCGCTGGCCCATGCTGGTGCTGCGGTCGCCCAAGGGCTGGACCGGTCCCAGAGAAGTTGACGGGCTGCGGGTGGAGGGCACCTGGCGCAGCCACCAGGTCCCGCTGAACGAGGTCCGTACCAACCCGGCCCACCTTGCCCAGCTGGAGCAGTGGCTGGAGTCCTACCGGCCGGAGGAGCTCTTCGACGAACAGGGCCGGCTCAAGCCCGAGATCGCGGAAATCGCACCGGCAGGCGAGCTGCGGATGAGCGCGGCCCCCCATGCCAACGGCGGGGTGCTCCTGCGTGCCCTCAAGCTCCCGGACTACGCCCGGCACGCCGTCGACGTTCCTGAACCGGGCGTCGAACGGGTCAGTCCCATGACCACGTTCGGCGCCTGGCTGCGCGACGTCATAGCCCTGAACCCGGAGAACTTCCGGCTGTTCGGCCCGGATGAGACGGCCTCGAACCGCCTGCAGGACGTTTACGAGGTCACCGGAAAGGTCTGGCAGTACCGGATTGACGACGTCGACGAGCATCTCGCGCGCACCGGCCGGGTGATGGAGGTGCTCAGCGAACACCTCTGCCAGGGCTGGCTGGAAGGCTACCTCCTCACCGGGCGGCACGGCGTCTTCAACTGCTATGAGGCCTTCATCCACATCGTCGACTCGATGTTCAACCAGCACGCCAAATGGCTCAAGGTCTCCCGAGAGCTGCCGTGGCGCCAGCCGGTGGCCTCGCTGAACTATCTGCTCTCCTCCCATGTGTGGCAGCAGGACCACAACGGCTTCTCGCACCAGGACCCCGGCTTCATCGACCACGTGATGACAAAGAAACCCGAGGTCATCCGCGTCTACCTGCCGCCGGACGCCAATACGCTGCTGGCCGTCATGGAGCACTGCCTCGGTTCCCGGGACCTCGTCAACGTCGTCGTCAGCGGCAAGCAGCCCAGTCTCAGCTGGCTCGACCCGGCGGAGGCCTCGCACCACTGCCGACGCGGCCTGGGCATCTGGGAGTTCGCCGGCTCCGAAGTTCCCGGCGAGGCGCCCGACGTCGTTCTGGCCTGTGCGGGCGACGTGCCCACGGTGGAAACGGTCGCGGCGGCCCGGCTGCTGAAGGAGGGCGTCCCGGGGCTGAAAGTCCGGGTGGTCAACGTGGTGGATCTGATGCGGCTCAAGGATGCCAGCGAGCATCCGCACGGGCTCTCGGCGCGCGACTTTGACGGGATCTTCACCCCGGACAAGCCGGTCATTTTCGCCTACCACGGCTATCCCTCGCTCATCCACAGGCTGACGTACAAGCGCACCAACCAGGAGGGGCTGCATGTGCGCGGGTATAAGGAGGAAGGAACCACCACGACGCCGTTCGACATGGCCATGCTCAACGGGATCGACCGCTTCCAGCTGGCCATCGACGCGATCGACAGGGTTCCGGGGCTGTCCGAGAAGCACTCGCTGCTGCGCCAGTCCCTGCAGGACCGCCGGATGCGGGCACGGGACTACACCCGTGTCCATGGCGAAGACCCCGAGGAGATCAGCGGCTGGACGCTGGGGCTTCAGTAGCCGCGGCGTTGCGGCTAAGTGCCGTTGAGCTCGTGCAGCCCGCCGGTGGGCAGATGGATCCAGCCCTCGGTGCGGGCAGCCCTGGCCTGGCCGTTCTCGGGGCGCATGCTCTTGCCCAGGGCGACGGCCCGCGCTGTCAGGGAGGCGACGATCGCGTCGAGCATGTCATCGGAGCCGGCCAGTTGGTCCTCGTGTCCGGCCAGGTCCAGCCATGGTGCCGCCTTGGTCAGGTTGTCAAGGATCAGGGCCAGCCGTTCCGTTTCCGCTCCGCCCCGGCCCTTGTAACCGCGGGCCAGCAGGCCCCAGGATTTCAGGGAAGCCGCCGGGTAGACCTCGGCAAGCCGGCCGCTGCCGTCCCTGGCCTGCGGCCCGTAAGCCAGCGAGATCTTTGCCTGGATCACGGCGCACCTCATGGCAGGGTGGGCCAGCCGGTCTGCGGAGACGCTGAGCGGGATCAAGCCGGTGTGACCGGTGACAAACCGGTCCGTTTCCCGGTAGGCCAGCAGCCGGCGGCCCTCGATCCCGTCATGGTCCAGCACCGGATAGGCGTCGAAGTTCAGGTGCCCCGCTATGAAGGGAAGGAAGGCGTCCGGCCAGCCCACTGGACAGTCAATCCCGG